>NZ_AKZI01000010.1 GCF_000293785.1 Rhodovulum sp. PH10 | reverse complement strand
TCGATCAGGGATCGACCGGCGGTATCCTTGGCAGTGTCGTCGGTCATCGAAGGCCCGCGCCGTTTCGGGCCTCTCTTGAATCACAGCAATATCCGCGCCGATACCGGCCCCCGCCTCAAGCGATTGCCCTGACCCTAGCAACAGTTCGCTTGATCGTGCGGTGCTCACGTCATACAACTAAACTTCGGCTCGGGAGGGGCGAATGAGCATCCGGCAACTCTGCGCAGTGTTCATGGTCGCCACGGGAGTGGCCAGCTGCGGCACAGGCACCTATGGTGCGTGGCCTGTGTCGCGGGGTGGGAGCGAGTTTCGTTACGATCGTGCGGTCGTGTCGGAAGGTCGTCCAAGTGCCGCAGGGACCTCGCATTCGACCCGCTCTACTGTGAAGCGGGCCCATGATGGGTCGCTCGCTGATTTACATGCTGCCGCGCCCTTGAAGCCGTTTACTCCCGAATGGTACGAGCGCGAGAGAAGGATCGATGCGCGGCTCCGCGAGCGTATTGTCATCTGCAAGGGGTGCCTGAAGCCTTCCGCGGAGAAAAATGCGGTGACCGCGACAGGGGCGAGCGCGACGGAAGGGCCGTACACGTCCGGGGCGAGTTCGGACGACACCAAGAAGCTCAGCTTACGGTTGCCGGCCGCAACGCCCCGCGTCGACCAGAAGGGTAGCCGCTGATCCGCTTCGGGGTTGTCCGCGTATCCTCCAGTACAATCCAGCCCTCAGACGGTTGTTGGCGGACATAATCGCGCATCGTTCCGCTGTCTTGACTTAAGAACTAAAGCTTGCAGGCAGAACAGGGTCTGCGGAACTCGTTTATTGCGGGCAGTTTCCCGGAGTGTGGACCGGTTCTTCGTGGTATATTTGCTCAATCGGTTCCGAACGCGCGTGGCGTCTCGGACTCGTCTTTTGAAAGGTGACCAAAGGTTTTTCCTCCTACAGGGGCGTATCCCCATGCCGACGATCGTTTTGTGATCGTGTCGGTTCGCCGGCGCGACATCCGCATTCTCCACGCCATCCGGACGATGCTGAGCCATGGCTTAACTCGATCGGGGCGCCTCCTGTCGACGCCACCCCAAGGGTAAATCGATCACGATCTCGGCCGGCCGAGACCGTCCAGGGGGCTTCGACTTCTTCTTGTCGCTCGCGCGCCCGCGGCGGCGAGCGGTAGCGCTCCGAACGCGGGGCTGGGGTGCGCCGGCTTCCATCCTGTATGATCGATGATATAGGATCGCGGCGGTGGCGCGGTCCGGGGCCGATGGCATAGAGTGGCCGCAGGTGCGGTGACCTCATGCCCGAGATTTTTCCCGAACGCTGTTCGCGCTCGCCCGACCGGTCCTGCCCCCGGCTCGCCGTGCGCGCCGAGGAGCGGCCCGCCCCGCTGCCCGGCACGATCCCGCCGGAGCTGTCGGCGGAGGCCGAGAACGTCCTGGTGTTTCGCCCGCGCCACGGCTCGGGCCGGCGGAGCGCCGCGCCGTCCGAGCCGCCGGCGGTCGAGGTCTTGCCGGAAGGCCGGCCGGCGCCGCTGATCTCGTCGCCGCTCAGCGCGGCCTTCATGGTCGGGCTCTTGGTGTCGCTGTCGGTCCATCTCGGGCTGCTGCGCTTGGCGGATGCCCGCACGCCGCCGATGGCGAGCACCGGCGAGCAGGTGATGTCGGTCGAGCTGGTGCTCGGCGGCGCGACGGTGGCGGGCCGGGCGGAGACGCCGAGCGAGGACGCGTCGGAGCCGTCCGCGGCGGCCACGGCGGCGGGCGAGCCGGAACGCGAGCCCGCGGCGCGAGAGACGACCTCGCAAGAGGCGGACGAGAAGGCGGACGAGAAGGCGGACCAGTCCGCGGAGCCGGAGCAGCAGCGCGCGGCCGAGCCGCCGCCGGAAACCACGAAAGCCGAGGTGGCGCCGCAACAGGTGGAAAACACCGCGCCGCCACCGGACGAGTCTCCGGACCAGACGAAAGAGGCCGCGCCCGCTCCCGCACCCGCACCCTACGAGACGGTGCCGCCGCCGGCGCCGGACGGCGAGATCGCCGCTCCCGCCCCCGAGACCGTGACGACCGAGACGCCGGCGCCCGAGCGACCGGCCGAGACGACACCACCCGCGACGGTGGCGGCGGTAGCGCCGGTGCCGCCGGCCGAGACGACCGCGCGGGCCGAAACGCCGGTGCCGCCGGCCGATCCGCGGCCCGACGCGGCCTCTGTGCGTGCAAAGGCCGAGACGGCGAAGCCGGCGCCGCAAAAGCCGGCGGCGCGGACGGCGCATCGTCCGGCGCGGCCGCGCGCGGCTGTGCGGTCCGGCGCGCGCGGCGACGCCGCGGCGTCGTCGGAGGCCTCGCCGTCGCGCGGCTCGAGCGGGGTCGGCCGCGGCCGGTCGGATGCCGCGTCGAACTATCCGGGGCTGGTGGCCGCCCATCTCGCCCGCTTCCAGCGCTATCCGGAGGAGGCCCGCCGGCGCCGCGAGACCGGCACCGCCACGGTCGCCTTCGCGCTCGACGGCGGCGGCCGGGTGGTCTCGGCGGCGCTCGCCGGCAGCAGCGGCAGCGCGGTGCTCGACCGCGAGGTCTTGTCCATGGTGCGCCGCGCCTCGCCGTTTCCGGCGCCGCCTCCCGGCGCGCCGACCCGCTTCCGCCGGCCCATCCACTTCACCGTCCGCTGAGCGGCGCGGGGGAAAAAGGTACGCCGGCGGCTGGACTTACGTAGTCGTCCGAGGGCTGCGTCGGGGCGTCGCGGTTGCGACGAACGAAAGCTCAGAGTGTCGGGATCCGGTGACCGGCAACCGTTTCGTGCGCCTTTCCCGGCATCGGCAATCGTATAGTTTTGTCGTATTCGAGACGATGCGATGTAGTGTCGTTGCGCCTCGACAGTCGTCTCGACGCATTGGCCTGCCTAGTCACAGTCAAGACTGTTCTTGCGCGCCTCGTGGTGACGAAAATGTCGCTCGTATGACCGTATGAACCTGTCGGTTGGAATCATTTAAAAGAGATTTTTTCTTTTGCAATTGCCTCGCAGCCGCACTATTTCATGAAGACCGGCCGCGTGGGGCGGCCGTTTCGATCCCGAACGATCGACAGCCGGATTCAGCCATCGCCATGATCGTCTGTTCCTGCAACGTCATCTCGGATCGCCAGATCCGGGACGTGGTGAGCGAGCGCTCGCCGCGCATGACCAGCCAGGTCTATGGCTGTCTCGGCTGCAGCGCCCAGTGCGGCCGCTGCGCCCGGACGATCCGCAAGATCATGAACCAGGCGCTGGCGCAGTGCGGCGACGGGTGCGCGTGCTGCCCGAACAATCACGCCGGCGACCACCATCACGACCACGCCGACCACCATGGCCGTCACGGCCACCATCACCACGACCACGACCACGACCACGACCATCATCCGCACGCGCATCACGGGCAGGCGCACGCGCATCACGAGCACGCGAGGCCGGCGGATGCGGCGCCCATCGAGGCCGGGACCACGGCCGGCGCGCCGGTGACGCATCCGGAGCCGCGGCTCGATCTCCGCTCGGGCCAGCCGCTCGGCTGACGGCTTGCGGCGCGCGGGGGCTTTCCGAAAATCGAATGGTTTCGAGCGGCGGTGGCGTTGCCGGACCGGCGAGCATCGTCGGTTCCAGAACGCCGACGATGGTATCATGGGCAGGTATTGACGATTCTTCGCGCAGCCGTGCCCTTGCTAAGTTGGAGTCGTTCCAGCATTTTGACCGGGACGCGACGCAGGTGCGGCGCGCAATGGATTGCCGACGTAACGGAGCAGGCCAGATGCAGGGCGACGCCAAGGTCATCGAATACCTGAACAAGGGATTGCGGAGCGAGCTCACCGCGGTGAGCCAGTACTGGCTGCACTATCGCATGCTCGAGGATTGGGGCTATCTCGACCTCGCCAAGAAGTGGCGCGAGGAGTCGATCGAGGAGATGCAGCACGCCGACAAGTTCATCGCGCGCATCCTCTTTCTCGAGGGCTTCCCGAACCTCCAGGTGCTCGACCCGCTGCGGATCGGCCAGACCGTCAAGGAGGTCCTGGAATGCGACCTCGCGGCCGAGCAGGAGGCCCGCGCGCTGTACCAGGAGGCCGCCGCCTACTGCCAGAGCGTCAAGGACTTCCCCTCCAAGAACCTGTTCGAGGAGCTGATGACCGACGAGGAAGGCCATATCGACTTCCTCGAGACGCAGCTCGACCTCGTCTCCAAGCTCGGCCTCGAGCTGTACGCCCAGAAGCACGTGGGCGGCCTCGGCGACTGATCGGCCGACCGCATTTTCCGACAGGCGACCGAATGGCCGGGGCGAACCCGGCCATTCGTGTTTTCCGAAGGCCCCGAACGCCCGCTCCGGGCCGGCGGAAAAAAGCTCCGGGTGCGGCGCGGGTGCGGCGAAGGATCCGGCGGCATCCGTCGTATCCGTCATGACGGCAGACGGTGATTTCGCTCTATAAATTGCCGTCTTGAGGGTGCAGAGCCCTCGGGGCTTCCGCAACGGGCGACCGGGCGCCGATGGCGACGGGTCGCTCCGCGGCACGCGACGGGAGGCGCGGGCCGTGGGCATGCGGATGCGAGGGGGACACGAGAGTGCGCAACGTATCGAAGGAGGCCGGACCGGCAGCGGCCGGCCGGACGCCGTGACGAGCCCGGACATCACCGACCCGGACTGCCCGGACCACCCGCTTCCGCCGGCGCCGCGCGGCGTCGTCGGCCGGCGGACGGTGGCGGTCGCCGGCGTCGTGCTGCTCGCCCAGGCGCTCGCCGGCTGCTTCGTCGGCACCGAGAAGCCGGCGCTCCGGCTCGACGTGCCGGACGCCTATCGCGAGGGCAAGGGCTCCGCCGAGGTCGGGCCGTCGATCGACTGGTGGCGCGGCTTTCGCGCGGCCGAGCTGACGACGCTGATGGAGGAGGCCCAGATCTCCAATCTCGACATCGCCGCCGCGGTCGCCCGCATCATCCAGGCCGACGCGCAGGCGCGCGTCTCCGGCGCGGCGCTGTATCCCTATCTCGGCGGTGCCGCCGATGCGAGCCGCGCCCGCACCGGGCGGGCGGCCGGCGGCAGCGGCGCCTCGCGCAGCACCTTCGACGGCTATTTCAACGCGAGCTACGAGCTCGACTTCTGGGGCAAGAACCGCGCCGCGCTGCTGGCCGCCCAGGAGACCGCGGTCGCCTCGCGGTTCGACCGCGACACCGTCGCGCTCACCGCCGTGGCGAACGTCGCCAAGACCTATTTCCAGCTGATGGGCGCCCAGGATCGCCTGCGCATCGCGCGGGAGAACCTGAAGGCGGCCGAGCGCATCCTCAAGGTGGTGCGCGAGCGCTTCGAGGCGGGCACCGCCAACAGCCTCGACGTGTCGCAGCAGGAATCGCTGGTCGCCACCGTGCGGGCGACGCTGCCGGCGTTCGAGATCACCATCCGCCAGAACCGGGCGACGCTCGCCGTGCTGGTCGGCCGCACGCCCGAGCATTTCGCGGTGAAGGGCGGCACGCTCGATGCCGTGCGGGTGCCGCGCATCCCGCCCGGACTGCCGTCCGACCTGATCAACCAGCGCCCCGACATCCGCGCCGCCGAGGCCGATCTCGTCTCGGCCAACCACTCGGTCGAGCAGGCGCGCGCCGCCTTCTTCCCGTCGATCCAGCTCACAGGCCAGAACGGCGTGCAGAGCGCGGCGCTGTCGAGCCTGTTCGGGCCGGGCGCCTGGTTCTACTCGGTCGGCGCCGGCCTGACCCAGCCGATCTTCGACGGCGGCACGCTGAAGGGCCAGCTCGAGCAGGCGCAGGGCCGCCAGCTCGAGCTTCTGCAGACCTATCGGCAGGCGGTGCTGAACGGCTTCGCCGACGTCGAGCGCGCGCTGGTCGACCTCGCCAAGCAGACCGAGCGCGAGCGGCTGCAGGCGGAGGCGGTGCGCGCCGCCCGCAAGGCGTTCGACATCGCCGAGACGCGGCTGCGCGAAGGCGCGGTCGACCTCGTGACGGTGCTCGACTCGCAGCAGACGTTGTTCAATGCCGACGACACGCTGGTGCAGGTGCGGCTCGCGCGCATCCTGGCGGCGGTCGATCTGTTCCAGGCGCTCGGCGGCGGCTGGCCGCCGCGCATCGGAGACAAGGTGTGAGCGTACCCCCGAACACTTCGCCGGACGATCCGGCGACCCGCCCCTCCGCCACCGCGGCGCCGAAGCCGCGCCGCTCGCGGCTGCGCCGTGCGCTCGGCGTCGGCCTCGCTCTCGCCGTGATGGGTGGCACCGTGTGGGGCGTGGTGAGCTGGTCCGGCCGGCGCAGCGCTCCGGTCGGCGCCGACGAGGGCGCCCCGCCCGGCCCCCCCGGCATGACCGCCGGCCGCCGCACCGCCCGCAGCGGCCCGGTGCCGGTGCTCGCTGCCACCGCCGCCACCGCCGACGTGCCGGTCTATTTCGACGGCGTCGGCACCGCCCGCGCGCTCAACAGCGTGACGGTGCGCTCGCAGGTCGACGGCAAGCTCCTGAAGCTGAACTTCGAGGAGGGCCAGACCGTCCGCAAGGGCGACGTTTTGGCCGAGATCGACCCGACCATCTATCAGGCGCAGTACGATCAGGCGGTCGCCAAGAAGGCGCAGGACGAGGCCTTGCTCGCCAACGCCAAGATCGACCTCGAGCGCTACGAGCGGCTCGCCAAGTCGAACGCGACGAGCCAGCAGCAGGCCGACACCCAGCGCGCGACCGTCGCCCAGTACGCCGCGCAGGTGAAGGCCGATCAGGCCTCGATCGACAACCAGAAGGCCTATCTCGACTACACCAAGGTGGTCGCCCCGCTCACCGGGCGCACCGGCATCCGGCTGGTCGACGTCGGCAATCTGGTCAAGGCGGCCGACACCACCGGCATCGTGACGATCACCCAGGTGCAGCCGATCTACGTCACCTTCACGCTGCCGCAGCAGCAGCTCTCCGAGGTGGTGAAGGCCTTTGCCCACGGCGCCCTGCCGGTGCTGGCGCTCGGCACCGACAACACGACCGTGCTCGACCGCGGCCTCCTCAAGGTGATCGACAACCAGGTCGACGCCACCACCGGCACGGTGAGGATGCGCGGCGAGTTCCCGAATGCCGACCTGCAGCTGTGGCCCGGCCAGTTCGTCAATGTGAAGCTCCTGGTCGACACGCTGAAGGCCGTCGTGGTGGTGCCGACCGCCGCCGTGCAGCGCGGGCCGGACGGCACCTTCGCCTACGTGATCGGCAAGGGCTCGACCGTCGCGGTGCGCCCGGTCACCGTCGCCCAGCAGGACGACCGTCAGGCGGTGATCGCCTCCGGGCTTGCCGCCGGCGACCGCATCGTCACCACCGGCTTCTCGCAGCTTTCCGACGGCAAGAAGGTCACCGTGTCGGGCGAGGGGAACGGGAACGGAACCGGAAACGGCGCGGCACCGCAGGCCGGCAAGGACGGCGCGAGCCGCCAGAAGACCGAGGCCTCGGCGATCGCGCCGGCCGACCGGGCCGACCCGGCCGAGCCCGCCGCCGCGGTGGACGGTGAGCCGGCGGCCGGCAAGCCGGCGACCGACCGGTCGGCCGCCGAGAGCCGGCGGTCCGGCACCGAAGGGAGCGCCCGCGGGAGCACCGTGCGATGAGCGTCTCCGCGCCGTTCATCCGGCGCCCGATCGCCACCTCGCTGCTCGGCGTCGCGGTGATGCTCGGCGGCCTGCTCGGCTATTGGTTGCTGCCGGTCGCCTCGCTTCCGCAGGTCGATTTCCCCACCGTCCAGGTGCAGACGCGCCTCCCGGGCGCCAGCGCCGACACCATGGCGGCGCTGGTCACCGCGCCGCTCGAGCGGCAGTTCGGGCAGATTCCCGCGCTCGCCGGGATGGTGTCGTCGAGCTCCTACGGCGTCTCGCAGATCACGCTTCAGTTCGAGCTGACGCGCGACATCGACGCCGCCGCGCAGGACGTGCAGTCGGCGATCGACGCCGCCGGCTCGACGCTGCCGAGAAACCTCCCCTATCCGCCCGCCTACTCGAAGGTGAACCCGGCCGACGTGCCGATCGTCACCATCGCGCTGACCTCGAAGACCATCCCGCTGCGCGACATGAGCGACCTCGCCGACACCATGATCGCCCAGCGCATGAGCGAGGTGACCGGTGTCGGCCGCGTCTCGGTGCAGGGCAATCTCAAGCCGGCGGTGCGGATCCAGGCCGATCTCTCGCGGCTCGCCGCCTACGGCATCGCGCTCGAAGACCTCCGCTCGACCATCGCCAACGCCAATGTCGCCGGCCCCAAGGGTGCGCTCGACGGCGCCCACCAGGCCTACACCATCGCCGCCAACGACCAGCTGGAGGCCGCGAGCGCCTATCGCGACCTGATCGTCGCCTATCGCAACGACGCCCCGGTGCTCTTGCGCGACGTCGCCGACGTGATCGACGGGCTGGAGAACGACAAGGTCGGCGGCTGGTACGACGACAAGCCGGCGGTCGTGATCGACATCCAGCGCCAGCCGGGCGCCAACGTGATCCAGACGGTCGACCGCATCCTCGCCACCCTGCCGCGGCTGAAGGCGGCGATGCCGGTCGGCGTCGACCTCACCGTGGTGTCGGACCGCACCGGGACCATCAAAGCCTCGGTGCACGACGTGCAGTTCACGCTGGTGCTGGCGATCGGCCTCGTCGTGCTGGTGGTGCTGCTGTTCCTGCGCAGCGTGCGGGCGACGGTGATCGCCGGGGTGGCGCTGCCCTTGTCGCTCGTCGCCACCTTCGGGGTGATGTGGTTCTGCGGCTTCAGCCTCAACAACCTGTCGCTGATGGCGCTGACCATCGGCACCGGCTTCGTGATCGACGACGCCATCGTGATGATCGAGAACATCGTCCGCCACGTCGAGGACGGCGAGAGCCCGTTCGAGGCGGCGCTCGACGGCGCCCGCGAGATCGGCTTCACGGTGATCTCGCTGACCGTGTCGCTGATCGCGGTGTTCATCCCGCTCTTGTTCATGACCGGCATCGTCGGCCGCATGTTCCGCGAGTTCGCGCTGACCCTGACCATCGCCGTGGTGGTCTCGGCGATCGTCTCGCTGACGCTGACGCCGATGATGTGCTCGCGCCTGTTGCGCCGTGCCCCCGCGGACGGCGCCGGCGGAAAGGTCGGGCGCAGCCTCGACCGGGCGATCGAGGCGAGCGTCGCGGGTTATCATCGCAGCCTCGACTGGGTGCTGAACCACCAGGTCGGGACGCTCGTCGTCACCGCGCTGACGCTCGCCGCCACCGTGTGGCTCTATCTGGTGATCCCCAAGGGCTTTCTGCCGCTGCAGGACACCAGCATGATCACCGCGGTGACCGATGCCGGGCCGGACGTATCGTTCGCCGAGATGCAGCGCCTGCAGGCCGAGGTGGTGCGGGCGGTGCGCAAGGACCCCGACGTCACCGGCGTCGTCTCGGTGATCGGCGTCTCGACCATGAACCCGACGCCCAATGCCGGCCGCCTGCAGATCGTGCTGACGCCGCGCGCCGCGCGCGCCGTCTTCGTCGACGGCGTGATCGACCGTCTGAAGGCGGCGGTCGCGCCGATCCCCGGCATGCGGGTCCATTTCCAGCCGGTGCAGGACATCCAGATCGCCACCCGATCGAGCCGCGGGCAGTATCAGTACACCCTCACCGGGGTCGACGCCGCCGACGTCTCGGGCTGGGCCGCGCGGCTGGTCGCCCGCCTGCAGGACGACCCGCGCGTGAGCGACGTCGCGTCGGAAAGCCAGGACGGCGGCCTGCGCGCCTTCATCCATATCGACCGCGAGCAGGCGGCCCGGCTCGACGTGTCGATGCAGTCGATCAACGACACGCTCTATTCCGCCTTCGGCCAGCGCCAGATCTCGACCATTTACGCGCAATCCAATCAGTATCGGGTGATTCTCGAGGCCAAGCCGGAATACCAGACCGACCCCTCCGCGCTCTCGAAGCTCTTCTTGCCGGTCGGCATCTCGTCATCGATCCTGTCGGTGACGTCGTCGACCTCGTCGACCTCGACCACCTCCTCGATCTCGAACGGGCTGGTGCCGCTGTCGACGGTGGCGACCGTCGAGCGCACCACCGCGCCGCTGGTGGTGATGCACGAGGCGCAGTTCCCGGCGGCGACCGTCAGCTTCAATCTCGGGCACGGCGCGGCGCTCGGCGACGCGGTGGCGGCGGTGAGCGCGGCCGAGGTCGCGATCGGCATGCCCGGCTCGATCACCGGTGCCTATTCGGGCGACGCCGAAGAGTTCGCCTCCTCGCTCGCCGGCACGCCGTGGCTGATCCTCGCCGCGGTGGTGGCGATCTATATCGTGCTCGGCGTGCTCTACGAGAGCTACGTCCACCCGCTGACGATTCTCTCGACGCTGCCATCTGCCGGCGTCGGCGCGCTGCTCGCGCTGATCGTGTTCGGCCAGGATCTGTCGGTGATCGCGCTGATCGGCATCATCCTGCTGATGGGCATCGTCAAGAAGAACGCCATCATGATGATCGACTTTGCGCTCGAGGCCGAGCGCGGCGAGGGCTTGTCCCCGCGCGACGCGATCGTGAAGGCGTGCCTGCTGCGCTTCCGCCCGATCATGATGACGACGCTCGCCGCGCTGTTCGGCGCGCTGCCGCTCGCGCTCGAGAACGGGACGGGGGCGGAGCTGCGCTTCCCGCTCGGCATCACCATCATCGGCGGCCTGCTGCTGAGCCAGCTCCTCACGCTCTACACCACGCCGGTGATCTATCTCGCGATGGAGCGCATCCGCGTCCGCCTCGGCGGCGACCCGGTGCCGGTCCGCACCGCGGCGGAGTAGGGCGATGCGGGAGCGGCATCCGACGGCACGCGTCGGCGCCTCGGGCGCCCCCCCTCCCCAGCCCTCCCCCAGGAGGGGGGAGGGAGCAGGCCGCAGCGGGCCGGGACGTCATCGAGATCACCGCCACAAGCTGGACCCGACTGCCACGCGTGTCGTCGTTGCGGTTCTGTCGTTCCCTCCCCCCTCGTGGGGGAGGGACAGGGAGGGGTGGGGGAGGGACAGGGAGGGGGGTAGTCCCCGAACGAGAGCCTCGTGTGTCCTGCTGCGGGGCGGCACCTGCGCCGGGAGAAGCGCATGAACTTCTCCGCCCCGTTCATCGCCCGGCCGGTCGCCACCACGCTGCTCGCCATCGGCCTCTTGCTGCTCGGCGCCGTCGCCTATCTCAACCTGCCGGTCGGCAGCCTGCCGGCGGTCGACCTGCCGACCATCCGGGTGATGGCGAGCCGGCCCGGCGCCGACCCCGCCACCATGGCGGCCACCGTCGCCGCCCCGCTCGAGCGGCGGCTCGGCGAGATCCCCGGCGTCACCGAATTGACCTCGACCTCCTCGCTCGGCTCGTCGAGCGTGGTGGTCCAGTTCGACGTCGACCGCGACGTCGACGGCGCCGCCCGCGACGTCCAGGCGGCGATCAACCAGGCGCTCGCCGATCTGCCGGGCGACCTGCCGTCACGGCCGGGCTTTCGCAAGATGAACCCGGCAGCCGCGCCCGCCCTCATTCTCGCGCTCACCTCGAAGACCATCCGCCCGAGCGAGATCTACGACGTCGCCGACACCGTGATCGCCCAGCGCATCGCCCAGATCGAGGGCGTCGCCGAGGTCAACGTGTCGGGCGCCGAGCAGCCGGCGATCCGCGTGCGGGTCGATCCCAACCGGATCGCCACCATGGGCCTGTCGATGGAGGCGGTGCGCGCGGCGATCGTCGCCGGCAACGCGACCGGCCCGGTCGGCACCTTCGACAGCGAGCGGCTCGGCGAGACGATCGCCACCAACGGCCAGCTGCGCACGCCCGCCGACTACGCCAACGTGATCGTGCGCGCGGCGAACGGCACCGTCGTGCGGCTGTCCGATATCGCGACCGTCGAGGAGAGCACCCGCAACAGCCGCTCCGCCGCCTGGTTCGACCGCGAGCCCTCGGTGCTCCTGATCATCACCA
Source organism: Rhodovulum sp. PH10 (assembly GCF_000293785.1). Classification (GTDB taxonomy): domain Bacteria; phylum Pseudomonadota; class Alphaproteobacteria; order Rhizobiales; family Xanthobacteraceae; genus Rhodoplanes. Next base: position 56,485 of record NZ_AKZI01000010.1, on the reverse strand, counting down.
AGCAGGCCGGCGCCAACGTGATCGAGATGGTCGACCACATCAAGGCGCTGCTGCCCGAGCTGACGCGCTGGATTCCGGCCGATCTGAAGATCTCGATCCTCACCGACCGCACCGAGACGATCCGCGCGAGCGTGCACCACATGGAGGTCACCCTCTCGGTGACCATCGCCATGGTGATGCTGGTGGTGTTCGTCTTCCTGCGGCACGGCGCCGCCACCGTCGCCGCCGGGCTCACCGTGCCGCTGTCGCTCGCCGGCACCGCCGCGGCGATGTGGCTGGTCGGCTACTCGATCAACAATCTGTCGCTGATGGCGCTGATCGTCTGCGTCGGCTTCGTGGTCGACGACGCCATCGTGATGATCGAGAACGCCTTCCGCAATCTCGACCGCGGCCTGTCACCGCGCGCCGCGGCACTGGAAGGCTCGCGCCAGATCGGCTTCACCGTGGTGTCGATCTCGCTGTCGCTCGCCGCCGCCTTCATTCCGCTCCTGTTCATGAGCGGCATCATGGGCCGGTTCTTCCGCGAGTTCTCGGTGACGCTGGTGTTCGCCATCGCCTTCTCGACGGTGGTGTCGCTGTCGGTCACGCCGATGGTGTGCGCCCATTTCATCCGCCGCTCGCCGAATGCCGGCGGCGGCCGCTTCGACCGGCTGGTGGAGCGCGCGGTGCAGGCGCTGGTGCGCGGCTACGACGCGAGCCTCTCGGTCGTGCTGCGCCACCGCTGGCTGACGCTCCTGTCGTTCGTGCTGGTGATCGGCCTCACGGTGCATCTCTTCATCGTCGTGCCGAAGGGCTTCATGCCGCAGGACGACTCGACGCTCCTGTTCGGCGGCACCCGCGCCTCGACCGACATCTCCTACGAGCAGATGGTCGCGCTGCAGCAGCAGGCGACCGAGATCGTGCTGTCCGATCCGGCGGTGTCCGGCGTCGGCTCGTCGGTCGGCGGCTCGATGTTCTCCGGCTCGGTCAACAACGGGCGGCTGTTCATCAGCCTGAAGCCGCTCGCCGAGCGCGGCATCTCCGCCCAGCGGGTGGTCGACCGGCTGCGCGGCAAGCTCAATTCGATTCCCGGCATCGAGGTGTTCATGTTCGTCGCCTCGGACATCCGCACCGGCGGCCGGTCCAGCCGCTCGCAATATCAGTTCACGTTGTGGGGGCCGGATTTCGCCGCGCTGCAGGAGTGGGTGCCGAAGGTGCAGGCGCGCATCCGCACGGTGCCGGGCGTGGTCGACGTCTCGACCGACCGCGAGCAGGGCGGCCTGCAGGCCGACGTGGTGATCGACCGCATCGCCGCCGCCCGGCTCGGCGTCGACGTGCAGGACATCTCGGACGCGCTCAACAACGCCTTCTCGCAGCGCCAGGTCTCGACCATCTTCACCCAGCGCAACCAGTATCGCGTGGTCTTGGAGATCGATCCGCGCTTCCAGCGCGACCCGACCGACCTCGACCGCGTCTACGTGCGCTCGTCGTCCGGCGAGCAGGTGCCGCTGTCGGCGGTGGCGCGGTTCGAGCGCGGCCTCGCGCCGCTCGTGATCAATCACCAGGGGCCGTTCCCGGCGGTCACCATCACCTACAATCTCACCGCCGGCACGCCGGTGGCGGTGGCGAGCGCGGCGATCCAGCAGGCGGTCGACGGGCTGCATCTGCCCGACACGCTGCGTGCCGACTTCGCCGGCGATGCGGCGACCGCGATCAAGGGCATCCAGTCGCAGGTGATCCTGCTGGTGGCGGCGCTCGCCGCCGTCTATCTGGTGCTCGGCGTGCTCTACGAGAGCCTCGCGCACCCGCTCACCATCATCTCGACGCTGCCCTCGGCCGGCCTCGGCGCGCTGCTCGCGCTGCAGGCGTCCGGCACCGAGCTGTCGCAGATCGCGATGATCGGCATCATCCTGCTGATCGGCATCGTCAAGAAGAACGGCATCATGCTGGTCGACTTCGCGCTCGAAGGCGAGCGCCAGCGCGGCCTGTCGGCGGCGCAAGCGATCCACGAGGCGTGCATCGAGCGGTTCCGGCCGATCCTGATGACGACGCTCGCCGCGATCCTCGGCGCGCTGCCGCTGCTGCTCGCCACCGGGCCGGGCGCCGAGCTGCGCCGGCCGCTCGGCATCACCATCATCGGCGGGCTGATCGTCTCGCAGGCGTTGACGCTCTACACGACGCCGGTGGTCTATCTGCTGCTCGACCGCCTGCACCGCCGGCTGTGGGGCGATGCCCAGCCGGGCCACGGCCAGGTGGCCGACGCCCCGCGCGGTGCCCCCGCCGAGTGAGCCGCACCGGGTGAGCCACGCCGGGTGAGCAGCCCGCCATAGGATGGTCACACTGCGCCCCGAGACAGGGGCGCGGCGCGGCCGGCGCGCGGGGAGCCGGCCGGGCCTTTCACGACATCAGGTAACGGGCGACGCCGATAGCGGCGCCCAATACCGATTCACCGGTCGTCGGAACCGGCCGCTCCCGCCGGCCGGCGCGACCGCTTCGTGCGGAATCCCCGAGGGCGTCGTGCGCCCTGCGGCGGACCGCGGACCCAGGCCGACGGCCGCTGTCGAGGGACCAGACGACCATGAAGTCACCTGCCGGAAGGCTGCTCGCCCCGCTCCTGCTGCTGCTCGTCGTGCTCGGCGCCGCGCCGGCCTGGTCGCAGGCACCGGCCACCGGCGGCAACGGCAAGCCGGCGGCGGCCGCCCCGGCGGCGCCGGAGAAGGACCCGCTCGGCCGCGAGACGCCGCAGGGCATGGTGTCCGGCCTGATGAACGCGCTCGCCGCCGGCGACTACGACCGCGCGGTCCAGTTCTTCCAGATCGACAAGGTGTCGACCGGCCGCCGCTCGTCGGTGTCGGGCGCCGACCTCGCCAAGCTGTTCCAGCAGGTGCTCGACCGCAGCGGCATCGTGATCACGCCGGCCCAGCTCAGCAACGACCCGGCCGGTACCGGCGACGACGGGCTCGCCGAGGGCATCGAGCGGTTCGGCGTGGTGAAGAACGGCGACGAGAAGGTGCCGCTGCTCGCCAACCGGATCGAGCGCGACGGCAAGCAGCTCTGGTTCGTCTCCGACACCACCCTGCAGGACGTCCCCGACCTCGCCCGCGCGCTGTCGCGCGACACCTCGGGCATGCGGCTGATCGATCTGGTGCCGGAAGGCCCCACCATCGCCGGCGCGCCGGCCTCGCACTGGGCCTCGCTCCTGGTCGCGGTGATCGCCGCCTACGCGCTCGCCTGGTTCCTGATCTGGCTGCGCCGGCCGATCGGCCGGCTGATCCGCAAGGGCCCGGACTCCAAGGTCGGCCGCTTCGTCGAGGCGGCCGCCGGCCCGGTCCGCATCATGCTGACGCTGGTGCTGTTCGGCATCTCGATGCAGTTTCTGGGCGTGTCGGTGATCGCCCGCTACCGGGTGGTGTTCGCCGCGCAGATCATCGGCTGGTTCGCGATCGCCTGGCTGTTGTGGCGGCTCACCGACGCGGCGAGCGAGGTGGTGCTCGGCCGCATGTCGCGGCACGGCCAGCTCACCGCCTACTCGATCATCAGCTTCCTCAACCGCGCCTTCAAGGCGGTGCTGGTGGTGGTGTTTCTCGCCACCCTCCTGCGGGCGTTCGGGGTCAACGTCACCGCCGGCCTCGCCGCCCTCGGCGTCGGCGGTCTGGCGATCGCGCTCGGCGCTCAAAAGCTGTTCGAGAACCTGATCGGCAGCGTGACGCTGATCGCCGACCGCCCGGTGCGGATCGGCGACTTCTGCCGGTTCGGCACCGCGCTCGGCACCATCGAGGAGATCGGCATCCGCTCGACCCGGATCCGCACGCTCGACCGCACCGTGCTGACCGTTCCGAACGGCGAGTTCGCCTCGCTGCACATCGAGAACTTCTCCCAGCGCGACCGCTTCTGGTTCCACCCGGTGCTGAATCTCCGCTACGAGACGACGCCCGACCAGATCCGCGAGGTGGTGTCGGCGCTGCACACGATGCTCCTGAAGCATCCCAAGGTCGACGGCGGCTCGGCGCGCGCCCGCTTCATCGCGCTGAACGCCTATTCACTCGACGTCGAGATCTTCTCCTACGTGCTCGCCCGCGATTTCAATCACTTCCTGGAAATCCAGGAGGAGCTGCTCCTGAAGTGCATGGAGATCGTCGCGGCGTGCGGCACCGGCTTCGCGTTCCCTTCGCAGACGCTCTATCTCGGCCGCGACGGGGTGGCCGCCCGGCCGCACGACGGCGCCGCGCCCGACCGGTCGGCGGAGGAGCACGGCAAGGCGGACGGCAAAGCGGACGGCAAGGCGGGCGGCAAGACCACGGGGGCGGGCGCCTACACCCAGTGATCACCGGCCAGGACGGACGGCCGAGGCGGCAAGGACGGGGGACGCGGGGCAGGGGGCGCGGGGCCGCGCCCCCCGCGCCGGCCGCTCCGTAAGGTGGTATCGGCGCCGCGACACCCCGCAAGGCCGGTCATCGGCTCTTTTGAGCGCTTCCAACCTATTGAAATTCTAAATCATTCTCCTTGACGCGAACGGTTCGCAACGCCACCGTCGCAGCCGTTGAAGGCAACCGGCGCGCCTGCGGGCGCGACCCGCACGCAGCGCGTGCGGCGATCAGGGGGATCTCATGCGTCGATATGTTTTTGCAGCGGTCGGTGCGGCCGCCATCGCTTTCGCGGCACCGGCCGTCGCCAAGGAATATCCGATCGGCAAGCCGCACCAGGTGGAGGCCGCCGGCATGGAGGTCGCCGCCGTCTATCTGCAGCCGATCGAGATGGAGCCGCCGGGCATGATGCGGCCGGCCAAGGACTCCGACATCCATCTCGAGGCCGACATCAAGGCCTTGCAGAGCAACAAGAACGGTTATGCCGAGGGCGACTGGATCGGCTATCTGAACGTCAAGTACGAGCTGACCAAGGACGGCGGAAAGCCGATCAAGGGCGACGCCATGCCGATGGTGGCGAGCGACGGGCCGCACTACGGCGACAACGTCAAGCTCGACGGGCCCGGCAAGTACAAGCTGAAGTTCACCGTCGCCCCGCCGGCCGACGACAATCACAGCCACTTCGGCCGTCACGTCGACAAGGAGACCGGCGTCGCCCCGTGGTTCGAGCCGTTCACGGTGGAGTACGACTTCACCTATGCCGGCACCGGCAAGAAGGGCGGCTACTGACGCGCTCGCGAGCGGGCGGAGCAGGCCGTCGCGGCCCGCCCCGCCTTCGCGCCACGACGACCGCCTCCCGCGAAAAGGCCGGCCGGCGAATGCCCCGCCGGCCCGGCCGCGGAAAGGTGGCAGGAACGCGGAGGATCCGGAGCGGATCCGGGCAATCGAGGTGATGGATCGATGGGCCTTTTCGGACCGGGTCGCCGGCCGGCGCGAGACACGCGCGGCACGGCGACATTCGCATTTTCGGCGGTGCTCGCCGCCGCACTGACGATGGCGATGGCGACCGCGCTGCCGGCCGGCGCCCGGGCGGACGACACGCCGGTGTTTCGCATCGAGTTCGACAACGGCAAGGTGACGCCGCAGCGCCTCGAGGTGCCGGCCGACACCCGCATCAAGCTCGAGCTCCACAATGCCGGCACCGAGCCGGCCGAGTTCGAGAGCAACGAGCTGCGCAAGGAGACGGTGCTGGCGCCCGGTGTCACCCGCAGCCTGATCATCCGCCGGCTCGATCCCGGCCAGTACGACTTCTTCGACGACTTTCATCTGGATTCGCCGCCGGCGGTCTTGATCGCGAAATGACGCCGAAGGCGGACCCTCGCAACGCGGCCATCGACGGCGCCGTCGCCGTCGCCGCCGTCGTCGGTGCGATCGAAGAACCTGTGACGACCTCCGCCCGGTGCGAAAACGCCGGCAGGGACGAGTGGAGACGATCGTGGGCGGACAGCTCGGTAACGTGGCGTTCGTGATCTGGCGGGAAAGCGTCGAGGCGCTGCTCGTCATCGGCATTCTCAATGCGTGGCTGGCGCGTCAGCAGGTCGATCTCTTGCGCGGGCGCATCTTCCTGTGGGCCGGCGTGGTGGTCGGGCTGCTGGTCGCGGTCGCCTTCGGCCTTCTCCTGGTGCTCGGCGGCGAGGCGCTGTCCGACGAGGGCTTGCAGATCTATCAGACCAGCGCCGTGCTGATCGCCGCCGCGCTGATCGTCCAGATGGTGTTCTGGATGCGCAAGCACGGCCGCACCCTCAAGCGCGACCTCGAGACGTCGCTGCAGAAGGCGGCCGACCGCCGCAACTGGTGGGGCGTGTTCGTGCTGGCGCTGATCGCGGTCGCCCGTGAGGGCTCGGAGACGGTGGTGTTCCTCTACGGCACCCTGGCGGCGGCGCGCTCGGGCGACGTTCTGATGCCGCTCCTGGTGGCGATGATCGGCTTCGCGCTGGCGATCGCCACCTACTGGCTGCTGCAGGTCGGCAGCCGGGTGATGTCGTGGTCGGTGTTCTTCCGCATCACCGAGATCATGCTGCTGTTCCTCGCCGCCTCGCTGCTGGTGAGTGGGATCGACGGGCTGATCGATCTCGGCGTGCTGCCGACGCTGTCGGGCCGGCTGTGGGACACCTCGGCGATCCTGCCCGACAGCGGCACGGTCGGCGGAATGGTCAGCGCGCTCACCGGCTATCGCGCCCGGCCGGATCTGATGCAGGTTCTGGTCTATGCGCTCTATTGGAGTGTGATGGTGCTCGCTCTGTTCTGGCCACGCCGCCGCGTGGCGAGCCCCGCGTGATCGCTCGCGGCTTGCGAACGTTTCGCGCGCAACACACCTGGACGGTCGACGGTCTGCTCGCGCGGACCGGCGACTGGCTGGTGCGCAACCAGCGCACCGTGCAGCGCGCCCAGTGGGGCGTCGTTCTCGTCTATTTCACGCTCCTGATCGTGCCGGTGCTCCTGCCGATGCCGGCGCGCGCCGCGCACATCTGGAGCGATGTCACGCTGTTCTCGCAGTTCGTGTTCTGGGGCATCTGGTGGCCGTTCGTGCTTCTCAGCATGATCCTGGTCGGCCGGCTGTGGTGCGGCCTGTTGTGCCCGGAGGGCGCGGTCGCCGAGAACGTCGCGCGCTACAGCCGCGGCTTTGCGGTGCCGCGCTGGGTCAAGTGGAAGGGCTGGCCGTTCGCCGCCTTCGCGCTGACCACGATCTACGGCCAGATGACGAGCGTCTATCAGTATCCCGGCCCGGCCCTGGTGGTGCTCGGCTTCTCGACCGTCGCGGCGATCCTCACCGCGATCTTCTGGGGCCGCGACAAGCGCGTGTGGTGCCGCTATCTGTGCCCGGTGACCGGCGTGTTCGCGGTGCTCGCAAAGCTCGCGCCGGTGCATTTCCGGGTCGATCACGACGCCTGGACCGCCTGGTCGAAGCCGCGGGGAACGAAGCCTCCGCCGGTGAACTGTGCGCCGCTGGTGCCGATCGCCACCATGCGCGGCAATGCCGCCTGCCACATGTGCGGGCGCTGCAGCGGCTTTCGCGGCGCGGTGACGCTGGCGCGGCGCTCGCCCAATCACGAGATCGTCCATGTCGCCGGCGACGAGACGAGCCCGACCGAGACGCTGCTGATCCTGTTCGGCCTGCTCGGCATCGCCGTCGCCGCCTTTCATTGGGCCAACAGCGATCTCTACATCGCCGTCAAGCAAACGCTCGCCGAATGGCTGGTCGGGCACGACGTGATGTGGCCGCTCGAGACGGCGGCGCCGTGGTGGCTGCTGACCGATTATCCCGACCGCAACGACGTGATGACGCTGCTCGACGGTGCGGTGCTCGTCGGCTACATCGCCGCCGTCGCGCTCGTGCTGGGCGGCGCGCTCGGTGCCTGCGTCGCCGTTGCGACGCGGCTCGTCGGCCGCTTCAACTGGCGGCGCTTCCATCACCTCGTCCAGAGCCTGGTTCCGCTCGCCGGCTGCGCGGTGTTTCTCGGCCTGTCGATGACCACCGTCTCGCTCCTGAAGAGCGACGGCATCGCGCTCGACTTCGTGGAGCCGCTGCGGGCGATCCTGCTCGGCGGCGCCTGCCTGTGGTCGCTGTGGCTCGGCTGGCGGATCGCCGGCCTCTATTCGCAAGCGCCGCTCCGGCGAATCGCGGCGATGCTGCCGCTGGCGCTCGCCGCCGGCATCGCCGCGACCAGCGTCGCCACCCTGTTCTGGCCGCTGTGAGCCATCCGGGATCTCCCGTACCGAACCGGCGGCTCCTGTCACCGCATTGCAACACCGAGGCGCCGCCGTCGCAGCCGCCGGTTCGAAATTACTCCTTTCGTCCTCGCCCGGCCGGGCAGTTTCCTCTGTCGTCTCAGCGTCATAACGCTCCTGCAGAGCACCTTGTAACCGCTCTAAAACTCAAACGAATCAACGGGTTGTCGTTTGACCGCGGAAATCCCCTCTGGTAGCCGTGGAACCGACGGCGAGCGGCGGGGGACGAGCGCCGGGCACGACACCACGACGGGGTCGGAGTGTTGCATCGCGGGCACGCGCGCGACCGGATCAGCGGACGAATTGTTATATTGTAACGTTTTGTCTTGCGTCCGTCCGAGCGGCCCGATAGCGCTGTCCGACGTGAACTGGGGGATTTGAGATGAAGCACGATCGAGCCGGGGACCGCGCTTTGCGACGGGGCGGAGCCGCGATGGTTGCGCTCACGGCGGCGTTGATGGCGTCGACCGCGAGCGCGCAGAGCTTGGCCGAGCGCGACAAGCTGACCGGCGACTGGAACGGCGCGCGCACGGCGCTCGCCGACCACGGCATCGAGGTCACGTTCGAATATATCGGCGAGATCTTCGGCATCTCCGGCGGGGTCGAGCCGGGCGGGCCGCACGCGACCTACGAGGGGCGCTTCCAGCTGTCGCTCGACGCCGACCTCGAGAAGATGGTGGGCTGGCACGGCGCCAAGGCGCACATCACGACCTTCCAGATCCACGACGCCCAGCACAAGAACGCGGCCGATTATGTCGGCTCGCTCGCCGACCCGTCGAACATCGACGCCTACTCCACGGTGCGGCTGTTCACCCTCTGGCTCGAGCAGGGCTTTGGCGACTTCGCCTCGGTGCGGGTCGGCCAGCTCGCCGCCGACGACGAGTTCCTCACCAGCGACACCGCCGGCGGCCTGATCAACGGCACCTTCGGCTGGGCGACCATCATGTCGGCCAACCTGCCGAGCGGCGGCCCGGCCTATCCGTTGGCCACCCCCGGCGTGCGCGTGCAGGTCAACCCGACCAAGAACGTCTCGGTGCTCGGCGCGGTGTTCTCCGGCGATCCGGCCGGCGGCGACTGCTACACCACCGGCGCCGGCGACCCGCAGGTGTGCAACAATCACGGCACCACCTTCTCGTTCGACGGCGGCGCGTTCTGGATCGGCGAGCTGCAGTACAACGCCAACAAGGAGGAGGGCTCGACCGGGCTCGCGGCCTCCTACAAGATCGGCGCTTGGTATCACACCGCCGACTTCTCCGACCTGCATTACGGCGTGATGGGCGACGGCACGATCATCAGCATCGCCGGCGGGCCGGACGCCGATCTGCTGCACCAGGGCAATTGGGGCATTTACGGCGTCGCCGACCAGATGGTGTGGCGCGGGCCGGAATCCTCGATCAGCGTGTTCGTGCGCGGCGGCTGGGCGCCGGAGGACCGCAACCTGGTGTCGTGGTACATCGACGGCGGCGTCGGCTTCAAAGGCTTCGTGCCCGGCCGCGCCGACGACGTGCTGACGATCGGCGTCGCCCACGCCAACATCAGCGACGACGCGAAGTCGCTCGATCGCGACGTGCCGATCTACACCGGCAATTACTGGCCGACCAGGAGCGGCGAGACGGTGTTCGAGGTCAGCTACTCCGCCCAGGTGACGCCCTGGTGGAAGATCCAGCCGGACTTCCAGTACATCGTGAAGCCGGGTGCCGGCGTGCTGCGCGACGAGGACGACGCCTCGCTCGGCGAGGTCGAGGACGCCTACGTGTTCGGCGTTCGCACCACCGTCACGTTCTGAGACTGTCCGGGTCTGTCGCCGCCCTCGCGGGCGGACCGAGACACGAAACACGCAAAGCGGCCGGGCTCCAAAGGTCCGGCCTTTTTTTGTGACCTGCGCCGCACGAAACGGTGCACGCCGGTGACGCGGCGCGTGCGCTTGCCAGTGCCCTGGTGCCGCCGCAGAATGCGCGCGCCATGACCTCCACCGCCAATCCGAGAACCGCCGCCGAGGCGCTGGTCGACCAGCTCGTCGCCGAGGGCGTGCGCGACGTCTTCTGTGTTCCGGGCGAGAGCTATCTCGCCGTGCTCGACGCTTTTCACGACCGCGACCTCGCCGTCACCGTGTGCCGCCAGGAGGGCGGCGCGGCGATGATGGCGGAGGCGGTCGGCAAGATCACCGGACGGCCCGGCATCTGCTTCGTCACCCGCGGCCCCGGCGCCACCAACGCCGCGCCCGGCATCCACATCGCCCAGCAGGATTCCTCGCCGTTGATCCTGTTCGTCGGCCAGGTCGGCCGCGGCATGCGCGAGCGCGACGCCTTTCAGGAGGTCGACTACCGCGCGATGTACGGCGGCATGGCGAAGTGGGTCGCCGAGATCGGCGAGGCCGAGCGCGTGCCGGAATACGTCTCGCGCGCGTTTCGGGTGGCGACCGGCGGGCGGCCGGGGCCGGTGGTGCTGGCGCTGCCGCAGGATCTCCTGACCGAGCGGATCGGCGCGGGAACGGTGCCGCCGCTGCCGCCGGTCGAGACCACGCCGTCGGCCGCCGACATTTCCGCGCTCGCCGCCATGCTGGCCGGCGCGCACCGGCCGATCGCCATCCTCGGCGGCAGCCGCTGGTCGGCCGCGGCGTGCGCGGCCTTCGGCGCGTTCGCGGAAAAATTCGCGCTGCCGGTCGCGACCTCGTATCGCCGCGCGCATCTGTTCGATGCACTGCATCCGTGCTGCGCCGGCGATCTCGGCATCGCGCCCAACCCGGCGCTGGTCGCCCGCATCGCCGATGCCGATCTGGTGCTGCTGGTCGGCGGGCGGCTCTCCGAGACGCCGTCGCAAGGCTACACGCTGCTCGACGTGCCGGTGCCGCGGCAGGCGCTGGTGCACGTCCATCCCGACGACGAGGAGCTGGGAAAGGTTTATCGGCCGCGGCTCGCGATCCACGCGACGCCGCACGCCTTCTCTCTCGCGCTGGCCGCGCTCGACCCGCCCGACGATCCGGCACGCCGGGAGGAGACGGCGGCCGCCCATGCCGCCTATCTCGCCTTCGGCGAGACGCCGACGCCGGTGCCGGGCGCGCTCGATCTCGGCGAGATCGTCGTCTGGCTGCGCGATCATCTCCCGGCCGACGCGATCGTCACCAACGGGGCCGGCAATTACGCGACCTGGATCCACCGCTTCTACCGCTTCCGCCGGTTCGGCACCCAGGCGGCGCCGGTGTCGGGCTCGATGGGCTACGGCGTGCCGGCAGCGGTGGCGCTAAAGAAGCTGTATCCCGACCGCACCGTGGTGGCGTTCTCCGGCGACGGCGATTTTCTGATGAACGGCCAGGAGTTCGCGACCGCCGTGCAGTACGGCCTGCCGATCGTCGTCGTGGTCTGCGACAACGGGATTTACGGCACCATCCGGATGCATCAGGAGCGCGCCTATCCCGGCCGCGTATCGGCGACCACGCTGCGCAACCCGGATTTCGCGGCGCTCGCCCGCGCATTCGGCGGGTTCGGCGCCACCGTCGCCCGCACCGCGGAGTTTCCGGCGGCGTTCGCCGAGGCCCGCGCATCGGGGCTGCCGTCGATCCTGCACCTGAAGATCGACCCGGAGGCGATCACCCCGACCACGACGCTCGCAAAAATCCGCGAGACCGCGCTCGCCGCCCGCCGGCCGGGCGCGATGCCGCCCGAGCATGGCCGATGAACCCGCCGTCCGGTCGGTCGCCTCTTGCATCCGGGCGTGCGACCTGAAAAATACGGAATCGTGACTCATCGCTTCTGTCCCGCACGGCCCGCCATGCCCTATCGCCGCACCGAAAAGGTTCTCGAACGTCTCGCCGCCCGCCGCGAGGACATCCTCGCCGCGGCCCGCGCGGTGGCCGCCGTGAACGGCCTCGCCGGGGTGCAGATCGTGCCGGTGGCCGAGCGCGCCGGCATCGCCGCCGGCACCGTGTACCGCTACTTTCCGGCCAAGGCCGACCTGGTGGCGGCGCTGGTCGAGCAGGTGACCGAGCAGGAGATCGCGGCGATGGCGCAGGCGGCCGCAGCCGCGCCCGGCCCCTTGTCGGCGCTGGCCGCCGCCGTCACCACCTTCGCCGGGCGAGCCATGCGCCAGAGGCGGCTCGTTTATGCGGCGCTCGCCGAGCCGGTGGAGCCCGACATCGAGGAGATGCGGCTCGGCTGCCGCCGCAAGGTCGCCGAGGCGATCGAGATCCGCATCACCGCCGCGGTGGCCGCCGAGCGGCTGCCCGAGCAGGACACGCGGATCGGCTCGGACGCCGTGCTGGGCTCGGTGATGGAAGGCCTGATCGGCCCGCTCGCGCCGGATTCCGCCGATCCCGCCAAGCAGAAGGACGCGGTGCAGGCGCTCGCGCTGTTCGCGCTCCGGGCGCTCGGCGTGGTCGATGCGCGGGCCCGCGGCCTGGTCGTGCAGGCGCCCTGGCCGACCGGCGACGACGCCGCCGCCTGATACCGGCCGGGCGGCCGGTTTTGGTCGCGATCGGTGAAAAGCCGCTCCGAACGGCGGTTTTCGCGCCAGGCGGGCGTTTGCCCTGGATCAAATCGCCGCTTGCCAAAGATCAAGGACGGAAACGGCCCGATCGAACAGCATTCCCGCGTTCCCGGACGGCGACCCCAGGTCGCGGAGACGACGATGCGAGATTTCGACAGATACGATCGGTTTTCCGCCAATATCGGCGAGATGATGGAGCGGCTCGGCATCGAGTACGACGACGAGGTCGAAGGATATTTCGGCCGGACGCTCGGCAGCGTCATCCGCTCGTGCCGGGTGTGCCAGTCGGCCGACGTGTGCAGCAACTGGCTCGCCCGCGCCCCGGTGTCGGTGAGCCGCGCCCCGGCCTTCTGTCCCTATGCCGAACGGCTCGACGGGCTCGCGCTCGATCAGGCGGTGCTGCCGCCGCGCCGCCACACGGTCCACTGACCCCCACGCCACCGATCGACCTGCCGCCATACGGGCGTTTCGTTTCCACGCATTCGGCCGATCGGTGACCGGCCGACCGGTCGGTCCGGGTGTTCGCATCGGGCGCTCGCGCCGGCGGCGCGGCGACGAATCGCCCGCACCCCGGCGCCACGCTCGGCCTGCGCGAATCACCCGACCCCGATGCCGCGGGTGACCAGCCGGTTCAGGCGCTTGGCAAAAGCGGCCGGATCGTCGGGCAGCTCGCCGTCGAGGATTTGCGCCTGCTCGTAGAGCAGGAGCGCGATGTCGGCCGAGCGCTCGGCCTCGCCCGAGCCGCCCGCCAAAACCTTCACCAGCGGGTGGCCCATGTTCAGCTCGAGAATCGGCTTGGCGCCGGAGCCGCGATTCTGCTGCGAGAGAATCCGTTCGAGCTCGCGGTCCGGGCCGAGCCCGCTCGCCACCAGGCAGGCGGCACTGTCGGTGAGCCGCTTCGACGCCTTCACGTCCGACACTTTCTCACCGAGCGCCAGCTTCACCGCGGCGATCACCGCGGCCTCGTCGACCGCGCCGGCGTCCTTCGCGGTCTCGTCCGCCTTCTCCTCGACCGGCGGCACCAGGTCGAAATCGACATCGCCCTGGCTCAGCGACTTGAAGCCCTTGCCCTGGTGATCGAGCCGCAGCGAGGTCCACAGCGCATCGACCGGATCGGTCAGGAGCAGCACCTCGATGCCGCGCGCCTTGGCCGCCTCGAGCTTCGGATTGGCCTTGAGCCGGTCGAGGTCCTCGCCGACTAGATAATAGATCTCGGTTTGGTTCTCGCGCAGATCGGCGACGTATTGGGCGAGCGAGCGGTTCTCGCCGGCGGTGGTGGTGAAGCGGGCGAGGCCGAGAAGCTGCGCGCGCCGCTCGGGGTCCTCGTAAAAGCCTTCCTTGATCACCTTGCCGAAGCTCTGCCACACCTTGGCCCAGGCGTCGGGGTCCTTGGTCGCGACCGTCTCCATCTCGGAGAGCATGCGGCCGGTGATCGCCTTGCGCATCGCCGCGACCTGCGGGTTGTTCTGCAGCATTTCGCGCGAGAGGTTGAGCGGCAGATCCTCGCTGTCGACCACGCCGCGCACGAAGCGCAGCCACGGCGGCAGCAGCGTCGCGTCGTCGGTGATGTAGACGCGCCGGACATAGAGCTTGAGGTGCGACTTGCGCTCCGGGTCGAACAGGTCGAACAGCTGTCCCGACGGCACGAACAAGAGCACCGCATAGGACTGCCGGCCCTCGGCGCGGTAGTGCAGGGTGATCGCCGGGTCGTCGAACGCGCCGCAGATCGACTTGTAGGCGGTCGCGTAGTCCTCCGGCTTCAGCTCCGATTTCGAGCGCTGCCAGATCGCCGAGGCGGAGTTGATCTGGCGCGGCTCCTCGGCCTTCTCGTCCTCGGCCTTCTCGTCCTCGGCCTTCTCGCTCTCGTCCTTGTCCTTGCCGACGAGCAGGATCGGGAACTGGATGTTGTCCGACCAGGTGTGCACCACCCGCTCGATCTCCCACGGCTCCAGATATTTCGTCGCGTCGTCCTTGAGGTGCAGCACGATCTCGGTGCCGCGGGCGACCCGCGCCGCGTCCGCCTCGCCGGCGGGCTCGATCTCGAAGCCGGCCGAGCCGGTCGAGCGCCACACGAAGGCGGCGTCGCTGCCGGCGCGTCGGCTGGTCACGACGATGCGGTCGGCCACCATGAAGGCGGCATAGAAGCCGACGCCGAACTGGCCGATCAGCCCGGTGCCGTCCTTCGCCTCGGCGAGCTTGCCGAGGAAGGCGCGGGTGCCCGAGCGGGCGATGGTGCCCAAATTCTCGATCAGCTCGTCGCGGCTCATGCCGATGCCGTTGTCGACGATCGTCAGGGTTTTTGCCGCGGCGTCCGGCACGATGCGGATTTTCAGGTCGGGGTCGTCGGCGAGCAGGTCCGGCGCGGCGATCGCCTCGTAGCGCAGGCGGTCGCAGGCGTCGGAGGCGTTGGAGATCAGCTCGCGCAGGAAGACGTCGGTCTCGGAATAGACCGCGTGGACCATCAGGCGCAGAAGCTCGGCGACCTCCGCCTGGAAGGCGTGGGTCTCGGCGGGCTTGGTTTCGGTGCCCGGTCCGGCGGCGGATTGCGCGGCGGTCTCGGGAGTGGTGTCGGTGGAGGTCTCGGTGGTGCTCATGCGGCTCACTCGGCAAGGGAAAATCGGCCAAAGGGCCTGCGGGAATGGAACGAGTTCGATATAGCGGTGAACCGGCGTGCTGCAAGAGTGCGGCTCGGCGGCTTGCCGTCACGACTAGTGGAGGCAGCTCCGGGACGGGGACCCGACCGATTCCTCAGCGCGGCGGCCAGCCGGTGGCACGCACCGGGGCGTGGCCGGGGGGGTGACCGGGGGCGGCGCCGGGGCTCGGTCCGAGCGGCTTCTTCAGAATCTTGAAGCGGTCGGGATCGAGCCCGTGGCCGGTCGCCGCCGGCTCGTCCGGCACGGCCGGCTCGTCGGTCCGCACCGCGCCGCCGGCGATCGCCCCGCGCCAGCGCTCCACCACCGCGGCGACGAAGCTCTGGTCGTGGCTGCCGGGCACCACCACCCGCGAATCGACCACCGCCTCGCTGCGCGGCACGAGATGCGCGGGCAGCTCCTTGAAGCGCAGCCGGGTCGGCAGCGCGACGCCTTCGCCGAACGCCAACACCTCGCGGGTGCCGAGCGAGGGCACGAAGGCCAAGAGGTTGGCGGCCGCGTCCGACACCGCCGAGCGCAGCAATGCCTGGTCGCGGTCGTTCGCCATCCGCATCGCGAACAGGGTCGAGCACTGCGAGATGATGGTGGGGTCGAGCTCGGCCGGGCGCTGGGTGACGAGGCCGAGATAGACGCCGTACTTGCGGCCCTCCTTGGCGATCCGCGAGAGCGCCTTGCGGGTCGGGCCGAAGCCGATCGAGCGGTCGGCCGAGGCGTAGCGGTGCGCCTCCTCGCAGACGAACAACAGCGGCACCGCGCCGTCGCTCCACAGGCCGAAATCGAAGGCGAGCCGGCACAGCACCGAGACGAGCGAGTCCACCACCTCCGCCGGAAAGCCGGCGAGCTGCATGATGGTCATCGGCCGACCGGCCGGCGGCAGGCGAAACAGCGTCGAGATCACCTCCGCCATGGTGTCGCCGCCGACATTGGCGTTCTCGAACATGAAGGCGTAGCGCGGATCGTTGGCGACGCTTTCGATGCGGCCGATCAGCTTGTGATAGACCATCCGCGAGGCGCGGTTCTCGAGCTTGCCCATCCGCTCGTCGATCAGGCCGATCAGGTCGGCGAGCCGGTAGGGCACCGGGGTGTCGGCGGTGAAGCCGGCGCTGCGCGGGTCGGGCCGGCGCAGCGCCGGGCGCTCGGGACCGGCGGTGCGGTACTGGAGATACGCCACCTTGGCGATCGGGATCACCTCGGCGAGGATCTCGGTCTCCTCCTCGACGCCCGGCCGTCCGCCGAAGAAGACGTCGACGATCTCCTCGAAATTGAACAGCCAGAACGGCAGCTTGAGATTGCGCGGGGCGAGCAGCTGGGCCCGCTCGCCGAAGCAGCGGCCGTACTCGTTGTGGACGTCGAGCAGGAAGATGCGCAGATCCGGCCGCTTCGCCAGCGTCTCCTGCAGGATCAGCGCGACCCCGCTCGACTTGCCGACCCCGGTGGTGCCGAGCACGGCGAAATGCTTGCTCAGCATGTCGTCGATGTCGACATGGGCGCCGATCGTGTCGTCCTGGTGCAGGTCGCCGACATGGATGGTGTCGCCGGAGATGTCGTAGACGATCCGCAGCACCTCGCGCGAGATCAGCGACACCGGGTCGCCGATGGTCGGATACTCCTCGATGCCGCGGCGAAAGACCGGCTCGCCGTCGCTCCGGCGCACGATCTCGCCCATCAGGTCGAGCTGGGCGACGGCGAAGAAGCCCTGCGCCCGCGCCCCCGCGTCGAGCTGCAGCGACACCTCGGTGACGACGCCGATCAGGGTCGAATGGCCGCTGGCGATCGCCATGAAGCGGGCCACGGTGGCGCGGATGTCGACGGTGTCGTGGTCGCGCAGGCCGACGACCGCCTGCGAGCCCTTCACCGTCAGCACGAAGCCGAGCTCGTCCTGGCGGCCTTCCGCATCGGCATCCTGCATCCGCGCATCCTCCGGACACGTCGCACCGCGGCGCGAGCGCCGTGGGGAACGGCATTCGCACGGCGTGACGAACCGTCACATTGCACGTCCGGACGCTAGTATCGGGTTAACGAGGCCGACCTGGAATGGTGGTGGTGAGTGGCGAGTAGCGAGTAGGGAGTGGTGAGTAGGAAGAAGCCCGCCGGCCCGATTCGCTACTCGCTACTCGCCTATTCGCCCCCTTCAGAACGGCCACAGCGACCGCGGCTCGGGCGGCGGTGGCGGCGGCCGCCGCCGCACCGGCCGGGGCGGCGGATCGGCGTCGGCCGCCGGGCCGAGCCGCAGCCGCTTCAGCGCCTCGTCGGCCGCCCGCTCGCCCGACTGCCAGGCGCCGCCGACGGTGCCCCAGGCGGTCTCGTGCGTCGCCTCGCCGGCGAACCACACCCGGTCGCGCACCGGGGCGGCGAGCGCGGTTCGCGCCTCGTGGCCGCCGACCGCGGCGACCGACACCGCGCCGCGCACGAACGGCTCCTCGCTCCAGCGACTGGCGGCGGTGCGCCGCACCGCCTCGCGCACGCCACTGCCGAACAGCCGCTCGAGCCAGTCGAGCGCATAGGCGACCATCTCCCTCTCGCCCTTGCGGGCGAGCGCCGCCCCGACCGGCCCGGCGATCCGCACGAGCGACAGGGCCGAGCCCGAGACATTGGCGAGCATCGCCGCGCTCTCGCCCGACTCCGCCTTCTCGAACACCAAGTCGTCCGACTGCAGGCCGAGCGGGTTGCCGGGCATCTCCAGCGCCACGTGGTCGAGACTGCCGAGCGAGAGTTTTGCCAGCGCGTCGGCATGGCCG
The DNA here is from genome assembly GCF_000293785.1 of Rhodovulum sp. PH10. Classification (GTDB taxonomy): domain Bacteria; phylum Pseudomonadota; class Alphaproteobacteria; order Rhizobiales; family Xanthobacteraceae; genus Rhodoplanes. Next base: position 38,482 of record NZ_AKZI01000010.1, on the reverse strand, counting down.
CGCGGAAGGTCGGGAACGAAGTCGATCTTGCCGGCGGCGAGCACCGCGGTGGAGACGGTGACGATCACCCCACGCGCGCGGATCGTGCCGCCCGGCGCATCGATCTCCACGCCGCCGCGAACCCACGTATTGATCCGCGTCACCGGACTGTCGAGCCGGACCGGCAGATCGGCGGCGAGCGCCGCGACCAGACTGCCGAGGCCCTGACGGCACAGCGCCGCGCGGGTGTGCTCGGTCGCCCGCGCGAGGTCGCGCGCCGACACGTTCGCGAGATCCGCCCCGCAGGTCAGCGGCCCCTGCAAAAATTCCACCGTGTCGCCCCAGCCGCCGAGATCGGACAGCGCCGAGGCGGTCGCGACGTCGGTGCGCCGCTCGGCCGCCTCGCGGATCGCCCGGCGCGCCTTGACCCAGGTGACGAGAAAATCCTCGCGCTCGCTCTCGCGCGCCCAGCGCCGGCCGATCCGCACCCGCTGGCCGGGCGGGGCGGCATAGAGGTCGCGGCCGGTCGCCGGGGCGAGTTTTGCCACCGGGTTGAAGTCGGGCGTCCACAGCCAGTGGGCGCCGCGGTCGAATGGCACCCCGAAGGTTTTCGTGTCGGTGACGCAGCGCCCGCCGATTCGCCCCGACGCCTCCAGCACCACGCAGCGGCGGTCGGCCGCGAGGATGCGGCGCGCGGCGGCGATCCCGGCGGCACCCGCCCCGATCACGACGATGTCGGTGTCGAACTTTTGGGGGGCGGCGGTGGCCGGGCGGGCGAGCACGGCGGCCCCGGCGCCCGCCGCGCCGGCGAGAAAGTGGCGGCGATCGAGTGGCGGCATGGCGGTCCCTTCCTCGGGTGCGAAACTTGCCCGAACCGCCGGAGCGCCGCAACGCCGGGCGACCGCTTCCGTCGCCGCCTGCGGCGATCCCGCGACACCCGGATCGCGAATGCCCTTGCCGGGGGGCGGGCGGATCTCTACCTCCGGACGCGGAGGTGTCCGATGCTGCAAGCCGCCGGCCGGGCTTTGGCCCAGATGCTCTCGCCGCCGTTCCGTGCGGTGCTGTGGAAGTCGGCGGGGCTCGCGCTCCTGCTGCTCGCGGTGCTCACCGTCGGGCTCTATTGGCTGGTCGCCTGGCTCGGCGGCGAGGGCGGGCAGTGGATGGAGACGACGCTCGGCCCGGCCGCCCACAATCCGCTCGCCGTGCTCGGCTGGATTCTGGCGATCGCGCTCGGCGCCGGGCTGTTTGCCGGTGCGATCTTCCTGATGCCGGCGGTCACCTCGCTGGTCGCCGGCTTTTATGCCGACGACGTCGCCGAGGTGGTCGAGCGCACGCATTATCCCGACGACCCGGCGGGCGTGGCGCCGCCGCTCGGCTACTCGATCGTCGAGGGCGTCAAGACGTCGCTGCTGGCGCTCGTGGTCTATCTGTGCGCGGCGCCGTTCCTGCTGATCGGCGGGCTCGGCGCGATCGCCTTCTTCCTCGCCACCGCCTACCTGCTCGGCCGGGAGTATTTCCGCATCGCCGCGGTGCGGGTGCAGCCGATCCGCGACGCCGACGCGATGTGGCGCGACAACCGCTGGGAGATCGTCACCGCGGGGTTGTTCATCGCCGGCTTCGTGCTGATCCCGATCGTCAACTTCACCACGCCGCTGTTCGGCACGGCGTTCATGGTGCACTATCAGAAGCGCCTCGCGGCAGCCCGCGCCCGCGCCCTCGAGACCTGGCCGTGAGGCTCACGCGGTGGTGACGGCGCCACGACCGGCCCGATGACGTGATGCCGCAGCCGGGCCCGTGGCGGAGCAGCCGCAGCCGGGGCGCGTCCGGCACGAGCGTCGCTGGTTCTCGCGGGCGATCGCCCTTATCCTGGCTCGGCCGCCTCCGCGCATCGCCGATCCGCCACCCCGTAGGACGTCCGCCGCCGCCCGATGGATTCGCTCGACGCCGTCAGCCTCTCGATCCTGCTGGGATCCCTCCTGATTCTCGCAGGCATCCTGTCGAGCCTGGCGGCCCTGCGGTTCGGCGCCCCGCTGCTCTTGGTGTTCTTGGCGGTCGGCATGGCGGCCGGCGAGGCGGGGCCCGGCGGCGTGCCGTTCGACGACGTCGAGCTCGCCTACACGGTCGGCTCGGTGGCGCTCGCCCTCATCCTGTTCGACGGCGGCCTGCGCACCCGCTACGCGACCTTCCGCAGCGTGCTGGCGCCCTCGGTGGTGCTGGCGACGGTGGGCGTGATGCTCACCGCCGCCCTCACCGCCCCGGTCGGCGTCCATGTGCTCGGGCTCGGCTGGGTCGAGGCGCTGCTGGTCGGCGCGGTGGTCGCCTCGACCGACGCCGCCGCGGTCTTCTTCCTGCTGCACGGCCGCGGCCTGCGGCTCCGGCCGCGGGTCGCCGCGACCATCGAGATCGAATCCGGCACCAACGACCCGTTCGCGATCTTCCTCACCTTGTTGCTGGTCGAGATTCTCGCCGGCAGCCAGCACAGCTGGCCGGAGATCGCCGCGGGCCTCGCCGGCCAGGCGCTCGGCGGCACGCTGATCGGCGTGGTCGCCGGGCGGGGCACCGCGCACGCGCTCAACCGGCTGGCACTGCCGCAGGGCTTGCACGCGCCGTTCGTCACCACCGTCGCACTGGTGGTGTTCGGCTTCTCCCAGGTGGTCGGCGCCTCCGGCTTCCTCGCCGTCTATCTCGCCGGCCTGATCCTCGGCAACCGGCCGATCCGCGCCCACACCGCGATCGTCACCTTCCTCGACGCCGCCACCTGGCTCGCCCAGATCGTCATGTTCCTGCTGCTCGGCCTGCTCGCCTGGCCGACCCGGATGATCTGGACGCTGGTGCCGGCGCTGGCGGTCGCCGGTGTCCTGATGTTCGTCGCCCGGCCGATCGCGGTGTTTCTCTGCCTCGCGCCGTTCCGCTTCACCTGGCGCGAGCGGGCCTTCATCTCCTGGGTCGGGCTGCGCGGGGCGGTCGGCATCTTCCTCGCCTCGATCCCGCTGCTGGTCGGGCTGCCGAACGCCCAGCTCTATTTCAACGTCGCCTTCGTGGTGGTGCTGGTCTCGCTCCTGGTGCAGGGCTGGACGCTGGCACCCGCGGCGAAGCTCCTGCGGATCGGGGTGGGGCGGGCGGAAACGCCGCCGCGCCGGGTCGATCTCGATCTGCCGGGCCAGCTCGAGCAGGAGCTGGTCGGCTACCATGTCGGCGCCAACAACCCCTATCTGCGCCGCAAGCTGGTGCCGTCCTGGGCGAAGCTCGCGCTCGTCGTGCGCGAGGAGCGGGTGCTCGCCCCGGAGGAGGCCGGGCCGATCCGGCCGGGCGACTACGTCTACCTCCTGGTGCCGCCCGAGAAGGCGTTCGCGCTCGACCGCTTCTTCGTCGACATGCCGCCGGTGCGGGCGCCCGATTCCGGCCTGCTCGGCGACTTCTTCGTCGGCGCCGAGATCACCCTCGGCTCGCTGTCGGAAATCTACGGCCTCGGCATCGCCCCGGACGAGCGCGACAAGACGCTCGCCACCTGGTTCGCCGAGAGGCTCGGGCGGCCGCCCGAGCCCGGCGACACGCTGCCGCTCGGCACCATCGCGCTGGTGGCGCACCGGGTGGTCGACGAGCGGCTCGCCAGCGTCGGGCTGCGGCTGGTCGAGCCCGAGCCGCCGGATCCGCCGACCGGCCGGGCCGCCCGCCTCGCCCGCCGGCTGCGCCGGTTCGCGCAGGGCTGGCTGAACGCCTGAGCGGGCGCCCGCGACACGGTGGTGCGGCAATGCGCCTGTCCCGGGTCGCCGGTCGGTCGGAACGAAGGGTTCGAGCCGCGGTTGACGGGAAAACGACGGCCGCCGTGCGGCCGGTCCCGGCGGACCGGACGCGGCCGACCGCCATCATCGTTTCCCTGACCTTTCGGAAAGCCCCGACATGACCCTTTCCACCGACATCTGGATCGTCATTCTCCTGATCGGCGCCGGCGGCGGCTGGCTCGCCACCACCACCTCATGGGGCACCGGCTTCGGCCTGTTCGCCGACGTCGTCGTCGGCCTGGTCGGCGCCTTCGTCGGCACCTGGGCCGGGCCGCGGTTCGGCCTCGACGCCTCCATCACCGGCGCGGTGATCGGCGCGGTGATCGGCACCGGCGTGCTGCTCGCCTTCGCGAAGTTCGCTGGCGACACCTGGGGGCCGCAGAAGGCTGGCGAGGAGCCCGACGAGCGAGCCGAGCCGGCGACCGGCCGCACCCGTTCCGAGCCCGTCACCCGCAACGAGCCCGCCACCCGCCGGCGCGCCGACACCGAGACGCCGGACGTGCCGCAGCCGCGCACCGGCTGGCTCTTTCCGGCCCGGCCGAGCCGGTCGCCGGCCGCTCCGGCGGGACGCGGCGCCGAGGTTTTGGCCAACGCGGTGCCCTCGCGCGGCGGCAATTCCGGCTCCGGCTCCGGCAGTCGCGACCGCACGGCCGCCCGCACCGAGACGCCGACCGAGCGTGGCCGGCCGAACGAGATCAAGGAGCGCGCCGCACCGGCCCGCGACACCCCGCAGCCGCGGCCGTGGTTCCGCCCGTCCTGACGGACGGCGCATCGAGACGGCGCATCGAGACACGCAAACGAGGGTCGCGGCGTCCCGCCGCGGCCCTTTTCGTCGTTGGCGACGCCGGGATGGTCAGTCGTCCAGGTCCTGGCGGGTCAGCACCTCGATCCAGCGCAGGCCGACCAGCACGACGAGCGCGATCACCAGCGCGGTGAACGCGATCTCCCAGCCGCCGAGCCCGCAGGCGATGCCGATCGCCGCGGCGATCCACACGGTGCCGGCGGTGGTCAGACCGTGGATGCGCTGGGCGGTGCGGTCGCGCAGGATGACGCCGGCGCCGATGAAGCTGATCCCGGTCATCACCCCCTGCACCACGCCCTGCACGACGCGGCTGGTGGCGTCCGGATGGCCGACCATGCCGTCGACCTCGAGGGCGACGACCGCCACCGTCGCCGAGCCGAGCGCCACCAGCGACAGCGTGCGCATGCCGACCGGCTTGTTCTTGAGGCCGCGGTCGAGGCCGATGATCAGGCCGCCGACGGCGGCGGCGGCGAGCCGCAGGACGACCTCTTCGATGTTCACCATCATGGCGGGACGCCAACGTGCCGCCGGGGCGACCGTTCCCCCGCCCGCCACCTCCCTGTCGCGCGCGGGGCCGCCCGTCGTCTCGCTCAGCCCGGCTTCACGCGGTGCTCCCACAGCGCCCGCAGGCGGCGCCGAAAGCTCTTGGGCGGATCGGCGAACAGCCGGCCGGCGAGCCGGCTCGCGACCGTCACGTGCTCGGCGCGGCGGGCGTCGATCAGCGGCAACAGCCGCGACCGCCACGGCGCGAGCGGCCCGTGCGGCGCCGTCAGCCCGGCGAGAATGATCAGATCCTGATGGTGGCCGAGCCGGTCGCGCAGCTTCTGCGCCTCGCCGATCCAGAACTCGCCGAAGCGCGGCCACAGCGGCGCGACGATCTCCATCTGATAGCGGTGGGTGACCACCCGCTGGCGCAGGCCGTGCAGCGTCTCGGGCTCGGCCGCCGCCCAGTCGGCCGGGATGGCGTCGCGGGCGCGCCGGTAATGCACGGCGATCTCGCGCGCGAGATCGCGGAAATCGACCTCGGCGAGCGGCCAGAATTTCACCCCCTCGCTCGCCACCAGCAGAATCTCGTCGATGCGCGTCCGCGTCTCGGGAGTGACCGAGAGGTTTTCGGCCGCGGCGCGCTGCTCGTCGAGCCGCCCGGCGATGGTGGCGAGGCTACGCTCCGACAGCGGCATCCCGGCCTCGAGCTTGCCGAGATCGTCGAGCGCGTCGAGCGCGGTGCGGGCGTCGCGCGCCCCGGCGAGCGCGCGGGCGAGGTCGCGCGCCTCGATCCGCAGCCGCGGCCCCTCGTCGCCGAGAAACGGCGAGACCAGCCGCAGAATCGCCCGCCACCGCTTCATGCCCTTGCGGAAATCGTGAATCGCGACGTCGTCCGGCCGGGCCGGATCGGTGATCGCGGTGCGGGCCTCGTCGAGAGCGCTGCGCGCCACTCCACGGATCGCATCCGGAACGTGCATGTCGGCGGTGTCCGCAGCCGGCGCGGGCGGCAGAAGAGGATTGTGCGAAACAACGAGATTCTGTGCCAAGGCGGGCTTCCCATGTGACACTTGTGTTGCTACATAAGCCTCGCGACGGCGGCGACCGGTTCGGTCGTCGGGTCGACTTGGCGCGGGGTGGAGCAGCCCGGTAGCTCGTCAGGCTCATAACCTGAAGGTCGCAGGTTCAAATCCTGCCCCCGCAACCAAAACCTTCTGCCGCTCGGATGGATGGACCCGCCTCTCGGCGGGTTTTTTCGTGCCTCGGCGCCGGACGCGCGAACAACAGCGAACGCCCCGGCCGTGGCGGCCGAGGGGGCGGGCAAACGTCCGGACTGGCAGGGCATTCTCGTTCGGTTCGATGTCGGTGACGCGCGGCCGTGGGCGATCCGCCGGCGGGCGGCTCGGCGCGACCGTGCGTCGAAAGCACGACGAGACTATTACCACCGATCCGCGCGGAGGGCACACGCCGCACCGCTCGGCGCCGTACACGAGCGAGGCCGGGCGATTCGGCCGCGCGCTCGTTCGACGCGTCTGCGGGCGGACTCGATTCGCCCGGCGCCGGCGAATCAGAGAATGAAGCGGCTGAGGTCGGCGTTCTTGGAGAGATCCTCGACCCGCTCGCGCACATAGGCGCCGTCGATCGTCACCGTCTCGCCGTTCTGGTCGGCGGCGGTGAAGGAGATCTCGTCGAGCACCCGCTCCATCACCGTCTGCAGGCGCCGCGCGCCGATGTTCTCCACGGTGGAGTTGACCGACACCGCGACGTCGGCGATCGCATCGATCGCGTCGTCGGTGAAGGTGAGTTTCAAGCCCTCGGTCGCCATCAGCGCGATGTACTGCACGATCAGCGACGCCTCGGTCTCGGTGAGGATGCGCTTGAAGTCGTCGCGGGTCAGCGCCTGCAGCTCGACGCGAATCGGCAGGCGGCCCTGCAGCTCCGGCAGCAGGTCCGAGGGCTTCGCCAGATGGAACGCGCCCGAGGCGATGAACAGAATATGGTCGGTCTTCACCGTGCCGTGCTTGGTCGAGACCGAGGTGCCCTCGATCAGCGGCAGAAGGTCGCGCTGCACGCCCTCGCGCGACACGTCGGCGCCGGAGCGGCCCTCGCGCGCGGTGATCTTGTCGATCTCGTCGAGAAACACGATGCCGTTGTTCTCGACGGCGCGAATCGCCTCCTGCACCAGCGCGTCCTGGTCGAGCAGCTTGTCGGACTCCTCGGCGATCAGGACCTCGTAGGACTCCTTCACGGTGACGCGCCGCGTCTTGGTGCGCCCGCCGCCGAGCTTGCCGAAGATGTCGCCGATCGACACCGCGCCCATCTGCGCGCCCGGCATGCCGGGGATGTCGAACATCGGCAGGCCGGCGCCGCCCGCCTGCACCTCGACCTCGATCTCCTTGTCGTCCATCTCGCCGTCACGCAGCTTCTTGCGGAACGTCTCCTTGGTGGAGGCGGAGGCACCCTTGCCGACCAAGGCCTCGACCACCCGCTCCTCGGCGGCGAGGTGGGCGCGCGCCTGCACGTCCTTGCGCTTCTTCTCGCGGGTGATGGCGATGCCGACCTCGACGAGATCGCGCACGATCTGCTCGACGTCGCGGCCGACATAGCCGACCTCGGTGAATTTGGTCGCCTCCACCTTGATGAACGGCGCCCCGGCGAGCTTGGCGAGGCGGCGGGAAATCTCGGTCTTGCCGACGCCGGTCGGGCCGATCATCAAAATGTTCTTCGGCATCACCTCCTCGCGCAGCTTGTCGTCGAGCTGCAGCCGCCGCCAGCGGTTGCGCAGCGCGATCGCGACCGCGCGCTTGGCGTCGTGCTGGCCGATGATGAAGCGGTCGAGCTCGGAGACGATTTCGCGGGGAGAGAAGTCGGTCATGGATGCGGTTCCGTGGCCCGCCCCGCCGGTCGCGGCGTGCCGTCGGCACGCGGAATCCGGAAGGGAGAGGCGAAAGGGGCGGTCCGCCGAAGGCGGCGGGATCAGGCCTTCAGCGTCTCCACCACCACCTTGTCGTTGGTGTAGACGCAGATTTCCGCGGCGATCGCGAGCGAGCGGCGCACGATCGTCTCGGCGTCGAGGTCGGTGTCGAGCAGGGCCCGCGCGGCGGCGAGCGCGTAGTTGCCGCCGGAGCCGATGCCGGCGAGCCCGTTCTCGGGCTCCAGCACGTCGCCGGTGCCGGTCAGCACCAGCGACACCTGCGGGTCGGCGACGATCATCATCGCCTCCAGCCGGCGCAGATAGCGGTCGGTGCGCCAGTCCTTGGCGAGCTCGACGGCGGCGCGCATCAGCTGGCCCGGATACTGCTCGAGCTTGCCCTCGAGCCGCTCGAACAGCGTGAAGGCGTCGGCGGTGGCGCCGGCGAAGCCGCCGATCACGTCGCCCTTGGCGAGCCGGCGCACCTTCTTGGCGTTCGCCTTGATGATGGTCTGGCCGAGCGACACCTGCCCGTCGCCGCCGACCGCGACGATGCCGCCCTTGCGGACCGTGACGATGGTGGTGCCGTGCCAAGTGTTGACTTGGGTCGAGGACGCCTGTTCGGGATGCATGGATTCGAAAAACCTCGTGAGGCCCTGATTTAGGTTCGCGGGAACCGCATTGCAACGCGACACCGGCGCGCCGGCAACGCGGTGCGGCTGCCGCGGCTCGCCGGGGCGGGGATAGGGGCGCGAGCGCCCCCGCGGCAGTGGCGGAACCGGCCCCGGCCTGTTAAAACGCGGCCCGGCCCCATTCCTCCCGCCGGGTCCGCGGTTTCCGCAGCGTTGCCCGGCCGGCACGACCCCGACGAGCTCGACATGCGCACCGCGACCGTGAAGCGGACCACCTCGGAAACCCGGGTCGAGGTCGCGCTCGACCTCGACGGCACCGGCAAGGCGAGCATCGCCACCGGGGTCGGCTTCCTCGACCATATGCTCGACCTCTTGGCCCGTCATGCGCGCATCGACCTCGAGGTGAAGGCCGACGGCGACCTCCATATCGACGACCACCACACCACCGAGGACGTCGGCATCACGCTCGGCCAGGCGTTTCGCAAGGCGCTCGGCGACATGAAAGGCATCTGCCGCTACGCCGACGTGCATCTGCCGATGGACGAGACGCTCACGCGCGTCGCGATCGACGTGTCGGGGCGCCCCTTCCTGGTGTTCCGTGTGGAGTTTGCGCGCGGAAAAATCGGCACCTTCGACACCGAGCTGGTGCGCGAGTGGTTCCAGGCGTTCGCGATGAACGCGGGGCTCACGCTGCACGTGGAAACCCTTTACGGCGGCAACGACCACCATATCTCCGAATCCTGCTTCAAGGGCCTCGCCCGAGCGCTGCGTGGCGCGGTGGCGATCGACCCGCGGGCGAAGGACGAGGTGCCGTCGACCAAGGGGTCGCTCGGCGGGTGAGGCCGGCGGCCGGCGCCGATTCTCTGAAACACACGGCGCGTTGCGAGAGGACGATCATGGCGGTGTATGCAGTGCTGGAGCCACCCGCGCGGGCGGACGGGCAGGCGACCGCGGCCGAGGATTTCCGCTTCGTGCGCGACGGCTTCGACTGGGCGGCCTTCCTGTTCGGCCCCTTGTGGATGCTGTGGCACCGGCTGTGGCGGACGCTCTTGGCCTATCTCGCGGTGATGGTGGTGCTGTCGGTTGCCGTGGGGCTGCTCGGCGTGACGCCCGGCTGGCGCTCGGTCGCCTTCGGGCTGGTCGGCCTCCTGATCGGCCTCGAGGCGGCGACGCTGCGCCGCGCCGCGCTCGTGCGCGCCGGCTGGCGCGACCACGGCATCGTGGTCGGCGACGACCGGGAGTCGGCCGAGCAGCGCTTCTTTTCGGCGTGGGTGGCGCGAGCCGGGACGGCAGCGGCGCACGACGGCGGGGACACTCGTGTCCGGGACACGAGTGTCCGGGGCATTCTCGGGCTGTTTCCGAGTGCGGGGGTGAGCCGATGACGGTCGCGATCATCGATTACGGGTCGGGCAACCTGCACTCGGCCGCCAAAGCCTTCGAGCGGGCGGCGCGCGAGAGCGGCTCCGACCAGGAGATCCGCGTCACCAGCGATCCCGAGGTGGTGCGCGGCGCCGACCGCATCGTGCTGCCGGGCGTCGGTGCCTTCGCCGACTGTCGACGCGGGCTCGATTCGGTGCCCGGCATGGTCGAGGCGATGACCGAGACGGTGCACGGCAAAGGCCGGCCGTTTCTCGGCATCTGCGTCGGCATGCAGCTTCTGGCCGAGCGCGGCAACGAGTACGAGGTGACCGAGGGCTTGGGCTGGATCCCCGGCGAGGTCGACCGCATCACGCCGAACGATCCGAGCCTGAAGATCCCGCACATGGGCTGGAACACCTTGTCGGCCCGTGTGAACCATCCGCTTTTGAAAAACATCCCGACCGGGCCGGACGGGCTGCACGCCTATTTCGTGCACAGCTACCATTTGTCGGTGTCCGACCCGTCGGTGCTGGTCGCCGAGGCCGATTATGGCGGCCCGGTCACCGCGATCGTCGCCCGCGGCACCGTCGCCGGCACCCAGTTCCACCCCGAGAAGAGCCAGCGGCTCGGTCTCGCGCTGATCGCCAATTTCTTGCGGTGGGCGCCGTGAGGACGGTCGCGGGGGACGCGGCGCCGGCGGTTTTCCATCGAGACGCCCCCTCATCCGACCTCGGAGTCCGCTCGTGATCCTGTTTCCCGCCATCGATTTGAAGGACGGCCTCGCCGTGCGCCTCGAGCAGGGCGACATGGCGCGCGCCACCATCTTCAACCGCGACCCGGCCGAGCAGGCCCGCCAGTTCGAGGAGACCGGCTTCCGCTACCTCCATCTGGTCGATCTCGACGGCGCGTTCGCCGGGCGTCCGGTGAACGCGGCGGCGGTCGAGCGGATCCTCGAGCTCGTGTCGGTCCCGGTGCAGCTCGGCGGCGGCATCCGCGACATGGCGACCGTCGAGGGCTGGCTCGAGAAGGGCGTGACCCGGGTGATCATCGGCACCGCCGCGGTGCGCGACCCCGAGCTGGTGAAGACGGCGGCCAAGCGGTTTCCCGGTCGGGTGGCGGTCGGGCTCGACGCGCGAAACGGCCGGGTGGCGGTCGAGGGCTGGGCGGAGGTGTCCGACCTGCCGGCGCTCGATCTCGCCAAGCGGTTCGAGGACGCCGGCGTCGCCGCGATCGTCTATACCGAGATCAGCCGCGACGGCATGCTGACCGGCCTCGATCTCGACGGCACGATCGCGCTCGCCGACGCGGTGGCGATCCCGGTGATCGCCTCGGGCGGCCTCGCCTCGCTCGCCGACATCGAGAAGCTGCTGGAGCCGCGGGCGGAAAAGCTCGCGGGCGCGATCGCCGGACGGGCGCTCTACGACGGCCGGCTGGATGCCAGGAAGGCGCTGGCGCTGATGGGTGGCCGCTCGGCCGCGGAGGCAGGGCGGGCCTAGATGCCGAAGCTCGACGAGATCGTCCGGGCGGGCCTTTCGCGGGTCGACACCATCCGGGTCGTCCGCACGGCCGTGAATCCCCTGCTCTGGCTGGTCGGGCTGACGGTCCCTCTTTTTCTCCTCGCAGCCGTGCTGATCGACGACCGTCCGGTCCGGCTGCTCCTGATCGGGCTCGCGGCCCTGCTCGTGTTGCCTGCGCTCGTTGCTTACTTCATCTTGCTGTTTCGCGACCCGGATCGCCTGCAATCCGAGGAATACAGGATCAGGCTTCAGGAGTTGAGGTTCCGATACCGCAAAGGCCGACGACCCGTCGCCGTGGAACGGGCCACGGAAACCGGGCGTATCGGCTACGACCGCGGAGAGACCAAATGAAAACCTGTCTTCTGGTCTTCGATGACGGCAACGGTGACGACCTCGATCGGCGCGGCTTCGTCGACGCCCTCGACGACAACGCGGAGATGATCGAGCTGGACGATCACGTCTGCTTCGTTCGGAGCGCGTTGCCGGTTTCCGAGCTGTCGGACCGGTTCGCCAAGTTCGCCGGCTCGCGGCTGTTCTACATCGCGGATGTGACCTCCAGCGAGTTTGCGGGTCGCCTGCCGGGGGTCTACTGGGATTTCATCAAGGGTCGGCCTCTCGCCTCGGCAGCCGAATAGCAAATGTTCAAAGTCCGCGTCATCCCCTGCCTCGACGTCAAGGACGGCCGTGTCGTCAAGGGCGTCAACTTCGTCGACCTGCGCGACGCCGGTGATCCGGTCGAGGCGGCGATCGCCTACGACGCCGCCGGTGCCGACGAGCTGTGCTTCCTCGACATCACCGCGAGCCACGAGAACCGCGGCACCATCCTCGACGTGGTGCGGCGCACCGCCGAGGCGTGCTTCATGCCGCTCACGGTCGGCGGCGGGGTGCGCACCACCGACGACATCCGCGCGCTCCTGAAGTCGGGCGCCGACAAGGTGTCGATCAACACGGCGGCGGTCGCCGACCGGCGGTTCGTCCACGAGGCGGCGGAAAAGTTCGGCAACCAGTGCATCGTGGTGGCGATCGACGCCAAGCGCGTCTCGGCGCCGGGGGAGCGCGACCGCTGGGAGATCTTCACCCATGGCGGCCGCAAGCCGACCGGCATCGACGCGGTGAAATATGCCGAGGAGGTGGTGGCGCTGGGGGCCGGAGAGATCCTCCTCACCTCGATGGACCGCGACGGCACCAAGGCCGGCTTCGACATCCCGCTCACCCGCGCGATCGCCGATGCGGTGCCGGTGCCGGTGATCGCCTCCGGTGGCGTCGGCACGCTCGAGCACTTGGTCGAGGGCATCCGCGACGGCCACGCGACTGCGGTGCTGGCGGCCTCGATCTTCCATTTCGGCGAGCACACGATCCGCGAGGCGAAGCAGTACATGGCGAAAGCCGGGCTGCCGATGCGGCTCGACGCCTGAACCGACGGACGCCCCCGACAACACCCCGGTCCAGACCTTTCGCAGCTGCGAAGACCTCACTCCCCCATCAGGTAGAGCCGACCATGACCTTCACCCTGCACGACCTCGAGCGGCGCGTCGCCGAGCGCGCCGGCGCCGGTGCCGACGTCTCCTACACGCGCAAGCTGCTCGACAAGGGCGCCGCGCACTGCGCGCGAAAAATGGGCGAGGAGGCGATCGAGACCGTGCTCGCCGGCGCAAACGAGCCCCGCGATCGCGTCATCGCGGAAAGCGCCGATCTGTTGTACCATCTCCTGGTGCTCCTGAAGGCGCGCGACGTGGCGCTGGCCGAGGTCGAGGCCGAGCTCGAATCCCGAACACGACAATCCGGTCTGGCGGAGAAGGCCTCACGGCAGAATGTGTGACCCGATGGATCAGGTCGTCGCGCCGCGTACCCACGAGCCACTGTCCCCGTACCGCGTCTTCTCCCGCGAGGAGTGGGCGGCGCTGCGCGAGGACACGCCGATGACGCTCGAGCCGGAGGAGGTGATCCAGCTCCGCTCGGTGCACGACCGCCTCGACATGAGCGAGGTGGAGGAGATCTATCTGCCGCTGTCGCGGCTCTTGTCGCTCTATGTCAACGCCACCCAGCGGCTGTTTCGGGCGCAGCAGCGCTTCCTGAATACGTTCGATATCAAGGTGCCGTACGTGATCGGCGTGGCGGGCTCGGTCGCGGTCGGCAAATCGACCACCGCGCGCGTGCTGCAGGCGCTGCTCGCCCGCTGCCCCGGCGTGCCGAAGGTCGACCTGATCACCACCGACGGCTTCCTCCATCCGAACGCTGTGCTCGAACGCGAAGGCTTGATGGACAAGAAGGGCTTTCCGGAGAGCTACGACCTGCCGCGGCTCCTGCAGTTCCTGTCCGACATCAAGGCCGGCCGCCGGCCGGTGCGGGCGCCGGTCTATTCGCACCTCGTCTACGACGTGGTGCCGACCGAATATGTCGAGATCGACCGGCCGGACATTCTGATCGTCGAGGGCGTCAACGTCCTGCAGACCGGCCGGCCGCCGCGCGACGGCAAGGCGATCCCGTTCGTCTCCGACTTCTTCGACTTCTCGGTCTATATCGACGCCGAGGACGACATCTTGCGGAACTGGTACGTGAAGCGCTTCCTGGCGCTGCGCACCACCGCGTTCCGCGACCCCAAATCCTACTTCCGCCGCTACTCGCGCATCACCGACGAGGACGCGGTCGCCACCGCGACGGACATCTGGACGCGCATCAATCTGGTGAACCTCCAGGAGAACATCCTGCCGACGCGCCAGCGCGCCGACCTGATCCTGAAGAAGAGCGAGACCCACCGGATCGAGGAGGTCGCCCTGCGGCGGCTGTGACGCGGCCGCCGCGGCGGCGTTTTCGGTGACGGATCACGTCGCCGGCTCGACAGAAATCACCTGAAAGGTGTGCATCTCGCCGTCCTCGTCGCGGATCGAGACGTACTCGCCGGGCGCAAAGGCGTGCTCGCCGAAGCGGAAGCCCGACTCGTCGTCGTCCTCGGCGGTGGCGTCGTAGTCGAACACCCAGCGGGCGTGCTCGGGGCCGCCCGGCTTGTGCACCAGATAGCCGATCTCCTCCTCGTCGCCCCAGAAGCGGCGCACCCGGCAGTGCTCGCGGTTCGCCCGCCACTGCTCGGGATCGATGCGGCCGTCCGGGCCGAGCGGCGCCACGAACTCGTAGCCGTGATCGACGGACCCGATCGGAAACGCCTTCGAGCGCGCGAGGTCCAGGCGGATGCGCTTGAAGCTGTGCGGAAGCTGGGTCATCGCAGGCGTCCTTTGGCAGGCCTCCTTTGGCAGGCGTCCTTTGGCGAGCGTCCTCGAAGCCGTGCGGAAACGGCCGGCGGCGTCTTACAATGTCGATCCGCCCCGGACATACTTTCTTGATCCAGATCGGTTCCAACGCACGTTTCGGTTTCGCCATGGATGCCTCCAGCGACCACCCCGGCCCGGCCGGCGGATGCGACACCGGCTCCGGATCGGGCTCCGGATCGGGCTCCGGGACGGGCTCCGGGACGGGCGAGGCGGGGCAGGCGGCCGTGCTCGCCTTTCTCGGTGATCCGGCGACCCACGGCGGCGCGCCGGTGGTGCGGATCGACACCCACGCGGCGGCGGTGTTTCTCGCCGGGCCGCGGGCGCTGAAGATCAAGCGGGCGGTAAAATTTCCCTTCCTCGATTTCTCGACGCTCGAACGGCGGAAAGCCGCCTGTGCGGCGGAAATTCTCGCCAACCGGCCGTTTGCGCCGCACCTTTATCGGGGCGTCCGGGCGATCTTTCGCCGCGCCGACGGCACGCTCGCCCTCGAACCGGACGGGTCCGAAGGGGCCGAGCCCCGGCGGGACGAGTGCCGAAGGGACGAGTCCCCGGTGGAATGGGCGGTGGAGATGCGCCGGTTCGACGAGACCCGCACGCTCGATCGGCTGGCCGACCGCGGCGCGCTCGACGACACCCTCGCCGATGCGCTCGGGCGGGTCCTGGCGGCGGCGCATGCGAAGGCCGCAGCGGTGGCCCCGGCCGGCGGGACGCCGTGGCTCGCCGCGCTCCGCCGCTGGATTCTTCAAAACACCGCGGAGTTTTTGGAACGGCCGAAGCTCTTTCCGCCGGAGAAGGTGGCGGCGCTCGACGCCCGCTCGGCCGCGGCGCTGGATGCGCTGTCGCCGCTCCTCGCCGCGCGCGAAAGGCAGGGGCTGGTGCGGCGCGGCCACGGCGATCTGCATCTCGGCAACATCGCGCTGATCGACGGCGAGCCGGTGCCGTTCGACGCGCTGGAGTTCGATCCGCAGCTGGCGACCGGCGACCTCCTCTACGACCTCGCCTTCCTGCTGATGGATCTGTGGCAGCGCGGTCTTTGCGGCGCGGCGAACGTCGTGCTGAACCGCTATCTGGTCGAGACCCGCCGGGCGGCCGATCTCGACGGGCTCGCGGCGCTGCCGCTGTTCCTCTCGGTGCGCGCCGCGATCCGCGCAAAGGTGACGGCGGCCCGCCCGGCGCCCGCCGATGCCCCCGAGGCCGCCCTCGCCATCGCCGGGAGCGCGCAAAAATATTTCCGGCTCGCCTGCGCGCTGATCGTGCCACCGCCGCCGGTGCTGGTGGCGATCGGCGGCCTGTCGGGCACCGGCAAGTCCGCGGTGGCGAAGGCGCTGGCCGAAAAACTCGGGGCGGCGCCGGGTGCGGTGCTGCTGCGTTCCGATGTTCTTCGAAAGCTCATGCGCGGAGTCGCCGAGCACGACCGGCTGCCGCCCGAGGCCTATGGCCCCGGCACCACCGCCCGCGTCTATGCCGCGCTCGCCGCCGCCGCCCGCCGCACGCTTGCCGCCGGCCATGCGGCGATCGTCGATGCGGTCGCCGCCCGCCCGGACGAGCGCGCCGCCTTCCGGAAGGCCGCGGACAGCGTCGGCGTGCCGTTCGTCGGGCTGTTTCTCGAGGCCGACCTCGCGACCCGCGTCGCCCGTGTCACGGCCCGCAAGAAGGACGCCTCCGACGCCGACGCGGCGGTCGCCGAGCACCAGGAGGCATACGACCTCGGCCCGCTCGACTGGCAGAAGATCGACGCCGGCGGCACGCCCGCCGAAACCCTCGCCCGGGCGCAGGATGCGGTTTCCGAGTACCTGTGCGTGTCGCCGGGGGCAGGGTGACGCCCGACGCTGGGACACGGCCCGATAAAGTTGTATAGTGCAAGCTCAGGTCCCACATACGAAAAACAATGAGCATCGATCCCCGCCGCGTCGGCGTCGCCCTCGCGGGCTATTGCGCCTTTCTCAATCTCTACGCCCCCCAAGCCATCCTGCCGTCGCTCGCCGACGAGTTCGGCGTCACCGCCGGGCAGATCTCGGCGATCATGACGGCGGGCACGCTGTCGATCGCGATGACGGCGCCGTTCACCGGGGCGATCGCCGACGTGCTCGGCCGCAAGCTGGTGATCACCGCGGCGATGGTCGCGGTGGCGGTGCCGACGCTTCTGATCGCGCTCGCGCCCGACGTGCACTGGATCGTGCTGTGGCGCTTCGTGCAGGGCTTGGTGCTGCCGCCGGTGTTCGCGGTGGCGCTCGCTTATATCGGCGACGAGTGGCCGGCCGGCGAGGTGGCGAGCGTCGCCGGCACCTACATGACGGGGGCGAGCCTCGGCGGCTTCTCCGGGCGGTTCATCACCGGCGTCCTGACCGACCTGGTCGGGTGGCGCCCGGCCTTCGCCTCGCTCGCGCTGCTGACCATCGTGTGCGCGATCGGCTTCGGGCTGATGCTCGAGAAGGAGCGCCACTTCGTGCGCTCGGAGGGGATCGGCGCATCGGTGCGGCAGATGCTCCGCCACATCGTCAATCCGAAGCTGGTGCCGATCTATGCGGTCGGCTTCGGCGTCTTGTTCAACTTCATCGCGGTGTTCACCTATGTGAACTTCCACCTCGCCGCGCCGCCTTATCTCTTCACGCCGTCGATGCTCGGGCTGATCTTTTTGAGCTATCTGGTCGGCTCCGGCGCGGTGACGCTGACCGGCCGGGCGGTCGCGCTGTTCGGGCGGCGGCGCTTCGTGCTCGGCGTGCTCGCGGTGTGGGCGTGCGGGGTGGCGATGCTGCTCGCGACGCCCTTGTGGATCATCATGACCGGGCTCGTGGTGTGCGCGACCTGCGGCCTCTTCTGCCAGAGCGTCTCGACCGGCGCGGTGACCGCGACCGCCAAGGAGGGCCGCTCCTCGGCGGTCGGGCTCTATGTCTCGACCTTCTATGTCGGCGGCAGCGTCGGCGCCTCGCTGCCCGGCCTCGCCTGGCATTTCGGCGGCTGGCCGGCGACGGTGGCGATGGTGCTCGGCATGATCGCGGTGATGGCGACGATCGTCGCCGTGTTCTGGACCGAGCGACCGGCGTGACGCCGGCCGGCCCGGCGCGGCGTCACGGGCGCGGCCTCACAGGCTCGGCAGCCAGGTGGCGAGCTGCGGGAAGATCGCCAGCAGCACGACCACCGCCAGCAGCACGCCCCAATAGGGCATCGCGCCGCGGAAGATCTCGGCGAGCGCCACCCCGCGGTCGGGCACCGCCGCCTTGACGGTGAACACCAGAATGCCGAACGGCGGCGTCAACAGGCCGGTCTCGATCGCGATGATGCCCATGATGGCGAAGGCGAGCGGGTCGAAGCCGAGATGGGTGGCGATCGGCGCGAAGATCGGCACCGTCAGCAGGATGATCGAGATCGAATCGATCAGGCAGCCGAGCACCAGCCAGATCAGCACCATCACGGTGAGAATGCCCCACGGCCCGAGCCCGGTGTCGAGCAGCGCGGTCTTCGCCACCTCGGTGAAGCCGGTCATCGACAGGACGCGCGAATAGAGCTGGGCGCAGAACAACAGGAGCAGCAGCGGCCCGGAGGTGCGGCCGACATCGAGCACCACCTCGCGGATTTCGCGCGGGCGCAAGCCCTTGATCAGCGCGAGCACCAGCGCGCCGACCGCACCGACGCCGGCGCCCTCGGTCGGGGTGCACAGGCCGAACCAGATCGAGCCGAGCACGCCGGCGACCAGCAGCACCACCAGGCCGGTCGAGCGCAGCATCGGGCCGAGCGGCTCGTCGTGCGGCAGGCCGGAGGGGGCGTCGCCCTCGCGCATCGCCGCCGCGCCGCTCTTCGCCTTGCGCCCGGAGCCGGTGAGCGAGGGATTGATTGCCGCCGCCACCACCACGAAGACGATCATGCCGCCGGCGGCGATCAGGCCCGGGATCACGCCGGCGAGAAACAGCTTGCCGATCGATACTTCCGTCAGAACCGCCCAGACGATCATCAGCACCGAGGGCGGGATCAGCATGCCGAGGCAGGCGCTGCCGGCGATGCAGCCGAGCGCGAACGGGCGCTGATAGCCGTAGCGCCGCATCTCCGGGAAGGCGATGCGCGAGAAGGCGGCCGCCGCGGCGATGCTCACCCCCGTCACGAAGCCGAACAGCGCGTTCGAGACGATGGTGGCGACCGCGAGCTGGGCCGGCAGCCAGCGGCTCAAGCGATGGCCGAGCGCATAGAGGTCGCGCGCCGCGCCGCATTTGGCGAGCAGGTCGCCCATCAGCATGAAAAGCGGGATGACGGCGAAGACGTAGTCGCGCAAAGCCTCGTAGGCGGTGTTGGCGACGAAGGTGCGCACCACCTCGATGTCGCCGACCATCAGCCAGATGCCGAGCGCCGCGGTGATTCCGAGCGCCACCGCGATGTGCACGCCGAGAAACACCAGCGCGAGCACCACCACGACGATGACGATCATCTCGCTGTTGCCGAACACGTACGCTCCTCGCTTCCGATGGTGTCACATGCGGCGTGTGGTCAGGCCGCGGATCGTCAGGCCGCCGGCGTGCGCCCGCGCACGAGAGCCTGCAGGGCGCGGAACGCCTTGCCGAGATAGATGACGACCACCAGCGCGGCGCCGCCGACGACGATGAAGCGGGCGGGCCAGGCGGGCACCCGCAAGGCGCCCTCGCCCTCGAACTCGCTGCTGGTCCAGGCATAGATGGCCGGATCGATGCCGCCCCACACGACCAGCCCGAAAAAGACCGCGCCGAGAATCCCCGACAAGAGCTCGGCGAAGCTCTGTCCGGATCGTCCGAAGGCGCCGACCAGAATGTCGGCCTTCAGCATGCCGCCGCTCTGCACCGCGTGGCCGGCGAGCAGGAAGCAGATGATCACGATCCCCATCGAGACCAGCTCGGGCGTGCCCTGCACCGGGCTCGAGAAGGCGCCCCGGCCGATCACGTCGGCGACCACCAAGAAACCCATCAGGAAGATCAGGAGGGCGGCGAAGGCGAGCAGCAGATGGACGACCGGCGTGATCAGACGCTCGAACAAGGCGTGGTCTCCATGAAATCGTGATCGATGAAACCGTGATGGCCTGGACCCGGCGAGGTCTTCGGCTCTCCCCGCTCGCGGGGGAGAGGTCGCAGGCCGCGGCGAGCGGCTCGGGGTCGCTGCCATTGCGAAGCACGTCACTCCGGAACGGCCCCGAATCCGTCCGCACCCGTCATGCGCGGGCTCGACCCGCGCATCCATCCGGCGCAAGAAAGGCTTTTCTTCTTCCGGATGGGTCGCCGGGTCGAGCCCGGCGACGACGGCGGAATGCGGGACATCGTCGGTGCCCCGGCGACACGGAGTCCGGATGGTCACTCGATCACGTAGCGGACCGGCCATGTGTGGCCGTGCTTCTCGGCAGCCTTCAGCGTCAGCTCCAGCACCTGCGAGGCCGGCAAGCCCTGGGCGTCGAGCTCCTTGGCCTTTTCGCGCGGCCAGTCGGCCAGCGACTTCGCCCATGCCTCGCGCACCGAGGCCTCGACCTCGCGCACCTCGACCCCGTGCGACTTCAGCTCGGCGATGTGCTTGCCGTAGGCGTCCTTGTTGACGGTGCCGGTCTTCGCCTCGTACTCGCGGGCGACTTCGAGAACGATGTCCTGCACGTTCTTCGGCAGCTTCTTCCAGGCGTTGAGGTTGACGGTCAGGCCGTGCCAGGTCATCGCGCCGAAGCCGATCTCGGCATAGTGCTTGCCGACCTCGTAGAGCTTGAACTGCAGCCAGCCGGACGGGAACATGATCCAGCCGTTGTAGATGCCGGTCTGCATCGCCGTGTAGGCTTCCGGCAGCGACGACTGCACCGGCACCACGCCGGCATATTCGAGCCATTTCAGATTGAGCCCGGCGCCGGCGATCTTCTGACCCTTCAGGTCGTCGATCGTCTTCCACGGGAACGTGGTGCCGAGGTTGTAGCCGTTGTCGGCGATCAGCGCGAGGAGCTTCTGCTTGTACTTGTCCTCGAACACCTTCGACAGATACGGCACCTGATCGTAGACCTCGCGGGCGATCTGGACGCTCGCCACCGGGTCCATCGTGCCGAACGGCAGCATCACCTGAAAGGCGTGCAGCGGCAGGTTCGACGGCTCGAAGCAGAAGCAGTAGGCGCCCATGTCGATGATGCCGGACTGCACGCCCTCGAGCGTGTCGGCGACCTTGGTCATCGAGCCGCCATAGCCCTCGACGAACTGCACGGTGTGATCTGTGCGCTCGGCGACGCGCTTGGTCACCTCCGGCACGAAGAAGGTCTGGATCAGATTGACGTAGGTCTGGACGGCCGGATGCCCCGAGGCGATGCGGAGCCTGAAGGTGTCGGCCGACGCCGACGCTGCAGTGCAGAACGAAATCCCGACCGCCAACGCGGCCGCTACGGCACGTCGCATGAAGTCCTCCTAAAGCTTCCCCAGTGTCGCGAAGATCGATCGTCGCGTTGTGATTTTCTCGTAGCTTGAAATTTCTGCACGAGGTCTGTCAACCACTGCGCAGAAATTCCACGGCCCGGCCGTACGAGCGTTCAGGTCGTGCGCGCACGAAGACCCGAACTGATCACGTCGCGGCCGAGCCGCTCACGACCGAGCCGCCGGGCGGCTTCGCCCGAGCGGAGAGTCCATCACCCGCGCGACCCCACGACGGTTCGCGGCGACGCCGCACGCCGCACGATCCCTCTGTTCCGTGCGGCCGCGGCGACGCGAGCCAGCATTACAGCACTACCGACGCGCGTCGAGTCGCGACATGATATAAAAACGCGGCGTCCGCCCGGTGACATCACCGTGGCCGACGCCGATCAGCAGAAGATGAAAAAACTGCGCCGTTCGGCCACCGGGCCGTCGCGCCGTCGCGCGGTGTCACAGCACGTCG
This sequence comes from Rhodovulum sp. PH10, assembly GCF_000293785.1. Classification (GTDB taxonomy): domain Bacteria; phylum Pseudomonadota; class Alphaproteobacteria; order Rhizobiales; family Xanthobacteraceae; genus Rhodoplanes. The sequence continues at coordinate 16,905 of NZ_AKZI01000010.1, read as the reverse complement.
CGATCGAGCCCGGCCTCGCGCAGCAGCCCGCCGAGTTTTTTGCGCGCATAGAAAAGGCGGGTCTTCACGGTGTTCTCGGGGATGCCGAACACCCGCGCCACCTCGGCGAGCGGCTTCTCGTGATAATAAACGAGGTCGATGATCTCGCGATGCGCCGGCGCCAGCGCGCCGAGGCAGCGGCGCAGCACCGCGCTGCGGTCGCGGGTGGCGAGCGTCGCCTCCGGGCCGTCGGCGGTGTCCTCGATCGCCGCCGCCTGCTCCTCGTCGATCGGGTCGTGGGTGCGGCGGCGCAGCACCGCATAGGCCTTGTGGCGGGCGATCGCCAGAAGCCAGGTCGACACCGCCGAGCGGCCCTCGAACTGGCCGGCCTGCCGCCAGGCGTCGATGAACACGTCGCTGATCACGTCCTCGGCCTTGGTGCGGTCGCCGAGAATGCGCAGCACGAAGCGAAACACGCGGACGTGATGCCGGGCATAGAAGACCTGCAGCGCGAGGCGGTCGCCGTCGGCCATGCGGGCGAGCAGCACGGCGTCGGTCGGGGGTTTGGCACCGGGGGCCGCGGGGCCGGGGGCCGGACCGTCGGTCCCGCGCAGGCGGGGCAGCGCTAGATCGGTGAGCATCGGCACCTCCACGAGCTGACGGGCGAAGTCTTACGGCTTTGCTCGGTCCGCTCCTGTGAGGCGGATCACACAGGGGTGTCGGGGCCGTTCTCGGGAGATGCCGGCGAGGCCTCGTCCGGCGGCACGATCAGCGCCCGGAGCACGCCGGCGAGTGGGGGCCTCGTCGCCGGCAAAGCTCCGCACCATCGCCGCGAGCATGGTGGCGGGATTCATTCGCTCGAAATCGAGAGGATGGCCGGCCCGCTCGGCGAGCAGCGCGAGAAAGACGAGCCGGGTGCGGCCGTTGCCCTCGCGGAAGGGATGGATCGCGTTGAGCTCGGCCAGAAAATGGGCGGCGTGGCGGGCGAAGTCGTCGGCCGAGAGGCGGCGGAGCCAGCGCTGCCGGCGCAATCCGGCAAACAGGCGATCGATCGCCGCCGCGATGTGCTCGGGGTAGCAGAAGGGGTTTCCGCCCTTGGCGATCCGCACGGTGCGGAACCGTCCGGCCCAGGGATAGACGTCGCCGAACAGATGCCGGTGCACGGCACGGTACTGCCGAACGCCGAGCGAGCGAACCGCCATCGGCTCGCTCGCCCGCTGCAGGACCGCCTCGTGCTCGAAGACGTCGAGGGCGGCTTGGTCGCGCAGGCCGGCGCGGTTCCGCAAGACCGTGGTGCCCGGATAGCAGTAGGGATCCTCGGCGGGGTCGTACACCGCGAGGTCACGCCTTGGCGGCGTGTTTCCGCAGGATCGCCGCCCGGCGCTCCTCGTGCGAGAGCCGCCGCCGATCGAATTCCGCGAACATCGTGCGGCTGGCGGGGGCCGTCTCGATCCCCTCGACGGCGCTGATCTTCTCGAGGCGCGTGCGACCGACGGTGAAGGTGCTCACCCTCCGCTCGTTCCCGGATTTTTCGCGCATCGACATGCCGGCAAGACTAGCACGGGCCACCGACGCGAGCATCGCCGGATCGCACAGGCGTCACTCCGGCAGGGTCAGCGACAAACCTTCGGCGGCGGCGAAGGTACCGGGGCGGCGGGCGGCGGCTTCGGCGGCGATCGCGTCGAGGGCATCGTCGTCGCGGGCGGGCTCGTGGTGGAACAGCGCGAGCTTTTTCGCCCCCGCCGCCGCCGCGAGGCGGACGCCGTGCTGCCAGGTCGAGTGGCCGCGGCCGATATGGCTCGGATACTCGGCCTCGGTGTAGGTGCAGTCGTAGATCATCAGGTCGGCGTTTTCCGCGAGCCGCAGCACCGCCGGGTCGAGGGTTTCTCCGTCGTGCTCGGTGTCGGTGACGTAGGCGAGCACCGCCCCGCCGTGCTCGATGCGGTAGCCGCAGCCGCCGCCCGGATGGCGCAGCGCGTCGGTGCGCACGGTGACGTCCGGATACGGCGACACATCCTCGCCGCAGCGGAAATCGAGAAACGCGACGTCGCCCCGGAACAGCGCGCCGCCGCCGGGAAACAGCGGCTCGCCGAGCAGCCGGCCGATCACGCCCGCGAGCGTCCAGTCGGGCAGGAGATGCCCCGCCCACACCCGCAGCCGCGTGCCGGGGAGATAGGCGGGGCGGAAATAGGGCAGGCCCCAGACGTGATCGAGGTGGCAGTGGGTGAGGAAGATGTCGGCCGCGATCGGCCGGCCGTCCGCCTCCGCCATCAGCGACAGGCCGAGCGGGCGCAGGCCGGAGCCGGCATCGAGGATCACCAGACGATCGCCGCAGCGCACCTCGACGCAGGCGGTGTGGCCGCCATAGCGCGCCGTCGCCGCGCCCGGCGCGGTGGCGCTGCCCCGCACGCCCCAGAAGCGAACCCGCATCGCCGCCATCGCGTCCCCTTCGCACGCCTGCGTCGCACGTTCCCGTCGCACGTCCCTTCGAGCGCCCGGTCGTGCTCGGGTCGTACCGTCCCCGACCGGCAGTGAGTAAGCCATGCCGCCGACCGCCCGCCAAGCCGAGCGTCCGGCCCGCCCATCGGGGCCGCCCGCTCGTGAGGGGCCGACCGGGCGCGCCCGGTTCGATCGCGGCGCGTGCCGCGAGCCGGGATTCGCTCTCTCGGCCACCCGTCCCGGTCGGCTTCCGCCAGGGTTGCGTGCCCGACATATGGACCTTTGCGCCGGGGCGCGTTATTGCGCGGCATTGCGCGACGACGCATGCAGCAGAAACGAAGTTTCGGGGCCGGAGGAGACACCGTGCAGGAGACCGCAGCCAATGGAGCCGCCAGGGAGGCGGCCGCGGGACCGCGCGGGGACGGACTCGGCGGCGAGGGGCGGGGCGTGGAAAGCGGAAGCGCGGACCGGCCGTGCGCGGTGCGGCTGACCGATCTCGACATCACCTTCCGCCTCGCCGACCGCTCGACCTTCACCGCCGTGCGCAATGCCTCGCTGGCGCTCGCCGACGGCGAGTTCGTGGCGATCGTCGGCCCGACCGGGTGCGGCAAGTCGACCCTGCTCAACGCTTCCGCCGGGCTGTTGACGCCGGCCGCCGGCTCGGTGGAGATTTTCGGCGCGCCGCTCGCCGGCCTCAACCGCCAGGCCGGCTATCTCTTCCAGGCCGACGCGCTGTTTCCCTGGAAGACCGCGGTCGAGAACGTCGCGATCGGCCTCGAGATCGCCGGCACCCGGACCGCCGAGGCGCGCGAGCGCGCAAAGACTTGGCTCGGCCGGGTCGGGCTCGCGACCTTCGCCGACCGCTATCCGCACATGCTGTCGGGCGGCCAGCGCAAGCGCGTCGCGCTCGCCCAGGTCTTGATCCGCGACCCGAAGATCCTGCTGATGGACGAGCCGTTCGGCCCGCTCGACGCGCAGACCCGACAAATCATGGGCAATCTGCTGCTCGACCTGTGGAGCAGCGACCGCAAGGGCGTGCTGTTCGTCACCCACGACCTCGAGGAGGCGATCGCGCTCGCCGACCGGGTGGTGATCATGTCGGCCGGCCCCGCCGCCCGCATCATCGGCGACTGGACGATCCCGCTCGCCCGCCCGCGCGACATCGCGGAAATCAAGCTCGACAAGGCGTTTCACGACCTCCACCGCGAGATCTGGGCGGTGCTGCGCGAGGAGGTGATGAAGGGCTACATCCAGACCGGAGGCGCGGAATGACCGGGCTCGTCCGTCCCGCGGGAGCACGACCATGAACCGCGCCACCCTGCTCGCCCTGCAAGTCCTGGTCGCCGTGGTGGTGGTCGGGCTGTGGCACGTGCTGACCTCGGTGCCGATCTTCGGCACGGTGCTGCTGCCGCCGTTCTTCTTCTCGCGGCCGTCCGACGTCGCGATGCGGATCTGGCAGTGGTTCGCCGACGGCAGCGTGTGGAAGCACCTGTGGATCACGCTGACCGAATCGGTGCTCGCCTTCGTGATCGGCTCGCTCGGCGGCGCGCTGGTCGGCTTCTGGTTCGCGCGAAAGCCGCTGGTCGCCGCGGTGTTCGATCCCTACGTGAAGATGGTCAACGCGCTGCCCCGCGTGGTGCTGGCGCCGATCTTTGCGCTGTGGCTCGGGCTCGGCATCTGGTCGAAGGTCGCGCTCGGCATCACGCTGGTCTTTTTCGTGGTGTTCTTCAACGTCTATCAGGGCGTCAAGGAGGTGAGCCCGACCGTGCTCGCCAACGGCCGCATGCTCGGCATGAGCGAGCGCCAGCTGATGCGCCACGTCTACTGGCCCTCCGCGCTGTCCTGGATGTTCTCCTCGCTGCACACCTCGGTCGGCTTCGCGGTGGTCGGCGCGGTGGTCGGCGAATATCTCGGCTCGGCCGCCGGGCTCGGCTATTTGATCCAGCAGGCCGAGGGCGTGTTCGACGTCGCCGGCGTGTTCGCCGGCATGGCGGTGCTCGCCGCCTTCGTGATCGTCATCGACATCGGCGTCAGCATGGTGGAGCGCCGGCTTCTGGTGTGGCGCCCGGCCACCCCCGACACCCACGGCTGAGTCCCTCTCCCGGACGACGGCCACGTCTGCCGCCCGAACGGCGGCCCGGCCGCGTACCACCCCGAGATCCCGCCGATGCCCGGCCGTCGCCGCACGCATCGGAGGCAGGGGGGTGGCATGAGCAGCAGGCTGATCGTGACGGGCGACGTGTTTCGCCCGTTTCGTCGCGCGAACGGATGGGAGAGCGCGACCTGGAAGAACATCCGCTGGCTCGACGGCATCGTCGGCACGGCGGCGCGGCTCGCCGGCTGGGAGGTCTCGACCGTCGCCTGGGACGAGGGGTTGCCCGACGGCCACGGCTTCTTCGACACGCCCGCCTTTTACGACCTGCTCGGCTTGCCGGTGTCGATCGAGAGCTGGGCGCAGGTGATCACCCGGCCGTCGCTGCCGGCCGAGATCGAGGCGGCGATCGCCACGCTGCTCGACGCCGACCTGGTGGTCGGCAGCGAGATGCCGGACCACCTCCTGCGCATCCTCGATGCCGCCGGGACCGCCGTGGTGGACGTGGTCGCCCATCCGGTGCGTTTTCTCGACGACCTGGTGATGGCGCTGCGCACCAACCGGGCGGACATTCACGCGCGCCTCTTGCGACACGCGTTCGATCTCGACGCGGCGGTGATGCAGGCCGGCTGGATCAGGAGCAAGGTGGCCTGGATGGCGCCGCCGCTGCCGCTGGTGCCCGGCACCGCGCTGGTGCTCGGGCAGGTCGCCGACCATGCCGACACCATCCGCGATCTCGCTCTCGCCTCGGCGATGGTGCTGTTCAAGCCGCACCCCTACGACCGGCCGGACTCGGCCACGCAGCGCATGATGCGCGGGCTCGGCGCGGTCCGTTGGACCGACACCAATTTGTATCACCTGCTCGCCCGGCCGGAGATCGAGACCGTGTGCGCGATCAATTCGAGCGGGCTCGACGAGGCGGAATTCTTCGGCAAGCGGGTGATCCGGCTGGCGCCGCCGCTCCACGTTCATGGTGACGCGCCGCCGCCGGCGGCGGGCGGCTTCGGCGAGGCGGTGCCGCAGGACGACGCGTGGTGCGACCCGTCGTTCTGGCGCGCCCTTCGCACCGGCGACGACGAGGATCGCCCGCTGCTCGCGCCGCGCGCGAACCGGCTGCGGCGCTCGCTCAACGCCGACTGGGGTTTTTGCGCGATCGACAGGATTTTGGCGTGACGGGCGTCACGAGGCGGCGAGCCCCACAGCCTCGCGTCGCGCGGCGGCCTCGTCCTGCAGCGCGATCACCCGCAGATAGTTGCGCAGGCGGTTCTCCTCGAGCCGCCGCAGCAGCGCGTTGTCGTGGAACGGCAGCAACAGGTCGGCGAGCGCTCTGCTCCACGGCGCATCGAGCGCGAACACGACGCCGAGCCCGAACACCGCGGGAATGCTCGCGAAGGCGTAGTCGCGCCCCTCGGCGAGCGCGCCGGCGAGAAAGTCGTCGACCGCGGTGCGCACGCCGTTGCGTGGGCCGCCTTCCTCCACCGCAAAAGCGAACGCGCCCATGCCGCGAAAGCCGCGGCCGGGGACGAGCCGCGGCTCGCCCAAGGTCGCACCGCCGTCCCAATCGTGCGGGCGACGGAACGCCGCCGGAATGCGCTCGGGATCGTAATACTGATCGCGGCGGCCGGCCGGCCAGCCGACGTCGTGCAGGAAAGCGAGGAGCGGCGTGCCGTCGCGGCGCGAGGCCCGCTCGATGGCGGCGAGCTCGTGAAACACGGTGTACCAGTTGTGGTCGCCGTCGATCAGCCAGGCGTCGATGCCGGTGAGATCGTCCAAAATCTCGAGGCTTTGCCGCGCGAGGTGCGTCACCTCCGGCCGCCCGGCGGCCCAGGCGGAAAAGGTCGGGCTCGGCGCGGGGTCGATGCAGGTGAGACGGCCGCCGGCCTCGCCGACATGGGCCGCGAGGCGGCGCGACATGCCGCCGTGCTCGGCGCCGATCTCGACGATGTGCCGCGCGCCGGCGAGCGTCAGGCCGGCGAGGATCAGGTCGGAGAACTCCGACATCGAATGGATGAGAAGGTCGGTCATGCCCGGTCCGTGGCGCGCGGCACGTGCTGCGCGGTACGTGCTGCGCGGTACGTGCTGTGCGGTACGTGCTGTGCGGTCCTTGGCGCCCGGTCCGCGGCGCCGCTGCGGTTGCGGCGGCCGCTGCCGCCGCCTCCGTCTTCAACGGCGCAGGCCGGACATTCCGGCGGTCGCGGCGCGCGGTCGGGCCGCGACCGGCGGCCGGATCACGGCCCGATCAGTGCGTGGTGCCCGGTGCGGCACAGGTCCTGGTCACCGTCCGCCAGGCGTCCTCGACGGCGGCGAGGTCGCTGGTCGGCAGCGTCACGGTCTGCTCGCGCAGCGCCACCCGGCGGTCGTGAAACAGCTCCGGGCGGCGGCTCTTCACCGTTTGCTTGAACAGCCGGATCGCCGCGTCGTCGGCCGGGGAGACGTCCTCCAGCGCGCGGTCGGTGCGCTCGTAGACGACGGCGCCGTCCGCGCCCGAAAACGTCACCGCCACCCGCCGCATCGTGCCGAGCACGGTGTCTCTTTCCCATGGCCGGACCCGGACCGTCGCGGGGTCGACCGCGCCGAGGCGAAACACCTGGCCGTTCACCTCGAAGCGGCAGGCGCGCCAGTCGAGCGGGCGGATGTCGGCGTCCGGCGCGCCGGTCAGCGCGACGCCGACGGCGCCGACGAACGGATCGCGCGGCGGGGCGGCATCGGCGTCGCTCGCGCCGAACACGCTCGACAGGGCGATCAGGACATCGAGGGCGAGTGAGAGCATGGTCGCGGGTCTCCTCTGCCGACGACGGTGCGGTCCTCGCGCTCTGCGCGGCGTCGTCCGGCGTGCTCGGGTATCGGCCGGGGGGACGCAGGAGGACGCGGAACCCGCAAAGGCTCGCCGCGAAGACGCCGCCGGCCGGAAACGGTGGCCTACCGGGCGACAAGTGCGGACAGCGCGATTGGTTCACCGTCGAACGGAGCAATCACGGTCTCGAAAAAACCACGGCGGCCCGGCGCGGCTCGCGCGGCGCCGGGGTCGAGAAAAGCGAGATTCGGCGCCCGCAGAACGCGCGGAACGCCGCCGGCGCCCGACCGACTCACGGCCCGGCCCGTGTTCGGCGCAACGCAGCCGGTCGGGAAAGCGACGAGGGCCGGTCGCGGCGAACCCACGATCTCGTCAGTATCGCAGAAACGCCGCGCCAGCCGACACTTTCGCGCGATCGGCGGGGCGGGCGGCCCGCGCCCGATCGCCGCATCCCGCGGGTCCGGCCGGAATCGTTCGAGCCTTACGCGAGCGCAAAGACTCGCTCGCGGAACGCGCTCCATGATAACGACGGTCCGTCCCTTGCCGCACCCTTCGCCGTGCCCGCGTCTGCCGTTCCGACGGCGTCCGGACGGCATCCGTGGCCGGGCCGACGGCGACCCGTCGCCGACGAGGAAACCCCGCACCGAGACTGCGCGCGCATGGACGTTCATGCCATCGGACTGCTGCCGACGCTGGTGGCCGGCATCACCTTCGCCTTCGTCGGCGGCCTGCTGGCGCGCGCCGTGCGGCTGCCGCCGGTGCTCGGCTATCTGGTCGCGGGGGTGATGGTCGGGCCGTTCACGCCGGGCTTCGTCGCCGACCAGGGCATCGCCACCGGGCTCGCCGAGATCGGCGTCGCGCTGCTGCTGTTCGGCGTCGGCCTGCACTTCTCGTTCGCCGACCTGCTCGCGGTGCGCAAGAGCGCGGTGCCGGGCGCGCTGATCCAGATCGCGGTGACCACCACGATCGGCTGGGCGGTGGCCACCCATCTGCTCGGCCGGCCGCCGACCGCGGCGCTGGTGATCGGCCTGTCGCTGGCGATCGCCTCGACCGCGGTCGCCACCCGCGCGCTCGAGGAGCGCGGCGAGCTCACCGCCACCGCCGGCCGCATCGCGCTCGGCTGGCTGGTGGTGCAGGACGCGGTGGTGATCCTCGCCCTGGTGCTGGTGCCGGCGCTCGGCAGCGGGGCCGTCACCGTCGAGGGGTTCGCCCGCGAGATCGGTCACGCGCTGCTGCAGCTCGCCGGCTTCGTCGCCATCACCGTGCTGGTCGGGCGGTGGGCGATCCCCGGCCTGCTCGGCTACGTCGCCCGCCTCGGATCGCGCGAATTGTTCACCCTCGCGGTCCTGGTGATCGCGCTCGGCATCGCCTACGGCTCCTCGCTCCTGTTCGGCATCTCGATCGCGCTCGCCGCCTTCTTCGCCGGCGTGGTGCTCGGCGAGAGCGACCTCAGCCACCATGCCGCCGCCGAGGCCTTGCCGATGCAGCAGGTCTTCGCGGTGCTGTTCTTCGTCTCCGCCGGCATGCTGTTCGATCCCTCGACGCTTTTGCGCATGCCGCTCGAGGTCGCCGCGATCGTCGTCACCATCGTGGTCGGCACCGGCGTCACCACGCTCCTCTTGCTGCTCGCCTTCAAGGCGACGCCGCGCACCGCCGGCACGGTCGGCGCCACCTTCGCCCAGATCGGCGAGTTCTCCTTCATCCTCACCGACCTCGCGGTGCGCCAGGGGCTGATGGAGGCGAGCGGCCGCGACCTCGTGCTGGCCGCGGCATTGATCGCCATCGTGATCAATCCGCTGGTCTTCCCGCTGCTCGGCCGGCTCGCCGACCGGCTCGGTGACCGGCCGGCGATGGTGCGCTGGCGCGAGCACGAGAGCGCGCCCTTGTTCAAGGCACGGCCGGCGATGCTGGTCGAGCACGCCATTCTGGTCGGGCACGGCCGGGTCGGCTCCACCGTCGCCGACGCGCTGCGCCGGCACGGGCTCGAATACGTGGTGATCGAATCGGACCGCAAGCTCGCCGAGCGCTTGCGCGATCACGGCACCCACGTGGTCTATGGCGACGCCACCCGCGAAGAGGTGCTCGGCGCCACTTTGCCGGAGCTCGCCAGGCTGATCGTCGTGGCGCTGCCCGACGCCTTCCAGGCACGACGGGTGATCTCGCTCGCCCGCCGCCTCAACCCCGACATCGAGACGGTGGTGCGCACCCATTCCGAGGAGGAGGCGCTCTATCTCGCCGAGGCCGGCGTCGGCCTCGCGGTGATGGGCGAGCGCGAGATCGCCTTCGGCATGTCGGACTTCGCGCTGCGCCGGCTCGGCGTGCCGGCCGAGGACGCCCAGGCGACCATGGCGCGGCTGCGCGGCCGCACCGTCGAGGACGCGCCGCCGGAGGCGCCGGTCGCCGCCGCGTGAGGACTTTTTCGCAAGTCGTTCCGTGGATCGGCCCGGCTGCCGGCCGGCCGACGAGAGAATGCCCGGAGGCTCAGATCTTGGCGTCGAGCAGGGTTTTTGCCATCCGGTCGTCGGCCTCCATCACCCGCACATTGGCGGTGAAGGTGTAGCGGGCGATCATCAGCCCGACCATCTCCTGCGAGAGATCGACATTCGGCGCGGCGACCAGCCCGTCGGCGTTCGCGAACGGCGACTGCGGATCGGCCATCGGCGTGTAGGACGGCGTGACGGTGCCGACCGAGGTCGCGGTGCCGCCGCCGGACACGTCGGTCTGGTCGACCCGGACCGGCGTGTAGGCCTGCTGCATCCCGGCCGGCACGGTGCCGTCCGCCGCCGGCAGCGCGCCGGTGGTGCGCAGGTTGGCGACGTTGCTCGCGGTTGCCTCCAGACGGCGGGTCGCCGCCATCATGCCGGACAGGGCGATGGCCGAGATGCTGCTCATGAGGCCTCGTGAGCCGGAGTGGCGGATGAGGGATGGCAAATGGACGGCCTCGATGGATCCACGACACGCGCTACCACGCCGTTGCGCGCCGCTCGGAAACTCGGCACCGCCGATTCACCGATAGTCGACCACGTTTTGGCGCGCCGCTCCTCGTTCGCCGATGGCGAGTGCTGTCGATCCGTGCGACGCTCGCGGCTCCGACCGGACCTGCCGATGCCAGACGACATCCCGACGAACAATCTTCGCGACCGCCTCGCCGCGTTCCTCGATGCCCATCACGTGATGTCGCTCGCGACCATCGGCCCGCAGGGGCCGCACGCCGCAAGTCTCTTCTATGCCCGCGACGGGCTCGATCTCGTCTGGGTGTCGGAGGACACCACCCGCCACTCGCGCGACCTCGCGAACGACCCCCGCGCGGCCGCCACCGTCGCCCCGGACACCGCCGACTTTGCGACGATCACCGGCGTGCAGGCGCACGGCCGGGTTTTTCGCGTCACCGATCCGGCGGAGAGTCTGCGGCTGCGCGGCCTGCTCGCCGACCGGTACCCGTTCCTGCAAAGGATGACGGAGGCGCCGGCAGAGCTGCGCGCGGCGTACGCGCGCGTCGGCGTCTACCGGCTGGAGCCCGATACCCTGGTGCTGATCGACAACGCCAAAGGCTTCGGCCACAAGGACACGTTACGACTGCGGTAACTCAAAACCTCTGCGGATCGCGAAATTCCCCGGTCCCGATGGCGCGGCGCAGCGGTTCCCTGTATGGTTTTCGCGGGGGCACTGCACGACGACCTCACCGGCGGCCGACCCGGCACGGGCCGCGGCCGGCGCACGAGCGAGTGGGCCGATGCCGTCCGAGACCCTGATGTTCCGCGCGATCAGCGGCCTGGCGATCGAGCCGCGGCCGATCGCGCTGCGCGCCGCCGCCATCGCCCTGTGGACCGGGCGCGATCCCGGCGCCCGCGAGATGCACGCCGCCGAGCTCGAGGCGATCGGCATTCCGCGCCCCTCCGTCACCCCGCAGTTCTACCGCATCTCCACCCACCGGGTGACCACCGCCGCCGAGATCGAGGTGGTCGGTCCCGACACCAGCGGCGAGGTCGAGTTCGTGCTGATCCGCGACGCCCGCGGCCTGTGGGTCGGGGTCGGCTCCGACCACACCGACCGCCGCGTCGAGCGGATCGACATCGGCGTCTCCAAGCAGCTGTGCGACAAGCCGATCGCCCCCGACCTGTGGGCGTTCGACGACGTCGCCGACCACTGGGATCGGCTGGTGCTGCGTTCGTGGGTGGAGGAGAGCGGCGCGCAGACGCTCTATCAGGAGGGCAGCGTGTCGGTGATGCTCGATCCCGGCGACATCATCGCCGGCTTCGCCGGGCGCGACGACCTGCCCGAAGGCACCGTGCTGTTCTGCGGCACGTTCGCGGCGATCGGCGGCATCCGGCCGACCGGCCGCTTCTCGCTCGAGCTGTTCGATCCGGTGCGCGAGCGCCGCATCGCCCACGGCTATTCCGTCGTGACCCTGCCGGCGGTGACATGACGCGCCGGATTCTTCGCACGGCGGGTCTGCTGCTGCTTCTCTCGAGCTCCGTGGCGGCGGCCGGTGACCTGCCCGGAAATTTCGTGCGGCTGCGCGAGGTCGACCCGTCGATCCGCCAGGACATGCGCTATGCCGGCGCGTTCAACTTCACCGGCCGGCGGGTGCCCGGCTACGAGGCGGGCGAGTGCATTCTTCTCCGCCCGGTGGCGGCGGCGCTGTCGCGCGCCCAGAAATGGCTGTCGGCGCAGGGCTTTCATCTGAAGGTGTACGACTGCTATCGGCCGGAGCGGGCGGTGCGGTCGTTCGTCGCCTGGGCGCAGGACGGCGAGCCCGACACCATGGCCCGCATCTTCTCGCCCACCATCGACAAGACGCGGCTGTTCGCGCTCGGCTACATCGCCAGCCGCTCGCGCCATTCGCTCGGGATTGCGGTCGATGTCGGGCTGGTGCGCGCCGACGAGCCGGACCTGCCGACGCCGACCGACGCCGGACCCTGCGACGGCCCGTTCCGAGCGCGGGCGCGCGAATCGAGCCTCGATCTCGGCACCGCCTACGACTGCACCGCCGCGCGGAGCGCGACCGCTGCAAAAGTCGCGCCGGCGGCGCGGGCGAATCGCGACCGGCTGGTCGCCGCGCTCGCCGCCGAAGGCTTCCGCAACTACCGGCTCGAATGGTGGCACTTCGATTATCGCGGCGCGACGCCGCCGTTGCGCCCGTACGATTTCCCCGTTCGCTGAAGGTTTTTTCGGCGGCTTCGGCGCGCCGGCGACGCGCCGCCCGAGCAGGCAACCATTCGCTAACGACAGCGCCCGAAAAAGCGGGTGGAAAACGGGTGGTTGCAGGCGTTCCAAAGCTCTCCTGCGCGACCATGGCGGACCACGACGGGGGAGCGATGACGAGAGACCGAGACACCGGTCCGCTTGGGGGACGATTCGTGGAGGCGCCCGGCGCGGTGGCGCTCGGGCTGGCGGCCACGGCGGGCGGGATTGCGGGGGTCGCGACGATGCGAACGCTCGGGCAACCGCAGCTCGCGGCGGCGCTCGGCGTCGTCCTCGCAGGCGGCGTCCTCGCCGCGCTCGTCCGCGCCGCCTTTCTCCAGGTCCGCCGCCGGGTCCGCTCGCGCCGCTCGCTCGCCGCCTCGCTGCATGCGCTCGACCACGCCCATCTCCGCCTGGTCGCCGCGGTCGACAACATGTCCCAGGGCCTGTGCATGTTCGACCGCGACGAGCGGCTCGTCCTGTGCAATGCCCGCTATCGCGAGATGTACCACCTGACGGGACCGGCGGCGCGTCCCGGCATCCTCCTCGCCGACCTGCTGCGCGAGCGCGCGGCGAGCGGCACCTTCACCGAGGACGTCGACGCCTATCGTCTGCATCTGCGCGACGCGCTCGCCTCCGGCCGGCGCATCCATCTGCAGACCGAGCTGCCGGACGGGCGGATCGTCGCCGTGGTCAACCAGCCGATGCCGGACGGCGGCTGGGTGGCGACCCACGAGGACATCACCGAGCGCCAGCGCGCGCTGTGGCAGATCGCCCACATGGCGCGCCACGACGCGCTGACCGACCTCGCCAACCGCCTGCTGTTCTCCGAGCGGATGGACGACGCGCTCGCCCGCCTGCGCCTCACCGGCGACGGCTTCGTGGTGCTCACCTTCGACCTCGACCTGTTCAAGGCGGTGAACGACTCGCTCGGCCACCCGGTCGGTGACGGCTTGCTGCGCGCGGTGGCGCAGCGGCTGCGCGACGCGGTGCCGTCCGACTGCACCACCGGCCGGCTCGGCGGCGACGAGTTCGCCATCCTCCAGCCCGCCGGCCTGATGCGCCGCGACGCCGCCGCCGCGCTCGCCACCATTCTGCTCGCCGCGATCGGCGCGCCCTACGACATCGACGGCAACCGGATCGAGATCGGCATCTCGATCGGCATCGCGCTCGCCCCCGACCACGGCGACGACACCTCGACGCTCTTGAAGAACGCCGACCTCGCGCTCTATCGCGCAAAAGCCGCCGGCCGCCACTGCTACCGCTTCTTCGAGGCGGAGATGGACGCGGAGGCGCGGATGCATCACGTGCTGGAGATCGACCTGCGCAATGCGCTCTCGCGCGCCGAGTTCGAGCTTCATTATCAGCCCGTGGTCGACATCGCCTCGCAGCGCCCGTGCGGCGTGGAGGCGCTGGTGCGCTGGCGCCATCCGGTGTTCGGCCTGATCCCGCCCGACCGCTTCATTCCGATCGCCGAGGAGACCGGCCTGATCGCGCCGATCGGCGAATGGATCCTGCGCCGTGCCTGCACCGACGCGGCCTCGCTTCCGCCCGACGTGACGGTCGCGGTCAACCTGTCGCCGATTCAGCTGCGCAGCGCCGTGCTGGTCGAGACCGTGCAGGAGATTCTCGCCGAAGCCGGCCTGCCGGCGTCGCGCCTCGAGCTCGAGATCACCGAATCCGTGCTGCTGCAACGAACCTCCGGCACGCTCGGCACGCTGCACCGGCTCGGCGCGCTCGGCATCGGCATCGTGCTCGACGACTTCGGCGTCGGCTACTCCTCGCTCGGCTATCTGCGTCTCTTCCCCTTCACCAAGATCAAGATCGACAAGGCGTTCGTCGGCGAGATGGGGCAGCGTTCGGACTGCGCGGTGATCGTCGGGGCGATCTCCGGCCTCGCCCGCGCGCTCGACATGAAGACCACCGCCGAGGGCGTCGAGACCGCCGATCAGTTCGCCCTGGTGCGCGCCGCCGGCTGCACCCAGGCGCAGGGCTGGCTGTTCGGCCGCCCGGTGCCGATCGCCGCGCTCGACTTCTCCGAGACGCCGCTGCTGGCAGACCTCCCGGCCTGATCGTCGCCCCGCCGCCGACCCGTCCGCGCGCACTCCTCCAGCACCGAAAAATTCCGAAAAACCGCGCTCGTTTTCGGAGTCCGGAATCTTTGCCGCCCGCCTCGCCGCGCCTGCCGTGGCGGCAACCCAGCCGCGGTTCGGTCGCATGACAGCGCCCGCCGAGAGACTGGCATCACGCGAAAATTCCGGCCATTTTCGGCCTCGTCCCGCCGGTTCGTTTTTCCCGTCGCCGACTTCGTATGCTTCTCATGCAAAGGAACGGATCGATGCGCATCGATGCCTACACCCATTTCATCCCTGCCGGCATCCTGCAGGCGATGGATCGCATCGGCGCCGGCCAGCGCGACATCGGCAAGCGCATGCGCGGGATCCCGTGCATCTACGATCTCGACGCGCGGCTGCGCATGCTCGACGAGTTCGACGACTATGCACAGATCATCGCCTATTCGAGCCCGCCGATGGAGGACGTGGTCGGCCCCGACGAGGTCGAGGGGATGACGCGCATCATCAATGACGGGCTCGCCGAGATCGTCGATCGCCACGGCGACCGCTTTCCGGGCTTCGTCGCGCAGGTGTCGCTGGCGAACCCCGACGGCGCGATCCGCGAGGCGGTGCGCGCGGTGACGGAGCTCGGGGCGTGCGGCGTGCAGATCTACACCAACGTCAACGGCCGGCCGATCGACGGAGACGAGTTCGACGCCTTCTACGGAACGATGGAGACGCTCGACAAGCCGGTGTGGATCCACCCCGCCCGGCGCGCCGACTTCGCCGACTACAAGACGGAAGAGAAGTCGCTCTACGAGATCTGGTGGACCTTTGGCTGGTCCTACGAGACCGCCGCCATGATGGCGCGCCTGGTGTTTTCCGGCACGCTCGACCGCCATCCGAAGCTCAAGCCGATCGTCCACCACTTCGGCGGCATCGTGCCGATGCTCGAGGGCCGCGTCGGGCCGGGCTGGGACCAGATCGGCACCCGCACCTCGGACGCCGACTACAAGGCGCTCAAGGACGGCCTGAAGAAGCGCCCGCTCGACTACTTCAAGCAGAATTTCTATCCCGACACCGCGGTGTTTTCCTCCGAGCTGTCGACCCGCTGCGGGCTCGGCTTCTATCCGACCGAAAACATCCTGTTCGCGACCGACTGCCCGTTCGATCCCGAGAAGGGGCCGGGCTTCATCCGCGACAACAAGACGATCTTCGAGGCGATCGATCTGCCGCGCGACGTCTGGGAGGCGATCCACTACAAGAACCTCGAGCGGATCACCGGAAAGACCTTCGTGAAGTGATCGGCACGCGCCGGGCGTTTCGCGCGTCCCGGCGCTCCGTGACCACGGGCCGTCAGGCGCGGCGGATGCCGATCGTGTAGGACGGCTTCTGGGTCGCCTCGCGCCGGCTGCGGATCAGCCGAAAATCGCCGTCGACATAGAGATTCTCCATGATCGGCTTGGCGCGAAACGTCTTGCCGAGCTTTTTTGCGCTCGCGGCGTCGAGCTCGCTCAGGTCGGGCGCCAGGCTGGGCGCGAGGCTTTGTGCATCGGGGACATCCGCCGTGGCGGCGAACGCGGGGCGCTTCTTCTCGAGCACCGCCTCGAACCACGCCCGCGCCGCCTCGACGGACAGGTCGCGGTCGCGCGGCACCACCGCCACCTCGACGGCGACGTTCTCGATCTCCCACGCACCATCGGCGACCGCGAACTTTTGCAGCACCATCAGGTCGTAGGCCTTCAGCACCGGCGACAGGAAGTTCGCCAGCGCGCTGCCCTGGCCCGGCACGTGATGCGCCATGTTGGCGTAAAAGCCGTCGTCGCGGAAAACTTGGTACGACTGGTCGCGGATGCGGCCGGGCAGCACGTCGTGGAACGGGATGGTGCTCCACACCGGCGTCCATGTGCCGACCACCGCCGCCACTTGGTCTTCGGCGCGGGGATGGGGGTTGCGGCGCGACAGCTCGTGGAAATAGGGCGCGAGCCGGGTCTCGAACAAGCTGCGCTTCTCGCCGAGCCGGCGCTCGTCCTGGCCGGCGATCAGCGCCAGAAGCTGCGCCTTCAGCTCGCCGGTCGTGGTCTCCGCGAGCGCGGCGTCGGCATGGGCGACGAGCCCGTCGGGCAACAGCTCGGACACCGGAATCGTCATCGCGAAACATCCTCGTCGGGTGCGGGCAATGGGTGCCGCGACCGGCGGCTCGAAACCACAAGGCCGCACGACGGGTTCCGGTTCCGCGCCGCGGGTGCGAGAGGTGCGACCGGCCGCAGCCGGCCGCACCAATGGCATCCGAGGAGGGAAACGTCGGGGTCCGCCTCAGAGCCCGTTTGGGAACTCCGACGGGGCTGCGCCGGAGCCGCTTT
>NZ_AKZI01000009.1 GCF_000293785.1 Rhodovulum sp. PH10 | reverse complement strand
CTGTTGCGGGG
Source organism: Rhodovulum sp. PH10 (assembly GCF_000293785.1). Lineage (GTDB taxonomy): Bacteria > Pseudomonadota > Alphaproteobacteria > Rhizobiales > Xanthobacteraceae > Rhodoplanes. Next base: position 49,040 of record NZ_AKZI01000009.1, on the reverse strand, counting down.
GCTGAGGCGGTGCGGCCTGTGGCGCGCGTGGCGGGGCCGGCGGACGGGGCGGCGTCGCCTCGCGCGGGGCGGGGCCGGGGGCCGCACGCTCCGGACCCGGAGCCGGACCCGGAGCCGGACCTGCACCCGGCCGCGGGCCGGGACGGGGGCCCGGCTGGCCACGCTCGGTTTCGTTCGGCGCCTGCGCGAGCATCAGCGGCGCGCCGACGGGCCCGCCCGCTGCGCCCGTTCGCGCATCCGCCTGCCCGCCGAGCCCGGCGGCGATCGCCGGCGGCGCGAGCCCGGCGAGGCCGCACAGCATGGTGCCGGCCAGAAGCAGCGCGCGGAGCGGCGACCCTTCGGCCGGCGACGTCCGCTGCTGCGACCGCTGGAGCTTCTGCATGGAGACGTTCCTCTGTGGTGTTTTTTCAGGGGTGAAGTCACGAACTGCCGCGGGGCCGCGGGGGGGAGCCGTCGGACACCGACGGCTTCCGCGCCGGGAGGCGCACCGTCGTCGCGAGGACACTGGTGGCGCAGTACGGCCGGGGCGCGGCAGCATATCGACGGGAATGCGGCGACACCGCGCCGTCGCCGCGCGGCCACCGCACCGGAGATGCGCCGGGGATGCACCGGTGCGCGGAGAAAAAAACACGGCGGCGCACGGGGCGCACGCGCCCCGTTGCGAAAATGTTTGCGGAGATCGTGACGAGCGGGGAAACGGGAGGGCGTCAGCCCTCCTCGTGGGCGACCCGCTTCTTGAAGCCGCGAAGGCCCATCCACACCAGGAAGGCGACCACCGGCACGGCGACCGCGATCGCCACCTCCGGCTTCACCGGGATGCCGGCGACCGACAATCCCTTGGTGAAGTAGCCGATCAGGCCGACGACGTAGTACGTCACGGCGGCGACCGAGAGCCCTTCCACGGTCGACTGCAGCTTGAGCTGCAGCTTGGCGCGGCGGTTCATCGATTCGAGCACGGCGCGGTTCTGCGCCTCGCGGGTGATGTCGACCCGGGTCGACAACAGCCGCGTCACCCGCGCCACCCGGCCGGCGAGCGACTGCTGGCGCTCCGACACCGCGCGGCACGTGTTCATCGCCGGCACGAGGCGGCGCTCCATGAACTCGCGCAGCGTCTGCAGCCCCTGCATCCGGTCCTCGCGCAGCTCGCCGATGCGCCGCTGCACGAGGTCGAAATAGGCGGTGGCGGCGCCGAACCGGAAGAGATTGATCGCCTCCTGGTTCTCGATCGCCGCCTCGAGCCGGGTCAGGCGATCGAGCAGCACCGGCTCGTCGGCCTCGCCCGCGGTGATCAGCGCGTCGGTGATCTTTGCGAGCTCGCCTTCGCGCTCGTTGAGATAGGGCGTCAGCTCGCGGGCGACCGGCAGCGCCAGGAGCGCCATCATCCGGTAGGTCTCGATCTCCAGGAGGCGCTGGGTCAGCCGGCCGGCCTGGCGCGGCGTGAGATGGCGGTCCTGGATCAGGAAGCGGCTGAAGCCGTCGCTCTGCACCCGCAGGTCGGTCAGCGCGATGCCGGCGCCGCCCGACATCGGGCCGCCGACCAGCGGATTGCCGCCGAACCACTGGGCCGACACCGTCTCGTGGTCGGGCGCGCCGTCGCCGCCGGGCAGCAGCGCGACGTGGGCGGCGACGATGATCTGGCCGGGGCGGGTGGCGACCCAGCTCGCCGGGGCGAGCGCGATCGCCGGCTCGGCGAACGGGTCGTCACCGGAGACGCCCGGCGCGATGAAGGTGTAGCGGGCGAACTCGCTGTGGCGCTCCCACACGAGCCGGAAATTGCCGAGCTGGCCGCTGTAGTGGTTGGCGCCGGGAAACGGGGCGGTCGCGCCGAACCGGCGGGCGAGCTCGGTGACGCCCTGCCACTCGGCTTCGCGGTCGGCCCACGGCGAGATCAGTGCGAGATAGGAGACGCGGGTCGGCGCCACCAGCGCCTCGGGCGGGCGGGCGTGGACCTCGTCGTTCAGCTCGAAGCGCTGCGGGTGATCGTCGGGCAACGTCATGTCGATGTTCGGCACTGCGCTCCGGTCTTTCCTGTTGCACGACGCGTCCCCACCGGGTCGCTCTCGGTGCGGCCTCTCGCGGCTTTTCGGCCTCGCCGACCGAATCTCCCGCGCGTGGGCGTGCACAGTCGACGCTCGTTCTTTCTCGGGGCAATGACACCGCGACAGTCGTCACCGGAATCCCAAAAAAGACAGCATAATCGAATCGACCTCGCCGCGCATCGGCCAAAAGGCGGAGTGTCACGCCTCGGGAGACGCGCCTCAGTCACCCAAGGCGTGCGGCAGCCACAGCGCGATGCCGGGAAACGCGATGACCAGCAGCAGCACCGCCAGCATCGCGACGATCAGCGGCATCACCCAGCGCACGGTGGATTCCATCGGCACGCCGGCGATGCGGCACGACACCATCAGATTGACCGCCATCGGCGGGGTGAACTGGCCGATCGCGATCTTCAGCGTCAGGATGATGCCGAACCACACCGGATCCCAGCCGAATTTCTGCGCGATCGGCGTCAGCAGCGGCAAGAGGATCAGGAAGGTCGAGACGCCGTCGAGGAACATGCCGATCACGATCATCATCACGATCAGCATGGCGAGCACGCCGTACTCGTTGCCGCCGCCGACCGCGACGATCGCTTCGGCCGCGCGATCGAACACGCCGAGCGTCGCGCCGGCCCAGGCGAAGATCGAGGCGAGCGCCACCACGATGAGAATGACGCCGGAAATCTCCGCCGCCTCCACCAGCATCTCGTAGAGATCGCGGAAGCTGAGGGTGCGGTAGATCACGAAGCCGACGAACAAGCCGTAGACGACCGCCATCACCGCCGCCTCGGTCGGCGTGAACCAGCCGGCCCGCATGCCGCCGAGGATCAGCACCGGCGCCATCAGGCCCCACAGCGCCTCGCGCAGCGAGCGCCAGAACGGCGGGCGCGGCGCGTCCTGCTCGGCCACGCCCCAGCCGTTGCGCTTCGACATCCACACGGTCGGGATCAGCAGCGCGACGCCGGCCAGCACGCCCGGCACGACGCCGGCGGCGAACAGCGCCGGCACGGTCGCCTGCGGCACCAGCACGGAATAGATGATCAGCGCGATCGAGGGCGGGATCAGAATGTCGGTCGCCGCCGCCGCGCCGATCACGCTCGCCGAGAAGGGGCGCGGATAGCCGGCGCGGGTGAGGGAGCCGATCATCGCGCCGCCGACCGCGGCCGCGCAGGCCGGGCCCGAGCCCGAGATGCCGCCGAGAAACATGCTGACGAGAATGGTCACCGCGGCGAGCGCGCCGGGCCGCCTCCCGACCACCGCGGTCGCGAAATCGACCAGGCGCAGCGCGACGCCCGAGCGGTCGAAGATCGCGCCGACCAGCACGAACATCGGCACCGCGAGGAGCGGATATTTGGCGATGCCCGTGTAGGCGGAGGTCGGCACCGACAACAGGCCGAGATCGGCGAGCCAGATGCCGAAGCAGCCGGCGAGCCCGAGCGCGACGCCGACCGGCGTGCCGAGCACGAACAGGAGAACGAAGCCGAGAAACAGCGCCGCGGTGATCATGGTCGGACGAGCGATGGTGAGAACGAGCGGACGGTCGGATGGGCACGGCGCGTCACCTCTCCCCTTGCGGGAGAGGGTGGGCGAGCGAAGCGAGCCCGGGTGAGGGGTCGGTTCCGGCCTCGCCGTTCACCCCTCACCCGGCCGATCCTCGCCATGCTCGGATCGGCGCCCCTCTCCCACGAGGGGAGAGGGTCGCGCCTTGCCGTGCGGAGCGGACAGCGTGTCATCACATCGGCTCGATGACGTCGTGGCGCGGGCGGCGGTGCGAGCGCAGCAGCCGCACCAGATGGCCGAGCGCGCGGGCGATGATCGCGAGCGACAGCACCGGCAGCGCGGCGGTGTAGATCCATTGCGGCTCGCCGAGCCCCGGGCTCGTCACCTCGAAGCGGTACTCGTCCCACACCAGCCGGGCGCCGAGCACGGCGACGATCGCGAACATCGCGATGGTGGCCAGCGTCGCGACCACCGCGGCGGCGCGCTCGCCCTTCTCCGGTAACAGGCTGGCGAACCAGGTGATGCGGATCTGGCGATCGGCGGCGGTGGCGATGCCGGCGCCGAGCATGGTCACCACCACCATCAGCGCGATCGAGTACTCCTCGGTGAAGGCGAACGAGTAGTCGGTGAGATAGCGCGCGACGACGTTGCCGAGCGTGATCAGGCACAGCGCGGCCATCGCCAGCGCCGCCAACACCTTCTCGATCGTGAGCGGCACCCGCACCGGCGGGTCGCGGTGCTCGGTCGGCAGGTCGTCGTGAGACATGGTCGGGCGGATTTTTCTGTCCGGTCGGTCGTTCGACCGGGAGCGGGAGCGCGTCGAGGAGGGCGGGGCGACATCCCCGCCGGGGCGGCCTCGTCGTGCGAGACGCGGCCGGCGGCCGCGCCTCGGCGAACGGCCGGGCAGGAGGTCCGGCGAAAGAACCCGGCGCGCGCCGGTCAGCGGCTTTCGGCGACCGCCTTCTCGGCGGCGTCGACCAGATCCTTGCCGATCCGCGTCTTCCACTTGTCGTAGACCGGCTTGGTCGCCTTCTGGAACGCCTTCTTTTCCTCGGGCGTCAGCACCACGACCGACACGCCGTGCCCCTCGATCTCCTTCAGCGTCGCCGGATCCTCGTCGGTGATGCCGCTGCGGGAGAGCCGCTTGCCGTAGACGCCGGCCTCGATCGCCGCCTCGCGGACGATCTTCTGATCCTCCGGCGAGAACGTCTTCCACACCGGTGCGGCGACCGCGAAGATCAGCGGGTCGGCGACGTAGCCCCACAGCGTCAGGTGGTTCTGGCCGAGGGTGTGGAGCTTGGCGGCGACGAACACCGACAGCGGGTTCTCCTGGCCGTCGACCGCGCCGGTCGACAGCGCGGGCTGCGCGTCGGCCCAGCTCATCTGGGTCGGGTTGGCGCCGAGCGCGGTGAAGGTCTCGTTGAACAGCGGCGAGCCGACCACGCGGATCTTCAGGCCCTTGAGATCGTCCGGCGTGCGCACGTCGCGCTTGGAGTTCGACAGCTCGCGGAATCCGTTCTCGCCCCAGGCGAGCGGCACCACGTCCTTCTGCGCGACGATCTCGAACAGCGTCTTGCCGGGCGCGCCCTCGGTGATCGCGTCCATCGCCTTGTGGTCGGGCATCAGGAACGGCAGGGCAAAGAGGTTCAGCTCCTTCACCTGCGGCGACCAGTTGATGGTCGAGCCGACCGCCATGTCGATGACGCCCTGGCGCATCGAGGTGAATTCCTTGGTCTGGTCGCCGCCGACCAGTTGCGCGCCGGGATAGACCTTCATCACGATGCGCCCGTTGGTGCGCTCCTTGACGAGGTCGGCCCAGCGCTCGGCCGACAGGCCCCACGGGAAGGGCGCGCCGAGCACGGTCGAGACCTTGTATTCCGGCTTGTAGTCCTGAGCGGATGCCGGAACGGTGACGCCGAGGGCGAGCACGGCGAGGCCGGCCGCCAGCGCCGACACGAAGCGTGTGGTCATGGAATCCTCCTCGTGGCGCGGCGGTGGGGGCGTCCGCCGTCGAATTTCTGTGGTCGCGGGGCGATCCGCCCTGCGGGCAGCGAATCGGTTGCTTCCTCGCACACGGGATCGGCGATGCGAAGGGAAAAATCGGCGAAAACCGCCGTTTTGCGCGGATTGCGGTGCACCGGCGGCCGGTCTGCGAGTGGCGGGCCAGAGTGGCGGGCCAACGTGGCGGGCGACGATCGGTCGCCCGCGGTCGTGATTGTGCGCGCTGCCGCGATCGCCGATGTTCGGAGGCCGGGGCGCGGCCGCCGGGACATGTTCGCCGGGACATGTTCGCGAGGAGATGGCGCGCGAGGGCCGGGACGACGGAGCGGGGCAAGATGGCGGCGGCGGACGACGCAAACCTCTATTCGGTGATCGTGAAATTCTCCGACGACGGCTCGCTCGCGCAATGTGCGGCGGTGCGTCATCAGGGAACGCTGTGGCTGGTGCCCGACTGGATCGACGATCCCGACGCGCCGCTGATGCGGCCCGAGCGGATGGTTTCCACCGCGGGTATGCCGCTCGACAAAGGCGGCCGGCTCGGCAAGCGCGAATTCGACTGGGTGCTGCGGCAGGAGATTCCGAAGGCGGCGCTCACCGGTCCCTTGCCGTTGCCGGACGGCTCGCCGCTCACCATCGTCGCGCGGCCGGACTTGACGTTTCCGCGGAAGAGCTAGCGGCACGGCGGCGTGTGGGCGTCGGCAGGAGACGACACGACCGGGGAGAAAAGGAAAAGGCGTGCCGAAGCACGGGGCGCAGGAAACTCGGCGCGCAAGGCATCGGGGCCGCAGGGCACGCACCCGGGCGCGCAGGATACCGTCGCGCAGGATACGGCGGCGTGCAGGCGAACGTGCCGGCACCCCGGCTCCCCGTCGGGAGGTCCGGGATGCCGATACGCACGATGACCCGATAGCCGACCTCGCGATCGAGCCGGTCCCACCGGCGGCCCTGCGGCGTGTGCAGGACCTGCCGGGAGCCCCCCGCGACGAGCCGACGCTCGCCGACGGATCGGCCCGCCCGAACGTTCTAGAACCGCCCGAGCAGACTTCCCACGAACCCTCCGGCGCCCGGCAAAACCACCCCGGCACAGTCGGGGCGCTGCCTCCGGCGAGTCGTGGGCACGGTCCCACTTCGACGCCATTGACGTGACGCATCGAGCAGGGAACCCTATGCTCCGCCATCTTGCTTAATGACGCATAAACTGTCGAGCCCATCGTGCGAGCAAGCAGGGGATGGTTGCGCCCCATGCATGCATGCGGAACCGGCCCGCCCGATCCTGATGCAACGCGGGCAGATGCGTGAGAGACGGCGGCGTGTCTCGATATCGCCTGTCCCGACATCGCAGGTCTCGGCAACGCGTGTCTCGACATCGCGGGTCGGCGGTACGCCTACCGCCGCCGTTCTCCCGAAATTTCGCGACAAAACTCTGCGACGACAGAAAACGCTGTATTCTGCGCCGGTGGAGGCGACGCGTCGGCGGCGACCTCCTGTCGGACTGCCGGACACTCGTCGGGACATTTTTTCATGCGGCCCGCTCTGCGCCTACTTTCGCTCGGCCTCGCGCTCGCCCTGCTGGTCGGGCCGGCCGGTGGCGCCTCCGCCGCCGAGGAGGCGATCATCCTCGCCCCCGGTGCGCAGGCGAACGTGCCGGCCGCGCCGCGCGCGGTGAAGGAGCGCACCTTCGTGCCGCTGCATTCCACCGTGATCGTCGGCGGCGGCCGCACCAAGCTGAATTTTTCCGGCTCGCTGTCGATCCACAACACCTCGGCGAGCACGGTGCTGGTGATCGACGCGATCGAGTATCGCAACGCCGCTGGCGAGCTGGTGCAGAGCTATCTCCAGGCGCCGCTCGGCCTGCGGCCGTTCGCCTCGGCGCAGGTGACGATCGCCCAGGACGACGTGCGCGGCGGCGTCGGCCCCAGCTTCGTGATCGACTGGTCGGCCGCGGAAACGATCGATCCGCCGGCGGTCGAGGCGGTGATGATCGCGGTGCAGGGCACCCAGGGCTTCAGCTTCGTGTCACAGGGCCGTCGCCTGAGCCGGCCCTGACGCGACATTCTCCGTCGTGACGCCGGCGTGCTGACGCAGACGTGATCGGCGCCGCGGCACCGCGGCGATGCGTCCGCTTCCGCTCGCGCCGAGCCACCCCAATTCCGTCTCGAACGATCCAGTCCGCCCGTCGTGCGTTTCACCAGGAGAACCGCATGCAGGAGGGCGCATGCAGGAGAACCGCATGCAGGGGGACGCATGACAGCCGCTCGTCATGCCGGCCTCTACGAGATCGGAGTGACCATCGTGTCGATCGTGACATCCGTTTTACAGGGCATGGCCGGCGTCGTCGGCATCCGCACCGCCGAGGAGCCGCGCTTCGAGCGTGTCGAGCGCATCGCCGACGACGTCGAGATCCGCCGCTACGCGCCGCGGCTCGCCGCGGACGTGACGCTGCCGGGCGACGAGACCGAGGTGCGCTCGGAAGGCTTTCGCCGCCTCGCCCGCTACATCTTCGGCGCCAACACCACCCACGACGAGATCGCGATGACCGCTCCGGTGACGCAATCGGCCGGCGTGCCGGCGACCGGCGTGCCGGCCGAGGGCAAGGGGTCCGAGACGATCGAGATGACGGCGCCGGTGGCGCAGGAGAAATCGGCGGAGGGCTGGACGATCCGCTTCTACATGCCGGCCGAGTATTCGCGCGCGACGCTGCCGAAGCCGGACGATCCCTCGATCACCATCACCGAGGTGCCGGCCGAAACGATGGCGGTGAAGACCTTTTCCGGCTCGATCGCGGCGGAGGCGGTGCACCACGAGGCCAAGATGCTGCTGCGCATCCTGAAAGGCACCGTATGGCACCCGGTCGGCACGCCGGTGGCGCAGTTCTACGACCCGCCCTGGACGCTGCCGTTCCTGCGCCGCAACGAGGTCGCGGTGCGGGTGGCGCAGTAGCGCCGCCTTCGGTTCCGCTCGTCCGCGCGAGCGTGCGTGCGCGAAAGCGCTCGCCACGATCCGTGCACAGCCAAAAGTCGGGGGCTTGCGGACTCGGGGCCGCCTCCGGCATACCCGCTGGCCCGGCCGCCGCCCCCTGGCGCGCCGGCAGGTCTTGCGGAGGCGGAGCGTGGCGGAATCGATCGAAAAACGCATCGCGGACGAGCTCGGGGTGCGCGAGCAGCAGGTTAAGGCCGCCGTGGAGCTGCTCGACGGCGGTGCGACGGTGCCGTTCATCGCCCGCTACCGCAAGGAGGCGACCGGCACGCTCGACGACGCGCAGCTGCGCACGCTGGAGGAGCGGCTGCGCTATCTGCGCGAGCTGGAGGAGCGGCGCGCCGCGATCCTCCAGTCGATCGACGGCCAGGGCAAGCTCGACGACGCGCTGAAGGCGGCGATCGAGGCCGCCGACTCGAAGGCCCGGCTCGAGGACATCTATCTGCCGTTCAAGCCGAAGCGGCGCACCAAGGCGGAGATCGCCCGCGAGGCCGGGCTCGGTCCGCTCGCCGACCGTTTGCTCGCCGAGCCGCAGAACGATCCGCAGGCGGTCGCCGCGGAATACGTGAATCCGGACAAGTCCGTCGCCGATGCCGCCGCGGCGTTGGACGGCGCCCGCGCGATCCTCGTCGAGCGGTTCGCCGAGGACGCCGATCTGATCGGCACCTTGCGCGAGGACCTTTGGACCCGCGGCCGGCTGGTCGCAAAGGTTCGCGAGGGCAAGGAGCAGGCGGGCGCCAAATTCTCCGACTATTTCGATTTCGGCGAGCCGCTGACCAAGCTGCCGTCGCATCGCATTCTCGCGATGTTCCGCGGCGAGCGGGAAGAGATTCTGGACCTCAAGATCGACGGCGAGGAGCCGTCCGCCGGCAGCCCGCCGCCGGCCGGCCCGACCCAGTACGAGCTGACCATCATGCGCCGCTTCGCGATAACCGATCGCGGCCGGCCGGGCGACAAGTGGCTCGTCGAGACCGCGCGCTGGGCGTGGCGCACCAAGATTTTCGTGCATCTCACGATCGACCTGCGGCTGCGGCTGTGGACGGCGGCCGAGGACGAGGCGGTGCGCGTCTTCTCCGCCAACCTTCGCGACTTGCTCCTCGCGGCTCCCGCGGGCACGCGGGCGACGATGGGCCTCGATCCGGGCTTTCGCACCGGCGTCAAGGTCGCGGTGGTGGATGCGACCGGCAAGGTGGTGGCGACCGCGACGATCTATCCGCACGAGCCGCAGCGGCGCTGGGACGAGGCGATCGCCGGGCTCGCGGTGCTGGCGAAGAAGCACGGCGTCGAGCTGATCGCGATCGGCAACGGCACCGCCTCGCGCGAGACCGACAAGCTGGCGATGGAGCTGATCGCCAAGCATCCCGAGCTGAAGCTCGCCAAGGTGGTGGTGTCGGAGGCCGGCGCCTCGGTCTATTCGGCGTCCGCCTTCGCCTCCGAGGAGCTGCCCGATCTCGACGTGTCGCTGCGCGGCGCGGTGTCGATCGCGCGGCGCCTGCAGGACCCGCTCGCCGAGCTCGTCAAGATCGACCCGAAGTCGATCGGCGTCGGCCAGTATCAGCACGACCTCGCGGAAGGGAAGCTGTCGCGCTCGCTCGACGCGGTGGTCGAGGACTGCGTGAACGCGGTCGGCGTCGACGTCAACACCGCCTCCGCTCCGCTGCTCGCCCGCGTGTCGGGCATCGGCTCCGGCCTAGCCCAGAACATCGTTCTGCACCGCGACGCCAACGGGCCGTTCGCCTCGCGCAAGGCGCTGAAGGAGGTGCCGCGGCTCGGGCCGAAGGCGTTCGAGCAGTGCGCGGGCTTCTTGCGCATCCGCGACGGCGACGACCCGCTCGACGCCTCGGGCGTGCACCCGGAAAGCTATCCGGTGGTGCGGCGGATCCTTCAGGCGACCAAGAGCGACATCAAGGGCGTGATCGGCAACACCGCGGTGATCCGCGCGCTGCAGCCGAAAAACTTCGTCGACGAGACGTTCGGCCTGCCGACCGTCACCGACATCTTCAAGGAGCTGGAGAAGCCCGGCCGCGATCCACGGCCCGCCTTCAAGACCGCGACCTTCAAGGAGGGCGTCGAGACGCTCGACGACCTGGTGCCGGGCATGGTGCTCGAGGGCTGCGTCACCAATGTGGCGGCGTTCGGCGCGTTCGTCGACATCGGCGTGCATCAGGACGGGCTGGTGCACGTCTCGGCGATGTCCAAGACCTTCGTGAAGGATCCGCGCGAGGTGGTGAAGCCGGGCGACGTCGTGCGTGTGAAGGTGTTGGACGTCGACAAGCCGAGGAAGCGCATCTCGCTGACGCTCAGGCTGGACGACCAGCCGGGCCAGGATTTGCGCGCCGGCGCGGGTGGTGGACGCGATGCGCGCGACGCGCGCGGAAATTCCGGCGGGCGCGGCGATCGCGGCAATCGGGGCGGGCACGGCGGTGGTGGCGGTGGCCGCGGGGGCGATCGCGACAGCGGCAACGGCGCGCTCGCCGATGCGCTGCGCCGCGCCGGGCTCGGCACTGCCGGGCCGTCCGGCGGCAAGGGCGGTGGACCGCGCCGCCCGTGACCCGACGCGGCCGATCGGCCAGACGGTCACGACGCTCGCGGGCGATGGGATGGAACCCGAGACGGGGCTTCGGTCTTGTCTTGCGGGTTGCGATCCAAACGTCACCGCGAGCGACCATGGCACGTTACACGATCACCATCAGCAACGGCGAGACCGCCTACGAGGCCTCCGACATCGTTCTGCCGGATCCCGATCTCGCCCGCGATCTCGCGGTCAAGCTCGCCGCCGATCTCTTTTCCACCCGGCCGGGCCCGTTCGACGCGAGCTGGAATCGCTGCTCGGTCGGCGTGGTGTCCGAGGAAGGCGAGCAGGTGTTCGAGGCGAGCGCCGCCGAGGCGGCGTTGATCGAGCGCGACATCATGCGATCGAGCCTCGAGTCGCGCGCCGACAACTGAGCGTCGCGCCTCATGGAAGCTGTCGTATAGAAACTCCTGCATTTTTACCGCGCTCCGCTATTCGGCGGAGGTCGGCGCCGCGTGGCGCCGGTTTCTTCGCAGTTGCGGGAACTCGAAGCCTCGTGCCTCGTTGGTAATCGTGCGCTCCCTTGCCCGTGCGCACCGGGCGGAGCGGGTCTTTTCATGCCGCCTTTCACGTTCGATACGTCGTCTCCGATCCGCCGGCGCGAGTGGCCGCTGCCGCGCTGCTTCGCCGGTTCGGACGAGGCGCTGGTACGGACCACCCTGCCGCTCGAGGAGGTCGAGCTGCCGCCCGGGCGCATTCTTCACGAGTCCGGCGAGCCGTTCGATTTCGTCTATTGGCTGCACAGCGGGCTGGTCTCGCTGCTGCTCGTGATGCCGGACGGCTCGACCGTTGGTGCCGCGCTGATCGGCGCGGACGGCGTGGTCGACGGCTCGGCCGCGCTCGGCTCGGAGATCGCGCTGCGCCGCGCCTCCGTCCATCTGCCGGTGCGTGCGACGCGGGTGCCGGTGGCGCCGCTCTTCGCCTTCGCCGCCGAGCATGCCGAGGTGCGGCGCTGGCTGGTGCGCTACAACGACGCCCTGATCGCCCGGATTCAGCAGTCGGTCGCCTGCAATGCGTTGCACGACGTGCAGACCCGCCTGTGCGGCTGGCTGTCGAGCGCGCGCGACCACGCTCGCACCGACGTGCTGCCGGTGACGCAGGAATTCCTCTCGCAGCTGCTCGGCGTGCGGCGGACCACCATCACGCTGCTCGCGCGACAGCTGCGCAGCGCCGGCGTGATCTCCTACAGCCGCGGCATCGTGACGATCACCGATCCCGACGCGCTGGAGCGGCTCGCCTGCTGCTGCCGGGCGATGGTGCGCGAGCAGACGGTGCATCTCCTCGGCGACGAGGCGCCGCCCGAGCTGGTGCTCGATCCCGCGCTCACGCCGAGCGAAACGCCGGGTGGCCTGCCGATCCGGCGGAGCTGAGGCGGCTTTTTTCCCAGCGACGTCCGCCGCGGGCGGGAGCTGCACCTTGCAGTCGCCGCCACGAGTGGCGGCCATCTCATTTCCGATCGATCGGTTCGGAGCATCGATCAAAGCACGGCTTCCACCTCTCCCCGACAGGGTGATACAACGGCGATAGAGTCCGACCTCGTCCTTCGAGACGGCCGCTTCGCGGCCCCTCAGGATGAGGTCATAGTTTCCCGCCGCTGGTGTGAGAACCCGAGCCGTCCAGCCGCAAGCCGTATCATCGCAGGAAAAAGAAAGCGCCGGGCGACGAGGTCGTCCGGCGCTTTCACGTGATCTGCACGGCTGCCGCCGCTGCCCCCGAGCGCCACGCGCTCATACCGACGGCGGCAGAGTTCGACCTCGTCCCGAGATCGGCACTTGTATGCCCAAGTCGGCTACAGCCGACTTGGGTGCCCGCGTCTCGAAGGACGAGGGCACTGCGCGGGCCTCATCCTTCGAGACGGCCGCTTCGCGGCCCCTCAGGATGAGGGTCACAGTCTCTCGCCGGTGGTATCAGAGCTTTCCACACCAGCGCCACGCACTCCGGGCGTTCCACACCAGCGCGATGCGCTCGGGGCGTTCGCAGTCCGAAGCGCGGGTAGCGCAGGCGCCGCGGCGCGCTCGGCCTCAGCGGCGCGAGTCGAGCGACACGCCGAGCGAATAGGCTTTTTGGCGGGTGGCGCCCTCGGTGCGCTTCAGCGCCTTGGCGATCTTCGCGGTCGGCTGCTTCTGCTTGGCGAGCGCCTTCAGCTCCTTCACGTCGTCCTTGGTCCAGCCGCGGCGCTTGGAGGCCGACGACTTGGCGGTGGCGGCGGCGGACTTGGTCGCGGTGGCCTTGGCGGCCTTCGGGGCGGCGGCCTTCGGCGCGGCGCTCTTGCGGCCGGCGGCGCGGCCCTTCGGCGCGGCCTCCTTCACGGCGGCGGCAGCGCGGCCCTTCGGCGCGGCGCTCTTCGGCGCGGCGCCCTTGGCGGCCTTGGCCGTCTTGCCGACGGGAGCCTTTGCGGCGGCGGACTTCGCAGTCGGCGACTTGGCAGCAGACGACTTGGCCGCGGGAGCCTTGGTCGCGGAAGCCTTCGACACCGCGGCGCTCTTCTTCGCTGCCGCCGGCTTCTTCGCCGCGATCACCGCCGTCTTCGCCGCGGCCGCCTTGCGGCCCGGGGTCTTCTTCTCTGTCGGCTCGGCGTCGGCCGTCGTCTTGGATGCGCTCGCTCGCTTGGCGGTGGTCGCTTTTGCCATCGATGACTCCTCGAGAATGGCTGTTGTGTCGAAACTGCGGATGGTCCGCACCGCGACTGATCACGACGGCGGGGGGCGTCCGAAGCCGACCAGCGCGTCCTCGTCGAAAGATAATCCCGGTTATCTCATCACGATCGCGATGTCTACCTCCGCCCGGCCAAATCACTTGACATTTCGCAACGGAACGACCACCGCCGCCCGACTCGTGATCGCGCGCCGATGCCGGGTGGCGCGACCTGATCAGCACGCGACCCGTCGCGGCCGATACCGCGGGCGTTTCCACGCCGTGCCCCGCGTCCTGCCGCGAGCCCTAACGATTTCTTAAACGAACGGAGACGCCTACGTGATCACGTCGGCGCACCTCTCCGGCGATCTGATCAGGAGGGGCGGGGGCTCGGGCGCCGGACCGGCCGCGCGTGTGCGGTATCACGGCGGGTGAGGAGGGCGGTCCGGTCGGCCGGGCCGGGCGCGGTCGGGCACTGCAAGTCGGACGCGACGTTGTTGTGGACAGCGTGGTCGATGCGCGCCGCGCGGCCGTTCACGCGCGATGCCGGACGAGGCCGTCGCGCGCGGCGATTCGCGGCCGGGCCGCGGTGCCGGGCTGCGCTTTCCGGGCCGTGGTGGCATAAAATTCTATTGAACGGGGTCCGATCCTCGGATATGAGAAAATAAATTCTATACGAGAGCGCCATGGCCCAGTCCGACGCCGCCGCCGGTCCGGCGGAAAACCATCCCGAGCGCAACGGCGAGCGCAAGATCGACACCATCGACCGCCGCATCCTCACGGTGCTGCAGCGCGACGCCAGCATCACGCTGGCGGCGCTCGCCGAGCAGGTTCACCTGTCGCAGACGCCGTGCTGGAAGCGCATCCAGAAGCTCGAGGCGGACGGCATCATCACCGGGCGGGTGGCGCTGGTGGCGCCGGAGAAGATCGGCCTCGGCCTCACGGTGTTCGTCTCGATCGAGACGCAGGACCATTCCAAGGGCTGGCTCGAGCGGTTCGCCGCGACTGTCGCGGCGTTGCCCGAGGTGATGGACGTCTATCGGATGGCGGGCGACGTCGATTACATGCTGCGCGTGGTGGTGGCCGACATGGCGGCCTACGACGCCTTCTACAAGCGGCTGATCGAGACGGTGCCGCTGAAGAACGTCACGTCGCGCTTCGCGATGGAGCGGGTGAAGTCGACCACCGCCTATCCGGTGCCGGGTCCGCCCGAGCCCAAGCCGGTGCGCCGCCCGGCGGTGCGGGCCTGATCTCGCGCCCGCGTTCTGCTGCGACCGAACGTCAGGCGGGAAACAGGCGCAGCGTGGAGAACCGCACCGCCAGCGTGTCGCCGCGGCTCGGTGAGACGTGCGGCGGCAGCTCGATCTCGACCGCGGGCAAGTGCTCGGCGATCGACAGCTCGGCGCGCCGGGCGGGCCCCGCGCGGCGCACGCCGGCGACCGCGAGCGGCATCGTGTCCGCCACGTCTTCGCCGTCTTCGGCCGCGACCAGATCACGTGGCCGCACGAACAGCGCGGCCGGCCCGTCGCGAAACCCGTCCGGCGCCGGCAGCCCATGCGGGCCGAGCAGAACCCGGCCGCCGGCGACCGTCACCGGCACCTTCACCGCCTCGCCGATGAAGCCCGCGACGAACGCCGTCGCCGGCCGGTCGTAGACCTCGTCGGGCGTGCCGATCTGCTCGATCCTACCGCGATCGAGGATCGCCACCCGGTCGGCGAGCTCCAGCGCCTCGTCCTGATCGTGGGTGACGAACAGCGTCGTGTGGCCGGTCCTGTCGTGCAGGTCGCGCAGCCAGCGCCGCAGATCGCGCCTCACTTTCGCATCGAGCGCGCCGAACGGCTCGTCGAGCAGCAGCACCCGCGGCTCCACCGCGAGCGCGCGGGCGAGCGCGACCCGCTGGCGCTGGCCGCCCGACAGCTGCGCCGGGAACCGCTTCTCGAGGCCCGGCAGGTGCACGAGCTCGAGCAGCTCGGACACCCGCTTGCGGATGTCCGTCCGCGACGGCCGTGCGCTACGGGGGCGCACCTTTAGGCCGTAGGCGACGTTGTCGCCGACCGTCATGTGGCGGAACAGGGCGTAGCTCTGGAACACGAAGCCGACCCGGCGCGCCTGCACCGGCAGCGCGGTCGCGTCCTCGTCGCCGAAGAAGACGCGGCCGGCGGTCGGGTGGTCGAGGCCGGCGACGATGCGCAGCAGCGTCGTCTTGCCGGAGCCGGACGGCCCGAGCAGCGCGACCAGCTCGCCCGGCGCCACGTCGAGGTCGACGCCGTTGAGCGCCGGCACAGCCGCGAAATGCTTCTCGAGCCCTTCGGCGCGGATCGCCACCGTCTCCATCGCTTCAGTGCTCATCGCTGCACCCACGTCCGCTCGCCTCAATGCAGTCGCGACTGGCCGAGCGCATCGCCGAACCGCCACTCCAGCACGGATTTGGCGACCAGCGTGACCAGCGCGAGGCCGGCGAGCAGCGAGGCGACCGCGAAGGCGCCGACGAAGTCGTACTCATTGTAGAGGATCTCCACGTGCAGCGGCATCGTGTTGGTGAGGCCCCGCACATGGCCCGACACCACCGACACCGCGCCGAACTCGCCCATCGCCCGCGCGTTGCAGAGCAGCACGCCGTACAAGAGGGCCCATTTCACGTTCGGCAGCGTCACCGTGAGAAAGGTGCGAAAGCCCGAGGCGCCGAGCGTCAGCGCCGCCTCCTCCTCGCTGGTGCCCTGCTCCTGCATCAGCGGGATCAGCTCGCGGGCGACGAACGGGAAGGTGACGAACACGGTGGCGAGCACGATGCCCGGCACCGCGAACACGATTTGCAGGTCGTGCGCCTCGAGCCAGGGTCCGAGCAAACCGTGCGCGCCGAACAGCAGCACGAACACCAGGCCCGACACCACCGGCGACACCGAGAAGGGCAGGTCCACCAGCGTGGTGAGCAAGCTCTTGCCGACGAACTCGAACTTGGCGATCGCCCAGGCGGCGGCGACGCCGAACACCATGTTGAGCGGCACCGAGATGGCGGCGACCAGCAGCGTGAGGCGGATCGCCGCCTGCGTGTCGGGATCGGAGAAGGTGGCGAGATAATGATCGAGGCCGCGGCGCAACGCCTCGACGAACACGGCGGCGAGCGGCAGCATCACGAACAGCGCGAGGAAGCCGATCGCGGTGGCGATCAGCAGGCGGCGGGTGAGGGTCGTCTCTTCCGTGACCGCGCGCGGCCGCGCGGGTCGGGTCACGGCGCGCGGGCGCGCGGGCTGCGGCTCTGCGCGCGGGCGTGCGGGCGCGTCAGACATGGCCGAACCTCCGCCGGCTCCACGCCTGGATCAGGTTGATCGTCAAAAGCAGCAGGAAGGCGATCGCCAGCATCACGGAGGCGATCACGGTGGCGCCCTGATAGTCGAACTCCTCCAGCTTGATCACGATCAGGAGTGGCGCGATCTCCGAGCGGAACGGCAGGTTGCCGGCGATGAAGATCACCGAGCCGTACTCGCCGACCGCCCGGCCGAAGGCGAGCGCGAAGCCCGTCAGTATCGCCGGCAGGAGGCTCGGCAGCACCACGCGAAACACCGTCTGGCGGCGGGTGGCGCCGAGGCTCGCCGACGCCTCCTCGGTCTCGCGGTCGAGATCGGCCAAGACCGGCTGCACGGTGCGCACCACGAACGGCAGTCCGACGAACACCAGCGCGACGAAGATGCCGAGCGGGGTAAACGCCACTTTGATGCCGAGAGGCGCGAGCAGCCCGCCGATCCAGCCGTTCGGCGCCCAGATGGCGGCGAGCGAGATGCCGGCGACCGCGGTCGGCAGCGCGAAGGGAAGATCGACCATCGCATCGAGCAGGCGGCGGGCGGGAAAGCGGTAGCGCGTCAGGACCCAGGCGACCAAGAGGCCGAACACCGAATTGACCGCGGCGGCGGCGAGCGACACGCCGAACGACACCTCGAGCGCCGCACGCACCCGCGGCGAGGTCGCGACCTGCCAGATGCCGTCGAGCCCCAGCCCACTCGCACGCAGCACCAGCGCGCCGAGCGGGATCAGCACGATCAGCGACAGATACAGGAGCGCGAAGCCGAGCGTCGGGCAAAAGCCCGGCAGCGCGCTCGGCTGGCGCAGGCGAAACCACGGCGCCCTTGCCGGCGCGGCGGCGCTCATCGCGGGTCTCTCATGACGCACCGTCGATCACGCGGGGCCGCGCATCGCTCATCGCGCGCCCGGCGCATAGATCCGGTCGAACACGCCGCCCTCGGAGAAATGCTCGGCCTGCGCCTTCTTCCAGCCGCCGAACACGGCGTCGATCGTCACCAGCTTGAGCGGATGGAAGCGGGCGAGATCGGCGGGGTCGGCGTCCTCCGGGTGGAACGGGCGATAATAATGGGCGGCGACGATGCGCTGGGCGGCCGGCGTGTAGAGGAAGTCCAGATAGGCCTGCGCCACTGCGCGCGTGCCGCGCTTGTCGACCACCTGATCGACCAGCGCCACCGGCGGCTCGGCGAGGATCGAGAGCGACGGATAGACGATCTCGAAAGCGCCGGCGCCGAACTCGTTCACCGCGAGAAACGCCTCGTTCTCCCAGGCGATCAGCACGTCGCCGAGGCCGCGCTGCACGAAGGTGGTGGTGGCGCCGCGCGCACCGGTGTCGAGCACCGGCACGTTGCGATAGATCGCCGCGACCAGCGTCTTCGCCTTCTCCGCGTCGCCGCCGGTCTTGTCCAGCTCGTACGCCCAGGCGGCGAGATAGTTCCACCGTGCGCCGCCCGACGTCTTCGGGTTCGGCGTGATCACCTGGATGCCGGGTTTTGCGAGGTCGTCCCAGTCGCGGATGTTCTTCGGGTTGCCCTTGCGCACCAGCAGCACGATCGTCGAGGTGTAGGGCGAGGCGTTGTTCGGCAGGCGCTGCTGCCAGTCGTCCGGCAGCCGTTTCGATTCGCGGGCGATCGCGTCGATGTCGGAGGCGAGCGCCAGCGTCACCACGTCGGCGTCGAGCCCGTCGATCACCGCGCGCGCCTGCCGGCCCGAGCCGCCGTGCGAGGTGCGGATCGTCACCCGCTGCCCGGTCTTCTTCTGCCACTCGGCGGCGAAGGCGGCGTTGATGTCGCGATAGAGCTCGCGGGTCGGATCGTAGGAGACGTTGACCAGCGTGACGGTCTGCGCCCGCGTCGGCGTCGCCGTCGCGAGCGGGGCGGCGACGAGACCGCCGAGGGCGGCGAGCAGTGCGCCGGCAGAACGAACCAGCAGGCGGCGCCGGTCCGGAGAGAACGTGCTGTCCACGGTCATTGCGGCCTCCGTGCGGACCGCACGTCGCCTGCGCGGCGAGGGCCCGACATCACCGACGATTGATACCGCAAATCCTCTCCGGCGCAATCACCCGCCCGCCGCACGCGTTGCGGGTGGCGGTCTGCGACGGCCGCAGGCTCTGTTGCGCGCGCGTTTGCACGCAGCCCGGAGCGCGGCACGCGGCGCAGCGCGAGGCTCAGGCGTGCGGCCTGATCAGACGGTTGCGCAGCACGCCGATCTTCTCGATCTCGAGCTCGATCACGTCGTTCGGCGCCAGCGTCTTTCCCAGCTCGTGCGCCGAGCCGGTGCCGACCGTGCCGGAGCCGATGATCTCGCCGGCATACAAGGTCTCGTCCTTCGACACCCAGGCGATGATGTCCCAGAACGTGTAGTGCATGCTCTTGGTGCTGCCGCCGCCCCAGCGCTCGCCGTTGACGCGCACCTCCATCGTGAGATCGTGCGGATCGCCCAGCTCGTCGGGTGTCACGATCCACGGGCCGAACACGTTGCCGGTGTCGAAGTCCTTGCCCTTGGCCGGCCCGAGCCCCGCACGCATCTCGGTGAACTGTGCATCGCGCGCGCTGAAGTCGTCGTAGATGGTGAAGCCGAACACGTGCGCGGGCGCGGTCTCGGCGAAGATGTCCTTGCCGGTCTTGCCGATCACGCAGGCGATCTCGAGCTCGTAGTCCATCCACTCGGAATAAGACGGCCAGATCACGTCGGCCTCGTGGCCGACCACGTTGAAGCGGTTGCACTTGTAATAGACCGGATGCTCGTACCACACCTCGGGCATCTTCTGCGGCCGGCCGGTGCGCTTCTCCACCTGCTTGCGGCTGTTGTAGACGTGCTCCTCGAACGCCATGCCGTCGCGCAGCTGACGCGGGATCGGCACCGGTGCGAGCAGTTTCACGCCGTCGAGATCCTCGGCCGCCTCGGACGGCCATTCGCGCACCAGATCCTCGACCCGGGCGAGGCCGGGCGCCGCCGCGTCGATCAGCGACAGCATGTCGACGAGGTTGGGGTCGGTGCGGCGATGGACCGTCTCGGCGGCGGTCGCGAGATCGAGCACGGCACGCTGCTCGAGATCCACGACGCCGAGTCGTGGGCGCTTGTGGTGGCCGATGAACGTCGAGAGCTTCATGGACACGTCCGGGGGTAGGAGGTGGGCACGTTGACGTCTCTTACTGCTACCATGGTGTGCTCGTCGGGAAAATCAACGTTCGCGGGGGGCGCGCGCGAGCAGGCTCGCGCGCCGCGCCGGGCGCCGGCGTGGATATCCGAGGTACGGACGTGAGATGCGGAGGTTCCCGGCTTCCGGTTCCGGGCCGCTTCTGCTACCCAGGCAAAGTTCCGACGCAAAGACGCGGGACCTGGAGGACATCACGCGGCCGATCGAAGGCATTGGTCAGGGGCCGGCCATGGGCCGGTGATCGACGGGGGGAGTTCCGATCGATGCGAGCAAGGGTGGTAGGAATTGTCGCGCTGGCGCTGATGCTGAGCGCGTGTGGATTGCTCGAGAGCACTCCTCAGAAGGGTGAGAAGGGCGATCCGGGACCACCCGGACCGGCCGGTGAGGCGGGCCCGCCCGGGCCGGCCGGACCGCCGGGGCGCGGCGTCGGCATCCGCTTCGCCGAGTTCTCCTGCCAGGAGAGCGCCTGCTCGGCCGCCTGCGAGGCCAACGAGCGGCTGATGAACGCCTTCGCGGTCGAGCCCGCCGGCAACTTCGCCCATACGGACGATCGCAGCGTGGTCTACACCGCGCCGCGCCGCGGGCCGTCCGGCAAGATCGTGCTGGTGTGCGTCTCGCAGTGAGGCGTCGGCCGCGACGAGGCGCCGGCTTTTTCTCTTCACCTCGCCCCGCTCGCGGGGCGAGATCGGAGTCCGAGGGGTCGCTCGCCGTCGGTCGATCACGCCTCCGCCGCGGTGAGCAGCGTCGCGTTGCCGCCGGCCGCGGCGGTGTCGATCGTCACCGTCTGCTCGCGCGCGAAGCGGTGCAGGTAATCCGGGCCGCCGGCCTTCGGGCCGGTGCCGGACAAACCCGAGCCGCCGAACGGCTGCACGCCGACCACCGCGCCGATCATGTTGCGGTTTACATACACATTGCCGTGGGGAAGGCGGGCGACCACCCGCTCGACGGTCGCGCCGATGCGCGAATGGATGCCGAGCGTGAGGCGCGTGCCGTTGCCGGCGATGTCGGCGACGAGCCGATCGAGTGCATCGGCGCGCCAGCGCACGACGTGCAGCACGGGACCGAAAATCTCCTCGCGAAGATCGCTCGCGCGGTCGAGCTCGACGATCGCCGGTGGCACATAGGTGCCGGCGGCGGGCAGCGGCGCGTCGCGGTCGGCGCGGAAGAAGACGCGGCGCTCGTGCTCCATCCGCTCGAGATAGGCGGTGAGCGCGTCACGGGCATCGCGGTCGATCACCGGGCCGACACGGGTCTCCCTCTCGCGCGGATCGCCGACCGAAAGCTCCTGCGCGGCGCCGGCGATCATCGCCAGCACCGGCGTCGCCACGTCCTCCTGCAGGCACAGAAGCCGCAACGCCGAGCAGCGCTGCCCGGCCGAGCGGAAGGCCGATGTGAGAACGTCGTCGGTGAGCCGCTCGGGCAGCGCGGTCGCGTCGGCGATCAGCGCATTGATGCCGCCGGTCTCGGCGATCAGCGGCACGATCGGCCCGTCCTTGGCGGCCAGCGCGCGATTGATCGAGCGGGCGGCGGCGGTCGAGCCGGTGAAGGCGACGCCGGCGACCCGCGGATCGGCGACCAGCGCCGCGCCGACGGTGCCGTCGCCCGGCACCAGATGCAGCGCCGATGCGGGAATGCCGGCGCGGTGCAGCAGCGTCACCGCGTGCGCGGCGATCAGCGGGGTCTGCTCGGCCGGCTTCGCCACCACCGCATTGCCGGCGACCAGCGCCGCGACCACCTGGCCGCAGAAGATCGCCAGCGGAAAGTTCCACGGGCTGATGCAGACGATCACGCCGCGTCCGCGATAGCGCAACACGTTGCTCTCGCCGGTCGGACCCGGCAGCGGGATAGGCGCCAGCGTCCGGCGCGCCTCCGCGGCATAGTAGCGGCAGAAATCGACCGCCTCGCGGACCTCTGCCAGCGCGTCGTCGAGCGTCTTGCCGCCCTCGGCCTGCAGAAGGGCGATCAGCGTCCCGCGGTCGGCCTCCAGTGCATCGCCAGCGCCCTCCAACAGTTTTGCGCGCTTGTCGAGCGACGTCGCATCCCAGGCGAAAAAACCGGCCTCGGCCGCCGCCATCGCCGCCGCCACGCCCGCCTCGTCGGCCTCCGTTACCTGCCCCAGAACCGCGCCGTCGATCGGCGAGACGACCGGCCGCGCCGGGCCGGGCCGGGGATTGCCGTCGACCAGCGGCGAGGCGTGCAAATCCTTCGGTAGCCGGCGGGATGCGAGCAGGGCTTTCAAACTTTCGGCGTGGCCGAGCTCGACGCCGGCGGCGGCCTTGCGACCGGGCAAAATATCCTGCGGCAGCGGGATTTTCGGATTCCGGGCCTGCGAAGGCGTGCCGATCACCGCGTGCGGACGCTTCAGCACGGTCTCGACCGGCACGCTGCGGTCGCCGGCGACCGAGACGAAGGAGGAGTTGGCGCCGTTCTCCAAGAGCCGCCGCACCAGATAGGCGAGCAGATCCCGGTGCTCGCCGACCGGGGCATAGACCCGGCAGGTGGCCTCCGGCTCGGCGGCGAGCAGCGCGCCGTAGAGCGCCTCGCCCATGCCGTGCAGCCGCTGGAACTCGTAATCCGAAAAGCCGCCGGCGAGCTCGATCACGCTCGCCACGGTGAGCGCATTGTGAGTCGCGAACTGCGGAAACACGACGTCCCGCGCGCCGAGCAGGGTTTTCGCGCAGGCGAGGTAGGAGAGATCGGTCATCGCCTTGCGAGAAAACACCGGGTAGTCGGCGAGCCCGCGCTCCTGCGCCCGCGCGATCTCGGTGTCCCAATAGGCGCCCTTGACGAGCCGCACCGTCGGCCGCCGCCCGGTCCGCCGGGCGAGGTCGATCACCCAGTCGAGCACCGCCCCGGCGCGCTTCTGGTAGGCCTGCACCGCGAGGCCGAATCCCTCCCAGCCTGCGAGCGCCGGGTCGGCAAACACGTCGGCGAACAGGTCGAGCGACAACTCCAGCCGGTCGGCCTCCTCGGCGTCGATCGTGAGGCCGAGGTCGTGCGCTTTCGCGAGCGTCGCCAGCCCGGCGAGCCGGGGCCCGATTTCTGCGCGCGCGCGCCGCGCCGACAACGCGTCGTAGCGCGGATGCAGCGCCGACAGCTTCACCGACAGGCCCGGCCGGCCCGCGCCGTGCGTTGCCGTGGCGTGCGCGGCGATCGCCGCGAGGGCCGCCGTGTAACTTTCGAGATAGCGGTCGGCGTCGGCCATGGTGCGGGCGCCTTCGCCCAGCATGTCGAACGAGTGGCGCACCTGCGGGTGGCGGTCGGCGCGGGCGAGGGCGGCGGCGATCGTCTCGCCGAGCACGAAATGCGAGCCGAGCAGCCGCATCGCCCGGCGCACCGCGGCGCGCACCGCGGGCCTGCCGATCCGCGCCACCAGCGCGTCGAGCACCGACTGCGGCGTCTCCTGCGGGGCGAGGATTTTTGCCGACACCCCGAGCGCCCAGGCCGACGCCGAGCCCAAAAGCGTGCCGGAGCGGCCGACATGGCGGGCGAAATCGCCGCTCGACAGCTTGTCCTCGATCAGCCGGTCGGCGGTGGCGTCGTCCGGCACCCGCAGCAGCGCCTCGGCGAGCACCATCAGCGCGAGGCCTTCGGCGGTGGAGAGGGCGTATTCCTGGAGAAAATCATCGATCCCGCCGATGCCGCCCGCCCGGCGTCGCACCGCCGCGACCAGCGCTTTCGCCCGCGCATCGATGCGCGCCTCGGCGTCCGCGTCGAACGCCGTGGCGGACAGGAACGAGGCCGCGAACGCCTCGTCGGCTCCCGCGAAAGGTGCGCGGAACGGTGGGATTGCGGTAACCCCCGTCGGGCTATTCTCGGCCGGCATCGAGACCTCCTGCGCCGCCTTCGGATTCCGTGAACGTCGTGACACCCGCATGCGACATATTGCCGGGCAGGGGTGCCGCGAATCGGGGCGAAAACCGACGCGACGGCGGGCCCGCTGTGGCATCGTCCGACCAGTCGGGACAGGGCGACGCGCGGTGCCGGCGCAAGGTCCTCGAGGCGGACGAAAGGACAAGAACAATGCTCATCCGCGGTTTCCTGCGGCGTCTCGGTCGGGGGCCGTGGCGTGCGCCGGGCGGGGCGCGGGCCGCCGCGTCTTTCCTGGCCGTCCTGGCGGCGGTGGTGATCGCCGCGGTGGTGGCGACGTCGCCGCTCGCCGCGCAGCCCTTTCTCAAGTTCACGCTCGACCAGCGGTTCGACGCGCTGTCGACGCCCTATCTCGTCGCGCTCGACCGCGGCTATCTCAAGGACGAGGGCCTCGAGGTGGCGATCGATCCCGCCGCCGGCCCGGCCGAGGCGATCGAGCGGGTGGCGTCCGGCACCTACGACATCGGCGTCGCCGATCTCGGCACCCTGATCCGCTGGCGCGACCAGCATCCCGAGGCGGTGCTGCCGGCCGTCTTCATGGTGTTCGACCGCCCGCCCTACGCGATCCTCGCCCGCCGCAGCCGCGGCATCGCCGGCCCGCGGGACCTCGACGGCAAGCGGGTCGGCGCCTCGCCGCTCGACGGCTCGCTCGGCCGCCTGATCGTCTTCGCCCGGGTGAACGACATCGACCCGGCGCGGCTGAAGGTCGAGAGCGTCGCCCTGCCGGTGCGCGAGCCGATGCTGGCCGCCGGCCAGCTCGACGCCATCAGCGCCACCACCTTCACCGTGCTCGATCTCGAAGCACGTGGCGTGCCGGTCGACGACGTTCTGGCGATCCCGATGGCCGAGCACGGGGTGGAATTGTACGGGCGGGCGATCTTCGTCGGCAAGACGCTGGCGGCGCGGCCCGACGCGGTGCGCGCCTTCCTGCGGGCGATCGTCAAGGGGTTGACCGACACGGTGCGCGATCCCGCGCAGGCGGTGGAGACGGTCGGCAAGCGGCTCGACGCCCGCGCGCCGGCGCTCGAGCTCGAGCGGCTGCGGATGGCGGTGCGGCAGAACATCGTGACGCCGGCGGTGCGGGCGAACGGGTTCGGTGCGGTCGACATGGAGCGGCTCGGCCGGGCGATCGCCCAGCTCGGGCTCGCCTACCAGTTCCGCACGGTGCCGAAGCCGGCGGAGGTGTTCGACGCCTCGTTCCTGCCGCCGCCCGAGCAGCGCATGCCGCCGCAAGAGACGCCGTGAGAGACGACGCCGTGAGAGACGGGGCCATGAGAGACGGCGCCGCGAGAGACGATGCCGTGAGAGGCGCGCCGGGCCGGCGGACGACCGGCGGACCGGGAGAGAGACTCAGGCGACCGACTGCATGCCGGCACGGGCGGCGGCGCGGCCCTCGGCCGGCTTGACCGGCAGCGCGAGCGGCACCGAGGGCGCCAGCGTCTCGGCGAGCAGCGCGATCAGCTCGTCGCGCAGCGCCGGGTCGGCCTCGGGGCCGGCGCAGATGCTGCAGGCGACGTCGGCGAGGCGGGGCAGGCCGGTGTCGTCGTAGATCAGCGAGGCGCCGGCGAGCGTGCGGGTCAGCGCCGTCATGCCGAGCCCGGCGGCGACCGCGCGGCTCAGCTCGTCGAGATGGCCGGCGGTGAACACGATGTCGAACGGCCGCCCGGCGCCCTCCAGCGCCGCCACCATGTGGCGGTGAAAGAGGCAGCTCTCGCCGCGGCTGACGATCGGCAGCGGCTGCTTCGGGTCGAGCGGCGCCATCGGCCCGCGCACCCAGACCAGCTCCTCGCGCCAATTGTGGCAGGCCATGTCGTGCGGATGCGGCGCCGTCATGCCGACCACCACGTCGAGGTCGCCCTGCTCGAGCTCGTGCAGCAGCATCGAGCTGCAGCCGGTCTTCATGTGCAGCCGCACGTCCGGCCAGCGGGCGCGGAAGGTGGCGAGGCTCTGCCACAGCGGCAGGCCGACGAAGTCGCCCGGCAGGCCGAAGCGCATGGTGCGGCCGCCGCGCGCGGTGCGCGCCAGCGCGACGATCTGGTCGTTGATGGCGAGCAGGCGGCGGGCCTGGTTGACCACGGTTCCGCCCTTCTCGGTCAGGCTGACGCCGGGGGCGCTCTTGTCCAGCAGGTCGAAGCCGAGCAGGAACTGCAGCCGCTTGATCTGGGCACTCACGGCCGGCTGCGTCACGCCGAGCTTCTGCGCCGCCTTGGTGAAGCTGCGCAGATCCACGACGGTGAGCAGCGTGCGCAAAAGCTCGGTCGGAATGTTGGTCATGCGGAACCCGCCGTCACTTGGCATCGACTCTCGGCACCCGATCGACATCGAAAGAAAGCCCGCGACGCATGCGGGAGCGGCTGCCCCAGCGTGCCAAATCTTTCCCGTGGCAAATTTGATCTAGGTCAGTTCACCCGCTGCAGTGCAGCGATTTCCGGTGGCAAACGCGCGCCCTCGCGAATTTTTCCTCGGCTTTTTCGGGGGGTAGCGCGGTGCGTCGCGGTCCTTGCCGAACTTCGGTCGCTTTCCTGGAGTGTTGGGTGGGGCGAGCCGGGGGGCCTTTGCGTTCGTGGACCCGTTGCGCTTACCATGGGCGCCGGCCCGCGACCCTCGCGGCACCCGCGACCCTCGCACGATGCCGATCAACGGAGCCGATCAACGATGCGCGCGTTCTCTCCGCTCGCCGCCCTGTCGCTCGTCGCGGGCGTGCTGCTGCTCGCCGCGGGCCAGGCCCGCGCCGCCGGCGAATCGCTGCTGGTGGTGGAGGTCGACAGCGGAAAGGTTCTCCAGGCGGAGAACGCGACCTATCCGTGGTATCCGGCCTCCGTCACCAAGCTGATGACGACCTATGTGACGCTGCAGGCGGTGCGGGCGGGGAGGCTCGGCTTCGACACGCTGCTCACGGTGTCGCCCAACGCGGTCGCCGAGCCGCCGACCAAGATGGGCTTCGGCACCGGCACCCAGCTCACCGTCGACAACGCGCTGAAGATGATGCTGGTGCGCTCGGCCAACGACATCGCGGTGGTGCTGGCGGAAGGCGTCTCGGGCTCGATCGACGCGTTCGCCGCGGAGATGAACGCCGCCTCGCAACGGCTCGGGATGACGCAGTCGCACTGGGTCAACCCGAACGGCCTGCCGGACGAGCGCCAGGTCACCTCGGCGCGCGACATGGCGATCCTCGCCCGCGCGCTCCTCAAGGAGTTCCCCGATTATCAGGGCTATTTCGACATCCCGGCGATCAAGATCGGCAAGCGGGTGATCCGCAACACCAACTCGCTCTTGGTGCGCTATCCCGGCACCGACGGGATGAAGACCGGCTTCATCTGCTCGTCCGGCTTCAACGTGGTGGCGACCGCCACCCGCGACAATCGCCGCCTGATCGCGGTGGTGTTCGGCGCGCCCTCGTCGGAGGCGCGCGCCGCGCGCGCCGCCTATCTGTTCGAGACCTCGTTCGCCAATGCCGGCCTCGCCTGGCTGAAGCCGGCGCAAGGGACGGTCGATCAGCTGGTGCCGGTCGAGGCCGCGCCGCCGGATCTGCGCGAGGAGATGTGCGGCAAGCATCGCCGCCGCCCGGCCGCCGAGGACGTCGACGAGGAGATCGCCGAGGCGATGAAGGAGAAGGGCAACGGCGTCTCGGCGCTGCTGTTCGCCGCGCCGGCGGGTCTCGAGATCAAGCCGTCGAGCCTGCTCGGGCCGATGATCGCCGCCAAGCCGATCCGGGTGTATGTCGGCCCGGCCAAGCCCGAGGCTGCGGTCGCCTCGACCGGCCGGCCGAACGTCGCAAAGCCCGATCCGGTCGCCGCGGTGATCGAGGGCACCAAGCCCGCCGCCGGCACCGGGGTGCTGGCGCTGCCGGGCCGCATGCCGACCGCCGGCGCGGTGCCGGTGCCGCAGCCGCGGCCGGGCGCCCACAAGCCGACCCGCAAGGCGAAGGCCGACGGCGGCCACGCGGCGAAATCCGGCACGAGGCACAAGTCCAGCGCCAAATCCGAGAGCAAGTCCAAGGCCCAGACCAAGCCCGAGGCCAAGCCCGAGACAAAGCCCGCGGTGGCGAACGCCGCCCGGCCGACCACCCGGCCGCAATGAGGCGGGCCAGACGAGGCGGGCCATCGGTCCGGCCGAGATTCCGAACCGGTGATGATCCCGAACCGGCCATGACCCCGAAGGACCTTTCGTGACCACCGACACCACCCCGCCGCGGCCGCGCGGCCCGGTCGCGCCGCTGCCCGTCAGCATCCTCACCGGCTTTCTCGGGGCCGGCAAGACGACGCTCCTCAATCGCCTGGTGCGCGATCCGGCGCTCGCCGACACCGCGGTGCTGATCAACGAGTTCGGCGAGATCGGCCTCGATCACCTCTTGGTCGAGCCGATCCACGACGGCGTGGTGATGCTGACCACCGGCTGCCTGTGCTGCACGGTGCGCGGCGATCTGGTGACCGCGCTGGAACGGTTGCTGCGCGACCGCGACAACGGCCGGGTGACCTTTTCGCGGGTGGTGATCGAGACCACCGGGCTCGCCGATCCGGCGCCGGTGCTGCACACCCTCATGGTGCATCCCTATCTCGTGATGCGGTTCCGGCTCGACGGCGTGATCACGGTGATCGACGCGGTGACCGGCAACGCCACGCTCGACGCCCACCCGGAAGCGATCAAGCAGGCGGCGGTGGCGGACCGGCTGGTGCTCTCCAAGACCGACCTCGTCGACCGGCCGGAGCGGCAGGAGGCGTATCGCGATCTCGTCCGCCGGCTGGCGGTGCTCAATCCGGGCGCCCGGCGGCTCGACGTCGCCAAAGGCGAGGCGACCCCGAAGAATTTGTTCGACTGCGGGCTGTACGATCCCGAGACCAAGAGCGTGGACGTCCGCCGCTGGCTCGCCGAGGAGGCGGTCGCCGGCGCCGCGGACCACGGCCACGGCCACGGGCATCACGGGCACGATCACGCGCACGGGGATCACCGGCACGACGACGAGCACGATCAGGGGCACGATGAAGGCCACGTCCACGACCGCAACCGGCACGACGACCACATCCGCGCCTTCACGCTCGCCACCGACGAGGCCCTGCCGGCGGCCGCGTTCGACATGTTTCTCGAGCTGGTGCGCTCGCTGCACGGGCCGGAGCTTCTGCGCCTCAAGGGCGTGGTGAAGCTCGAGGACGAGCCGGAACGGCCGCTCGTCGTGCATGGCGTGCAGCACCTGTTTCATCCGCCGGCGCGGCTCCCCGCCTGGCCGGACCAGGATCACCGCACGCGGCTCGTCGTGATCGCCCAGGACACCGCGGCCGACCGTATCCGCGAGATGTTCGCGCAGTTCCTCTCCGCGGTTGCGCCCGACCGGCCCGACCGCGCCGCGCTGATGGACAATCCCCTGGTGCCGTTCGGCGGCATCGACCGCTGAGGCGGTCCCGGCCGCGGCTTCGGCCCCGGTCTCGGCCCCGGCCGTCGTCTCACGGCACCTCTTGCGGGGCGGGCGGGTCGCCGACCGCGCGGCGGATTTTTTGACGGATCGCCTCGAGCTCGTCGGCGCGCGCCTGCCGCTCGCGCTGCCACAGCCGCAGCGCCTCGCGCAAAACCTCGCCGGCCGAGGCGTACTCGCCGGACGCGACGCTCTCGCGGATGGTGCGCAGCATGTCGGACGTCACGGTGATGCCGATCGTTTCCGCGGCCATGCGATGAATCCCCTCGTCCGCGTTGCGCCGACGCGCTCTTATCTCGGCGCCGCTCGTCACGCCGTTGCGAATTGCGAAGGCGGTAAACCGTCGCATAACATCCGCTCGTCCGAGATCCGACAGCATCGAGCCAACGTACCGAGCCACCGCCACCGGCGGGGAAAGGCCGAGATGGACGCCCACATCGACGCCCGCATGGACGCCCAGATGGACGACGCCACCCGCGCTTCCGAGGCGGCACCCTCGCCGGTGTCCGCCGCCGACGTGGTGGCGTTCTGGACCTCGCTCGGGCCGACCCGCTGGTTCGCCAAGGACGACGCGGTCGACGCGGCGATAAAAGCCCGCTTCGCAAAAGCCTGCGAGGACGCCGCCGCCGGCCGGCTCGCCGCCTGGGAGGAGACGCCGGACGGCGCGCTCGCGCTCCTGCTGCTGCTCGACCAGTTCCCCCGCAACCTCTTCCGCGGCTCGCGAAAGGCGTTCGATGCCGATCCGCTCGGCCGGGCGGTCGCCGACCGGGCGATCGCCCGCGGGCACGACCGCGCCTTCGACAACCCGCTGCGGCGGTTCTTCTATGTGCCCTTCATGCATTCCGAGGATTTGGCCGATCAGGAGCGCTGCGTCGCGCTGTGCCAGGCGGCGGGTGACGCCGAGGGCGTGCATCATGCCGAGGTGCATGCGGCGATCATCCGCCGGTTCGGCCGGTTCCCGCACCGCAACCCGCTGCTCGGCCGCGTCACCACGCCGGAGGAGCAGGCGTTTCTCGACGCCGGTGGTTTTGCCGGCTGAGAGCGGCGAATGCCCGGAAAACGCGCGCAAACGCCACCCTTTCGACCACTTTGCATGGTCAATGCCGGGCAAACGACGACCCGTCTTCAGCAGCGTTTGGAGCGCAGCCCCATGAACGAGACGATGCGCCGAGGCCGCAATCGATGCGCCGCTTTGGCCGGCTTTCTCCTGATCGCGACGCCTGCCGTCGCCCAGGATCCCAGTCCGGTCGGCGAGTGGCTGGTCGAGGAGGGCCTCGCCAAGATCAGAATCGAGAACTGCAGCGATCGCCTGTGGGGCTTGGTGTCCTGGGAGCGCAAGAGCGGCGCGCTCGACGAGCACAATCCCGACCCGGTGAAGAAGACCCGGCCGACGCTCGGCATGCCGATCCTGCTCGGCATGAAGCCGACCCGCGACAAGCGGTGGGAGGGCGAGATCTACAATTCGAACGACGGCCGCACCTATTCGGCGAAGATCAGCCTGGCGAAGCCGGATCAGCTCCGCGTCGAGGGCTGCGTGCTCGGCTTCCTGTGTGGCGGCCAGACCTGGACGCGGGTCGAGCCGCCGCCGCCGGCACCCAAGGGTGCCAAGCCGACGGCCAAGGGCAAGCCGGCGCCGTCCGCCGCGCAAGCCGCGCCGCCGGCCGCCGCCAAGACCGACGGCGACGACGACGAGGCGGCCGAGAATCCGGCCTCGGCCGGCTTCGAGACCGCCCAGGACGTCTGCGCCGCCGCCTCGGAGGCGACCGGCCAAAAGCTCACCGCGATCGAGGAGCCGCCCAAGACCGCCGCCAAGGGGGCTCGCCCGGCGCGCTGATCGCTTGCCCGTCGGGTCGGTGACCGCGGGCCGGCCGTCCGGCCCCGGTCGCGTCACCGGATCGCCCCGAACCGGAACGAGCGGAACCGGACCGCCGAACGATAAAAAAAGCCCGCTTCGCGCGGGCTTTTTTCGTGGTTGTTTTCGGAAGGTCCTCGGTCGTCCCCGGTCACACCACCGGCGGAAGACTATGACCTCATCCTGAGGGGCCGCGAAGCGGCCGTCTCGAAGGATGAGTCCCGCACCGTGGCCTCGCCCTTCGAGACGAACTCCTGCGGAGTGCTCCTCAGGACGAGGTCGATCTCCGTCGCCGCCGGTCACTCCGCCGAGACCGGGTCGGTCCCGGCCTCGATCGGCGCCTCCTGGGCGATCACCCGCGGCGGCCCCATCAGGGCCGGCTGGAACAGCACCGCGAAGCACATCGTGGTGAGCAGCGACAGCGCGAGCAGCTCGCCCATGCTCGACGTGCCGGGATGGCTCGACATCCACAGCGAGCCGAACGCGGTCGCGGTGGTGAGCGCGCTCCACACCACGGCGCGCGTCAGGCTCGACTGCAGGAGCCCGGTCTGCCCGGCGCGCCACGCCATGATGTAATAGATCTTGAACGCGACGCCGACGCCGAGCAGCAGCGGCAGCGCGATGATGTTGGCGAAGTTGAGCGGCAGGCCGATCAGCACGCAGATCTCGAGCGTCAGCACGCCGGCCAGCAGCAGCGGCACCAGCGTCAGCAGCACGTCGCCGAACCGCTTCAGCACGATCCACAGAAGCAGCATGATCGACACCAGCGCATAGATGCCGGCATGCGCGAAGGCGGAGACCACCGTCTCGCCCGAGCGGATGATCGAGATCGGCGCGCCGATCGCGTCGGGGAAGACGGCGCCGATGGCGTCGGCGAACCGGCGCAGCACCTCGGTGTCGTTGGGGTCGCCCTTCGGCATCGCCTCGACGCGGACCCGGCCGTCGGCGGTCACCCAGTCGTTCTTCAGGCTCGCCGGCAGGGTTTGCAGGGTGATCGGCTGCGCCTGCAGAAGCTCCTGCCACTGCGCGAACTGCGCCTTCAGCGGCACGATGAAGGCGGCTTCCGCCTTCTCGCGCACCGCCGGCGAGGCGCCGGCCAGCGCATCGAGATCGCGGGCGAGTCGCAGCGCGGCCTCGGCGCCGGGACCGCGGCGGCCGTCGGCGATCTTCTGCAGGATGTCGGTGCCGCGATGGAGCGCGTCGACGTCGTCCTGGTCGTCCGGGGCATCGAGCGTGCGCGCGGGCTGCATCGCCGGCAGCAGCACCTTGGCGAGGCTCTCGATCAGCGGCAGCTTCTGGTCCTGGTTCTCCGGCACGAAGCTGGTGATGGTGAGCGCGCGGCCGACCTCCGGCAGGCTGCGCAGCCTGGCGGCGGCCTCCTCGGCGGCGGGGATGCCGGGCCGCAGCACGTCGATCGCATTGGCACCGATATTGGGATCGGCCCGCAGGTCGAGCAGCGTCGCGACCGACTCGACGTTCTTGTTGCGCAGGTTGATCGGGTTGAAGTCGAACGTCAGGAAATAGAGGAGCGGCGCGCCGATCAGCGCGACCAGCGCGGTGCCGCCGACCACCGCGATGCGGTGGCGCTCCAGGAAATGGTCGACCGGGGCGAGGCTGCGATAGCCGATCTCGTCCGGCTCGCCTTTCGGATTGAGCACCTTCAGGAGCGCCGGCAGCAGCGTCACGCTGCTGATCAGCGCGACCAGCATGCCGAAGCCGGCGATCTTGCCGAGCTCGGAGATGCCGGAATAGTCGGTCGGCGTGAAGGACAGGAAGGCGGCGGCGACCGCGGTCGCGGCGAGCGTCAAGGGCGCGCCGATCCGCCCGGCGGTGGCGATCAGCGCGGTGCGCAGGTCGTCGACCTCGTGCCGCTCGGCGCGGTAGCGCACCGCGAACTGGATGCCGAAATCGACGCCGAGCCCGATGAACAGCACCGCGAAGGCGACCGAGATCGGGTTGAGCGCATCGACCATCACCAGGCCGAAGGCGGCGGTGATGGCGAGCCCGACGAACATGTTGAGATAGACGGCGAGGATCAGCTTGGCCGAGCGCAGCGCCATCCACAGGATGCCGAGCACCACCAGGATGGTGATCACCGCGTCGCGCAGCGCGCCGTGCTGCAGGGTGGAGAACTCCTCGTCGGCCATCGCGATCGGGCCGGTGAGGCGCACCCGCGCCTGGTATTTCCCGGCGAGGTCGAGGTCGCGGGCGGCGCTGCGGATCGCCTCGGCGGCGGCGGCGCCCGGCTGCAGCGACGAGTAGTCCAGCACCGGCCGGACGTCGACGAAGCGGCGCGTGTCGGAGGCGGTCGGATCCTTGCCGGTCATCAGCGCCTGCCAGGAGAAGGCGGCGGGCTTGCCGGCGAGCGCGGTCTCGATGGTGCCGGAGATCCGGTCGAAGGCCGGGGCGACGCTGTCGAGCTGGACCATCTCGCCCTTGACGCCCGAGACGACCAGCGACATCGCCTGGACGAGCCCGCGCAGGCTGGGGTCGAAGGCGAGGGTGCGCACCAGCGGCCCGGCCTGCGACAAGCCCTTGGCGGTCGCCTCCAGCTCCGGCAGCGGCAGGAACAGGAGCCCGTTGCGGGCGAAGAACGGGCCGCCGCCCGGCTGCTCGACATTGGTGAAGTCGGTGGTGTTCTGCCGCAGCCGCTCGGTCAGCGCGTCGGCCGCCAGCGAGGCGAATTCGGGGGAGGGCGCGTCGACCACCACCAGGATGGAGTCGAACCGGCCGGGAAACGCCTTCTCGAAGGCGATCTCGCGCTGCCGCCAGTCGAGGTTTTGCGAGATCAGCTTGTTGACGTCGGTGTCGATGGCGAAGTTCGTCGCGGCGAAGACGCCGCAGACCACCGCGATCAGGGCATAGGCCCCGATCACGATCCGGGCATGCCGGATGCAGAACCTCACGGTGCGGACGATCGCGGAGACGAGCATGATGAATGATCGCAGAGGTCAGGCGAAACGTATGTCATGTGCCTTGGACGGCCGAAACGATCCGTGCCGCGTCACCGCACCGACGGCGGGTGGCCCGATAGGGCCGGAAAGCGTGTCCTTCATAATCGGGCCGGAATTGAGGTGGCAAGCCTCGCACCGCGACGGACGTGCCATGCGACGGCGGGGGGCGCCGTTTCACCAAAGGTCGACCGGCTGATCGAAACCCGGCAAATCCCCAACGCGCCGGCCGGTCGGGCGGTTTCGGTGGCGTTTCGTCAACCAGGCCGGTGGCAGGGTGGCCGAAACGCGACGCCGGCCGCCCGTCCGTTCTCCTGCGGTGCGGTACGCTTGAACGCGCCGCACCGACCGATTAACTGACGAAGGTTGTGCCGTACCCGCGAGGATCGCGGCTCCGCACGCGAGTGGAAAGCAGGCAAATGGCGATACCGTTCTTCAAGGAAATGCGCATCGGCGCCTATGTGGCGAAGCAGAAGCTCATGGGGCGCAAGCGCTATCCGCTGGTGCTGATGCTGGAGCCGCTGTTTCGCTGCAACCTCGCCTGCGCCGGCTGCGGCAAGATCGATTACCCGGACGCGATCCTCGATCAGCGGATGTCGGTCGAGGAGTGCCTCGCCGCGGCCGACGAGTGCGGCGCCCCGATGGTCGCCATCCCGGGCGGCGAGCCGCTCGTCCACAAGGAGATCGGCGAGATCGTCAAGGGCTTGGTGGCGAAGAAGAAGTTCGTCTCGCTCTGCACCAATGCGCTGCTCCTCGAGAAGAAGCTGCATCTGTTCGAGCCGTCGCCCTATCTGTTCTTCTCGGTCCATCTCGACGGGCTGAAGGAGCACCACGACCGCTCGGTGTGCCGGGCCGGCACGTTCGACAAGGCGGTGGCGGCGATAAAGGCGGCCAAGGCCAAGGGCTTTGCCGTCAACGTCAACGCGACGATCTTCGAGGGCATCTCGGCCGAGGAGATCGCAAAGTATCTCGATTTCACCGCCGAGCTCGGCGTCGGCGTGTCGATCTCGCCCGGCTATGCCTACGAGCGCGCCCCCGACCAGCAGCACTTCCTCGCCCGCAAGCGCACCAAGGAGCTTTTTCGCAAGGTCTTCGCGCTCGGCAAGGGCAAGAAGTGGCAGTTCATGCATTCGAGCCTGTTCCTGGACTTCCTCGCCGGCAACCAGGAGTTCCTGTGCTCGCCGTGGGGCATGCCGACCCGCAACATCTTCGGCTGGCAGAAGCCGTGCTACCTGGTCGGCGAGGGGTACGCCAAAACCTTCAAGGAGCTGATGGAGACCACCGACTGGGACTCCTACGGCACCGGGCGATACGAGAAATGCGCCGACTGCATGGCTCATTGCGGCTACGAGCCGACCGCAGCCGACGCCGCCTTCTCCAACCCGCTGAAGCTGGCAAAACTGTCGCTGTTCGGCGTGCGCACGGAAGGCGAGATGGCGCCGGAGATTTCGCTCGAGAGCCAGCGGCCGGCGGAATACGTCTTCTCGCGGCACGTCGAGCAGAAGATCGCCGACATCCACGCGGCCGAAACGAAGGCCGGCAAGCCGACCCGCCTCACCGCGGCGGAGTAGGCTGTGGTGCCTCGGGAGCGGGTTCACCGCTCCCGCCGCGCGCTGCTGATGCGCAGAAGGGCAGAATGCCGAAGCGTTTCCGTGAGAGCGACGAAGGCTGCCGAGAACTCCGCCGTCATTGCCGGGCCGGCCGCAGGCCGCGACCCGGCGATCCATCGATTTGATACCGGCGGCGGGAGACTATGACCTCATCCCGAGGGTCGCCGAAGGCGACGTCTCGAAGGATGAGGCCCGCACCGTGGCCTCGCCCTTCGAGACGCACTCCTGCGGAGCGCTCCTCAGGACGAGGTCGGACTCTGTCGCCGTTGGTATGAATACAAAAAAGTTTCTTGATTTGGATGGATGCGCGGGTCGGAGCCCGCGCATGACGGACGCATACACCCGAGGCAAGCTGTGTGTGCCTGCCGTGCGGGGAGAGGGCGCCGAGCGAAGCGGCGGCGAAGGGCACTTTCCGCCTGCCGCCGCACCGGCCAAAGCCTCGTGAGCCCGCCCGGCGACGCCGGCGTATCGCTCCGACTGGAACACTGCCAAAAGCCCGGCTATGACGCCCGCTCGGTTTTGCAGCGGGGCGGCGGGGAAACATGTCCACGGAACCATTCTGGCAAGTGTTTGCGGCACCGGAGGGCCTTGCGGGTCCGCCTTATGCCGACCGGTTCCCGGCGCGGGTATCTGACGACCGGGTGCTCGAGCTGCCGTTGCGGGTTCTGCCGGGCGACGGCGACCGGGCGGTGGCGTCGCTGATCATCAACCATGCCGCGTTTCCGGTGATCGACTGGTTTTGCCGGGAGCTCGCGCGCCGCGCCGGCCATCTCTCACCCGAGGTGGTGGTGGGGCTGCCGACGCTCGGCCTGATGGTGGCGCCGGGCGTCGCCCAGAATCTCGGCCTGCCGCATTTCGTGCCGATGGGGTACTCGCGCAAATTCTGGTACGACGATGCCTTGTCCGAAAGCGTGTCCTCGGTGACCACGCCGACCCAGGCCAAGCGGCTCTATCTCGACCCGAACCTCGTTTCGCGCATCGCCGGCCGGCGGGTGGTGATCGTCGACGATGTGGTGTCGCGTGGCACCACCATCGCGGCGGCGCGGCGGCTCTTGGATCGGCTCGGCGTGCAGACGGTCGGCGCGCTCACCATCATGGCGCAAACCGAGCGATGGAAATCCGTGCTCGGCGATTTGCCCTTGGTGCATCTCTTCTCGTCGCCGCTGTTCGAGCGCCGCGCCGACGGCTGGTGGCCGCTATAGCCGGACGCTGAATAGAAAAGGCCGCCCGGGCGGGGCGGCCTCGATGGCTCGTGTCGACGATGGTCTCGCCGGCGTGCCGCGCCGGTTGCGGCGGCGAGGGGGCTCGGCCCCTCAGCTCGCGGCGGTCTCGTGCGCCTTGGCGGCGAGCACCAGCATCTGGCGCTCCTCGTCCCAGATCTCCTTCTCCTCGGCGACCTTCTTGTCCGCCCAGGAATTGCCGATGCCGCCCATCTCCTGCAGCGCGTGCCAGGCGTCGCGACAGCGGGCGCTGGCGGCGATCACCGCCTTGCTCGGGATCGCCCGGAAGAGGCGGTCGGTCGCGTCGACCACCGGCACGAACGGCACGGCGTCGGCGCCTGCCGCCTCGTTCAGCACGGCGTCGACCGGGGCCATGGCGTCGCTCCAGCCGGCCGCCGCGACCAAGCGGACGTGATCGGAAAAACGCGGATCGCAGGCGATCAGGTCGGCCGGGGTGAAGGCGAGGTCGGTCGCGACCCGCTGGCCGCCGTTCTCGTAGACGAAGGGATGCACCGACCAGTCGCGCTCCGCCTGCGGATTGTCGTCGGCGACCGACCAGCGGGCGACCAGCTCCGGCCCGGCCGACGGGTCGTAGCAGAAGGTCGGGAAGAGGCGGGCCTGCCCGGCGGCGGCGGCCTGCAGATAGAGCGGCAAGCCGTCCGCCGCTGCGGCCGGACGGCCGGTGAAGACGGCGACCAGCGCCGGGCCGTCGTAAGCGAGGCCGCGGCCGATCCGCGTCGCGGTGCGCACCAGCGCGGCGGCGCTCGCCTGCAGCACGAAGGCGTCCTCGAGCCCGGCCGCCATGGTGCCGAGCTTGGCGGCGGACAGGCCGAGCGGCGGATCGGCATCCGGTGCGCCGAGGAGATCGTCGCTCGTCACCAGGATTTTCACCGGCAGGCCGGCGGCGAGCAGATCCAACACCTCGCCGCGCAGGGCAGCGCCGGTGTCGTCGAGGCACAGGAGCACGCCGGGGGCGAGCGCCAACGCCTCGGCACCGAGCGAGGCGTCCGACCAGCCGGCGATCGCCGCATCGTGCAGGGCGGGATCGTAGCGGCCGTCGCGCTCCAGCTCGCCGACCGCGATCGCGCGGGCGAGATCGACCAGCGCCGCGCGCTGCGCCCGGCAGGTTTTTCGCGCAGCGGCGCAGTCGTCGGCGATCGGGGCGGGGTCCGCGCCATCGGCGAAGAAGGCGGGCGGCACCAAATGCTCGAGCACGGTGCGGATGCGGGCCGCGCGAGCCTCCGACAGCGTGCCGGCGGCGAGCAGATCGGACAGCGCCGCCTTCAGCGCATCGATGCGGGCGACCACCGCGGCGCGCTTCTGGGCGCAGGCGATCCGCCACAGATGGGAGACCACGCGGCGCGGGGTGTCCGCCGCGCAGTCGGCGAGCTCGCCGTCGACCGCGAGGGCGGCGCGGGCGGGCGACAGGCTCTGCCCGATCTCGGCGTCGAGCGCGCAAAGGGCGGTCGCGACGTCGTCCCACACCGCTCCGAGCCGGCCGCCCTTGCCGGCGGCGACGCGGCGGCGGATCTCCTGCTCGAGCCTGAGCAGATGACGGCGCATCTTCTCGCCCGACGCGCCGCGCGGGGCGAGCTCCTTGAGCAGCGCGTTGACGATTCCCGTCAGCGACTGCACGGCGCCGTCCGGCGTCGCCGCCGTCACCAGCACCAGCGGAAAGTCGTATCGCAGCGTGGTGAGGTCGCGATAGGGCGCGAGCAGCGCCGGCCGCAGCGGGCGCTGCGGCATCGCCGGGGTGTTGGCGGCGGTGCGGCCGACCACGGGGAAATCGAGCTGGTTCTTGGTTTCGGCATCCATGGCACAAACGTCTCGCCTCGCCGGCGGACCTCCAAACGAACGGCGTGCGGCCGCCGCAGGCCCGAGCCCGGCGGCGGTCGCCGACAGAAAAATCAGCTCGCCCGCACCCGCACGACGTTCTTCTCGTCGGGATCGAGGCCGAACAGGGTGGCGGAGACCGGCGCGTCCGGTCGATAGACCGTGTCGGTGTCGCGCAGGCCGAGATGGCGCTTCATCGCCCGCGCCGCCTTGCGGCCGGCGCCCATCGCCTTGATCACGGTGGCGGCGCCCGTCACGATGTCGCCGCCGGCATAAACGCCGGGCAGCGAGGTCGCGAGGTCGTCGTCGGTGGCGATGTAGCCGCGCTTGTCGAGGGCGATCTTCGAGGTCTGGCCGATGATCGGGTTGGCGTTGGTGCCGATCGCGACCACCACCAGGTCGCACTCGTAGTCGTACTCGCTGCCCTCGACCGGGACCGGCCGGCGGCGGCCGGAGGCGTCGGGCTCGCCGAGCTCCATGCGCTGGCAGCGCAGGCCGCGCACGCCGCCCTTGCCGTCGTCGAGCACGGCGACCGGCGCGGTGAGCCAGTGGAACTCGACGCCCTCCTCCTCGGCGTGGTGCACCTCCTCGAGGCGCGCCGGCGCTTCGGCCCGCGAGCGGCGATAGATGCAGCGCACCTCGGCGGCGCCGAGACGCTTGGAGACGCGCAGGGCGTCCATCGCGGTGTTGCCGGCGCCGATCACCGCCACCCGGGCGCCGCGCGGCAGCGGGGTGTCGAAGCCCTCCTCCTTCGCCCGCATCATGTTGCAGCGGGTGAGCAGCTCGTTGGCCGACAGAACGCCGTTGAGGTTGTCACCCGGAATGCCGGGGAAGGTCGGGTAGCCGGCGCCGGTGCCGATGAACACGGCGTCGAAGCCCATCTCCTCGACCATCTGCTCGATGGTGAACAGTCGGCCGACCAGCACGTTGCACTCGAATTTCACGCCGAGCTTCTCGAGATTGGCGATCTCGGCGTCGATGACGGAGTTCGGCAGCCGGAAGTCCGGGATGCCGTAGCGCAGCACGCCGCCCGGCACGTGGAACGCCTCGTAGACGGTGACGTCGCAGCCCGCCTTCGCCATGTCGGCGGCGCACGCCATGCCGGCCGGGCCGGAGCCGACGATGCCGACCTTGAAGCCCGACGGCTCGATATAGGGGATGTTGCTCCAGCCATTGGCGATCGCGGTGTCGCCGACGAACCGCTCGAGCCGGCCGATCGCCACCGGCGGCAGCGATTTTCCGATCACGCACGAGCCTTCGCACTGGTGCTCCTGCGGGCAGACGCGCCCGCACACCGCCGGCAAAAGGTTCGTCTCGGTGATGATATCGTAGGCGCCGCGGATGTCGCCGGCCGACACCTTCTCGATGAAGCCGCGGATGTCGACGCCGACCGGGCAGCCCTTCACGCAGCCGGGCTTGGGGCACTCGATGCAGCGCGAGGTCTCGAGCAGCGCCTGCTCGACGTCGAAGCAGAAGGTGACCTCCTCGAAGTTGCGGTTGCGGACCTGCGGGTCCTGCTCGCGGACGACCGCGCGCTCCTTCGGAATGGTCTTGATGGTCTTGCGTGCTTTCTTGGCCATGTTCGTCGCCTCGCTATTTCGCCGCCACGGCCGGTTCCGCCGCTTCGACCAGCGCCGCCGCGGTGCGCCCGCGGCAGCTCTCGCTCCAGCGCTCGAACGCCGCCCTCTCCTCGGTGGAGAACCGCTTCAGCCGCACCATCAGGTCGTCGAAATCGACCAGATGGCCGTCGAAGTCGGGCCCGTCGACGCAGGCGAACTTGACGTCGTCGCCGATCTTCACCCGGCAGCCGCCGCACATGCCGGTGCCGTCGACCATGATCGGGTTGAGCGACACCATCGTCTTCAGGCCGTGCGGGCGGGTGGTCTCGGCGCACGCCTTCATCATGATCGGCGGGCCGATCGCCACCACCTCGTCGATGTCGGCGTGCTGCTCGATCGCCTGCTTCAGGCCGGTCGTGACATTGCCCTTGATGCCGGCCGAGCCGTCGTCGGTGCAGATGATCAGCTCGTCGCAGCAGGCGCGGAACTTGTCCTCCCAGAAGACGAGGTCCTTGTTGCGGAAGCCGACCACGCCGATCACGTAGGCGCCGCCCTGCTTGTGGGCGCGGGCCTGCGGATAGACCGGCGCGACGCCGAGGCCGCCGCCGACGCACACCACCTTGCGGCTCTTGCCGATGTGGCTCGGCTCGCCCATCGGGCCGGTGAGCGCGAGCAGATGCGTGCCGACCTTGCAGGCCTGCTGCATCTCGCGGGTGGTCTTGCCGACCGCCTGGATCACCAGCGTGATGGTGCCCTTCTCGCGGTCGAAATCCGCGATGGTGAGCGGGATGCGCTCGCCGTGCTCGTGCAGCATCACGATCACGAACTGGCCGGGCTTGGCGGCCCTGGCCATCAGCGGATGGCGGACCTCGAGCAGATAGGTGACGTCAGAGAAGTCCTTGCGGTCGACGATCTCGAACCCGCGTGATTCCGATGCGCTCGGCATGCAGCACGCCTGCCAGGTTGGGGGACGAAAGCTCTCGTGCCCGGCCGGCGACGAACCGGGACGGGTGACGTTTCATCCGAAGGTTTCATCTCGGAGTGAAATGAACCATCAACCTGCGCGGGTCCTTGACAATGCTCAAATCCCGAACATGCTCAAAATTAGGGCAGGGGGCGGTGCCTGCGTAAAGAAAACACGACGGCACTGCGGAATCGCCGGCGTCGGGCGGGGCGTTACCGGGGGCGCTGGTCTCCCTCGTCCTCGACGCGGCACGGAGGGTGAGCGGCGGAGGGTGAACGGCGGAGGGTGCAGAGGCGGAACACGCTGCGCTGTTCCGCCCTACGGCCCTACGGCACCGTGCCGCCACCCGAACGTACGGCGCGGGGCTGTTCTGGTCTGGGCGCGACAGGCTAATCTGCGCCGGTCTGCCCGCCGAGAGGACGAGGACATGTCGACGTCGCACACCTATGCCGTCGTGCTCGAGCCGGAGCCCGACGGGGGCTTCACCGTTCGGGTTCCGGCGCTGCCGGAGATCGTCAGCTACGGCGACGACGAGGCCGAGGCCTTGGCGATGGCCGAGGATGCCATCCGGCTGGTGATCGAGGATCGCTTGGCGCGCAGCGAGCCGATCGCACAAATCCGATCGTCGGCGTCGCCATAGACGGGTTGCGCAGGGTTCGTTCCCGGAGGTTCGTGAGCAATGTGCGGGAGGCACGGCGCAACGCTCCCTCGCCCCGCGAAGCGGGGAGAGGGTGGGGGTGAGGGGCCGGTGCGTCTCGATCTTTTCGAAAAGCCCCCTCACCCGGCGAGCTTCGCTCGCCGACCTCTCCCCGCGAGCGGGGAGAGGTGAAGGGCGCGGAATACGCTGCGCTGTTCCGCCCTACGAGTACGTGCGACGGGCGTCGGGGTGTGCGCGTCAGTGCGTCCGGTCGGCGATGAAGCGGGCGGCGGCGCGCAGCATGTCGGCGCGGGGACCGAACGGGGCGACGGCGGCCTCGGCCTCCGCCACCAGATCGGCGAGCGCTTTTCGGGCGCCCTCCACCCCCATGATCCGCACCAGCGTCGCCTTGTGGGCGGCGGCGTCCTTGCCGGTGGCCTTGCCGACCGTCTCGGGATCGCCCAGCGCGTCGAGCAAATCGTCCGCGACCTGGAACGCCTTGCCGATCGCGGTGCCGTAGCGGGCGAGCGCGGCGCGCGCCGCCTGGTCGGCCTCGGCGACGATCGCCCCGCCGACGCAGGAGAATTTCAGCAGCGCCCCGGTCTTCATCGACTCCATCGTCTCGGTGGCGGCGCGGTCGAGCGGCTGCGGCACGCCCTCGGCGAAGCGCCCTTCGGCGGCGAGGTCGAGCATCTGCCCGCCGACCATGCCGCCGAGCCCGGAGGCGCGGGCGAGCGCCAGCACGAGGTCGATCCGCACCGCCGGGTCGGGATGCGTGTCGGTGCGGCCCAGAATGTCGAAGGCATAAGTGAGCAGCGCGTCGCCGGCGAGAATGGCGGTCGCCTCGTCGTACTGCTTGTGGGTGGTCGGCCGGCCGCGGCGAAGCTCGTCGTTGTCCATCGAGGGCAAATCGTCGTGCACCAGCGAGTAGCAGTGCACCACCTCGACCGCGGCGCCGACCATCAGCGCCCGCTCGCGCGGCCCGCCGAACATTTCTGCCGAGGCGACCGCCAAATACGGGCGGATGCGCTTGCCGCCGGCGAGGCTCGCGTAACGCATCGCCTCGAGCACCCGCGCCGGACGGGTGCGCTCGCCGGGCAGCGCATCGGCGCCGAGCAGCCGGTCGAGCAGCGCTTCCATATCGGTCGCGACACGATCGAGCTCCTTCGGGAACCGGGCGTCGGCGTCCGCGCGCTCGGCCGCCTCTTTCGTCATGCCCAACACGTCGACTCTCCCCGCAATGGCAGCCTCCGGGCGCCCGTGCGCCGGAGCCGACCGAAGTCGGAACGCTGCTGACCGAACCTGTCCGCTGGCGTGGCTCCCCGGCACGATCCGTGGGGTCGGCCGGGGCGACCGGGTCCCCACCAAAATCCCGGTCGCGGCGACCGGTCGTGCCGGATCGGCTCGGACTCCGAAGGAAAAAGGAGACCAGCGCTCCGAAGGGCCGTTCGTCGCGGCCGCAGATTATCCGACACGGCGGCGTTCGTACACCCGTCGCACGGTGGCGCTGCGACCGGACCCCGCGTTGACCGCCGCGTCACGGCGTGCTTTGAACCGCACGAGGCTCGCGCCACTCGAACATTGCGAAACCGCCCGCCCGCGCGCTATGCCGAGACCATGCCGAGGGGTTGCCCGCTCCCCGGTCCGCCGCGGTCGATCGACGGACGCTTTTCGTTCAACAGGGCCCCGTGTGGTCGCCTCATGATCCCGTTTCGCCGTTCCGCTCGCCGGTCGTTCCGTCCGGCCTTCCTCAGCCGCGGGCGCCGCGCGGTCCGGGGGCGCCGATGACGGCCGCCGCCGAGACGCTGCGCTCCGGCAAGGGTGCGCACGACGAGAATTTCCCGGTCGCCTCGCGGCTGGTGCATCCGCGCCACCGGCCGGCGATCCTCGCCTTCTACGAGTTCGTGCGGGTCGCCGACGACATCGCCGACCATCCGAGCCTGCCGGACGCCGACAAGCTCGCCTTCCTCGATCGCCTCGAGGCGAGCCTTTTGGGCGAGAGCGCGTCGGAGCCGCAAGGCGTTGCGCTCGCCGCCGTGCTGGCCGAGCGCGGGCTGTCGTCCCGCCACGCCCGCGACCTCCTCACCGCCTTCCGGCTCGACGTCACCAAGCGCCGCTACGAGACGTTCGACGACCTGATCGACTATTGCCGCTACTCGGCGATGCCGGTCGGCCGCTACGTCCTCGACGTGCACGGCGAAAGCCCCGCCACCTGGGCGGCCAACGACCAGCTCTGCGCGGCGCTGCAAATCATCAACCACCTGCAGGACTGCGCGAAGGATTTTGCCGGGCTCGATCGCGTCTACATCCCGCAGGAGATGTTTTTCTCGCACGGCGCTCGTGTGGAGGATCTCGGCGCGTCGCGTGCCACCCCGGCGCTGACGGCCTGCATTCACGATCTCGCCCGACGGACCGAAACGCTGCTCGCCGCCAGCCGCGTCTTTGCCGGGCAGATCCGCGACCACCGCCTCGCCCTCGAGGTCGCCGTGATCCAGGCGCTCGCCGAGCGGCTGGTGCGGATGCTGCAGGCCCGCGACCCGTTGAGCGAGCGCGTGCATCTGGGCAAGGCCGAGGTCGCTGCGCTAGGCTCGCTCGGCATCGTCAAGGCGCTCGCGTTTCGCCTCGTGCGGGCGCCGTTCGCCCGGCCCGCCGCCGCCGGCCGGTAAGCGGATTTTCAGCGTCCTCGTCCATGATCGAACCCCGATGACCCAACTCGCCGCCGCCACCGAGGAGCAGGAGCCGCCACA
Source organism: Rhodovulum sp. PH10 (assembly GCF_000293785.1). Taxonomy (GTDB): domain Bacteria; phylum Pseudomonadota; class Alphaproteobacteria; order Rhizobiales; family Xanthobacteraceae; genus Rhodoplanes. Next base: position 4,214 of record NZ_AKZI01000009.1, on the reverse strand, counting down.
GGACGCGTCGCAACGCGCCGCCGGCAGCTCGTTCTATTTCGCGATGCGGATGCTGCCGCGGGCGCGCCGCGACGGCATGTTCGAGGTCTATTCCTTCTGCCGCCACGTCGACGACATCGCCGACTCGCCGGCTCCCCGCGAGGAGCGGATCGCCGGGCTCGCCCGCTGGCGTGCCGATCTCGACCGGCTCTATGCCGGCGAGGTCGCCCCCGAGCATCGCGGGCTCGCCACCGCGATCGCCGAGTTCGGGCTGCGCAAGGAGGACTTCATCGCCATCATCGAGGGGATGGAGATGGACGCGGCCGCCGACATCCGCGCGCCCGACCTGACAACCTTCGACCTCTATTGCGACCGGGTGGCGAGCGCGGTCGGCCGCCTCTCGGTGCGCGTGTTCGGGATGGACGACGTCGACGGCCCGCCGCTCGCCCACCATCTCGGCCGCGCGCTGCAGATCATCAACATCTTGCGCGATCTCGACGAGGACGCCGGCAACGGCCGGCTCTATCTGCCGGTCGAGATGCTGCGCGAGGCCGGCATCGAGACGACCGAGCCGAAGGGGGTGGTGGCGCATCCGGCGCTCGGCGTCGTCTGCGGCCGGTTGATCGATCGCGCCCGCGAGCATTTCGAGGCGGCCGACGCGATCATGGACCGCTGCCCGCGCTGGATGGTGCGGGCGCCGCGCATCATGGGCAAAGTCTATCGCGCGCTGCTCGACGAGCTGGTGGTGCGCGGCTTCGCAGCCCCGCGCGAGCCGGTGCGCCACAACAAGCTGAACCTCCTGCTGATCGTGCTGCAGTACGGGTTCGTCTGATGGCCGGCACCGTGCACATCGTCGGGGCCGGCCTCGCCGGCCTCGCCGCCGCGGTGCGCCTGTCGCAGGCGGGCCGGGCCGTCGTCGTGCACGAGGCGACCGGGCACGCCGGCGGACGCTGCCGCTCGTATCACGACCGCGCGACCGGCCTCCATATCGACAACGGCAACCATCTGCTGCTGTCCGGCAACCGCGATGCGCTCGCTTATGCCGAGACGATCGGCGCCGCCGACCGCCTGACCGGGCCGGCCGAGGCGGCGTTTCCCTTCCACGACCTCGCGACCGGCGAGCGCTGGACGGTGCGGATCAACGACGGCCGGCTGCCGTGGTGGATTCTCGATTCCGCCTCGCGCGTGCCCGGCACCCGGCCCGCCGACTATCTGGGGCTGGCAAGGCTCCTGTTCGCCGGCGATCGGCCGATCGGCGAGGTGATCGCCTGCGAGGGCCCGCTCTACGACCGCCTGCTCGCGCCGCTCCTGGTCGCCGCCCTCAACACCGATCCGCCGGTCGCCTCGGCGGCGCTCGCCGCGGCGATCGTGCGCGAGACGCTCGGCAAGGGCGGGGAGGCGTGCCGGCCGCGGATCGCCGTCGGCGGGCTCGGCTCGGTGTTCGTGGAGCCCGCAGTCGACTGGCTGCGCGGCCAGGGCGCGACGGTGAACTTCACCCACGAGCTGCGCCGGCTCGAACTCGTCGGCGACCGGGTGGCGGCGCTCGTGTTCGGCGCCGACCGCATCGATCTCGCCGCCGACGACGCGGTGATCCTCGCGGTGCCGGCCTGGATCGCCGCCGTGCTGGTGCCGGAGATTTCGGTGCCGCAAACCCATCGCTCGATTCTCAACACTCATTTTCGGGTGAGGCCGCCCGCCGGCATGCCGCCGCTTCTCGGCGTGATCGGCGGCGCCGCCGAATGGATTTTTCGGTTCGCCGACCGCGTGTCGGTGACAACCAGCAATGCCGACCGCTTCATGCGCGAGCCTCGTGAGTTGCTCGCGGAGATCGTGTGGCGCGAGGTGTGCCGGGCGACCGGCCTCGACGGCCCGCTGCCGCCGTGGCAGATCGTCCGCGAGCGCCGCGCGACCTTTGCCGCGACGCCCGAGGAGGACGCACGCCGGCCCGCCGCGGCGACCCGCTGGCAGAATCTCGCGCTCGCCGGCGATTGGACCGCGACCGGCTTGCCGGCGACCATCGAGGGGGCGATCCGCTCCGGCAATGCGGCGGCTGCCCTTTTTCAGCCGCGTCGATCGGTTTTGTGAGCCGTTTGCGTTTCGTCCGCCCGCCGCCCGTACGACGACCGACCGAAGGAAGTGAGCCGATGACCGATGCCGTGATCGAGACCCCTGCGCAGGAGACCGGATACCGCCTGCTCGCCGATCTCGAGGCGAAGATCGGCAAGGCGACCGAGGCGCTGTTGTCCTATCAGCAGCCGGACGGCCACTGGGTGTTCGAGCTGGAGGCCGACTGCACCATCCCCTCCGAATACGTGCTGCTCGTCCATCATCTCGGCGAGACGCCCGACCTCGAGCTCGAGCGCAAGATCGGCGTGTATCTGCGCCGCATCCAGGGCGCGCACGGCGGCTGGCCGCTGTTCCACGACGGCGACTTCGACATCTCGGCGAGCGTGAAGGGCTATTTCGCGCTCAAGATGATCGGCGACGATCCCGACGCCCCGCACATGCGGCGTGCCCGCGAGGCGATCCTGGCGCACGGCGGCGCCTCGCAGGTCAACGTCTTCACCCGCATCCAGCTCGCGCTCTACGGCCAGATCCCGTGGACCGCGGTGCCGGTGATGCCGGTGGAGATCATGCTGCTGCCGCGCTGGTCGCCCTTCACGCTGTGGAAGATCTCCTATTGGGCGCGCACCACCATCGTGCCGCTTTTGGTGCTGCAGACGCTCAAGCCGCGGGCGAAGAATCCGCGCGGCGTGACGATCGACGAGCTGTTTCACGAAAACCCGCAGACGGTCGGTCCGCGCGCCCGCGCGCCGCACCAGAAGCGCTCGTGGTTCTTCCTGTTTCGCGGCATCGATGCGGTGCTGCGGGGAATCGAGCCCTTCATGCCGCGCTGGCCGCGCAAGCGCGCGATCGAGAAGGCGGTCGCCTTCTGCGAGGAGCGGCTCAACGGCGAGGACGGGCTCGGCGCAATCTATCCGCCGATGGCGAACGTCGTGATGATGTACGACGTGCTCGGCTTTCCGCCCGATCATCCGGAGCGCGCGGTGGCCCGCAAGGCGATCGACAAGCTCCTCGTGGTGAAGGACGACGAGGCCTATTGCCAGCCCTGCGTCTCGCCGGTGTGGGACACCGCGCTGACCTGTCACGCGCTGCTCGAGACCGGCGACGACCGGGCCGCCGCGCGCGCCCGCAAGGGGCTCGACTGGCTGATGCCGCTGCAGGTGCTCGACCTGAAGGGCGACTGGGCCGAGACCAAGCCCGACGTGCGGCCGGGCGGCTGGGCGTTCCAGTATGCCAATGCGCATTATCCCGACCTCGACGACACCGCCGTGGTGGCGATGGCGCTCGACCGCGCCTACCGGAAGAACCCGCAGGCACGGCCCGACGAGGCGATCGACCGGGCGCGCGAATGGGTGGTCGGGCTGCAGAGCGAGAACGGCGGATTTGCCGCGTTCGACGCCGACAACACCTACTCCTACCTCAACAACATCCCGTTCTCCGACCACGGCGCGCTGCTCGATCCGCCGACCGAGGACGTGGCCGCGCGCGTCGTCTCGCTGCTGGCGCAGCTCGGCGAGATGCCGGAGACCAGCGAGCCGCTGCGCCGGGCGCTCGCTTATCTGCGCGAGACCCAGCTCGCCGACGGCAGCTGGTACGGCCGCTGGGGGATGAACTACATTTACGGCACCTGGTCGGTGCTGTGTGCGCTCAACGCCGCCGGGCTCGAGGCGGACGATCCGGCGGTCGCCAAGGCGGCCGAGTGGCTGATCGCGATCCAGAACCCGGACGGCGGCTGGGGCGAGGACGGCACCAGCTACAAGCTCGAATACCAGGGCTACGAGCCGGCGCCGAGCACGGCGTCGCAGACCGCCTGGGCGCTGCTCGGGCTGATGGCGGCGGGCCGCGTCGACGCGCCGGCGGTCGATCGTGGCGTCGCCTGGCTCGGCCGCACCCAGAACGCCGACGGCCTTTGGGACGAGGAACGCTTCTCCGCGACGGGTTTCCCGCGGGTGTTCTACCTGCGCTACCACGGCTACCGAAAGTTCTTCCCGCTGTGGGCGATGGCCCGTTACCGGAACCTCAAGCGCGCCAACGATCCCCGCGTCGCCTTCGGGATGTAATACGGCTTCCGAGTGATTAGTTCGGACCATCGATGGCGGCACGGCCGCCACCTCTCCCCGGTGGGGCTACGGCATTCACGGATTTGATTTGGCTCGGCTCGGATCCGTGAT
>NZ_AKZI01000008.1 GCF_000293785.1 Rhodovulum sp. PH10 | reverse complement strand
AAGCGGCTCCGGCGCAGCCCCGTCGGAGTTCCCAAACGGGCTCTGACCCCACCGGCCGCCGCGCGAGGCGGAACGACCGTGGCCGCGCGCCGCGGAGGAGGTTTTTTTGCGCCGGCACGGAACGCAAACTGTGGCCCGGCCGCAACGGTGGCGCGCAATCCGAAACGGAAGCGTCCTTCGCCCCTCCAGCGCCACCGAATGGACCACCACCCCCCATGAAATTGCCCTGCGTGTCTGCTTGAACACGTTTCGGGGGCACCCCGACGCCGGCCTGCGAGGCCGACCCGGGAGCGTACGGAGGGGATGATGAGGCGTGTCGTCGCCGCTCTGGTCAGCGGCGCTCTGCTCGCCGCGGCGACGGCGCTGACGCCGTCGCCGACCTGGGCCGAGCCGCGAGCGGCCCAGCAGGCGAGCCTGCCGCCGGCCGAGGCCGGCGTGCGTGCGAGCGACGTCGCGGCGTTCGAGACGTCGACCGACGTGCTGCGATGGATCTCGACCTACCGGTCGCGGCGCGACCCGGATCGCGTCGCCGCGGCCTACCGGACGGCGAGCCGCACCGGCGCGCTGAAGGAGCCGAGCACCGCCGGCATCTATGTCGGCTTTCTCGCCGGGCTGATCGGGGCGGCGCCGGGCGACGCCGACCGGCTGATCGACGCGGTGCTGCCGATCGGGCCGTCCGACCGCTGGGTGGTGGTGCGGGCGATCGCCTATTCCGGCCATCCCGAATGGAAGCGCCTGCTGGCGTCGCTCGCGCCGCGCATTCCGCAATACGGCGCGATGATCGAGGGCTACGTCACCGGCTCGTCGCCGACGCTCTCGCAGCTGGCGATGCCGCGCAAGCTGCCGTTCTGGGAGCGCTGGCGCGACGCCCTGTTCCGCACCGACGACGATGCCGCGCTCGCCCCCGGCCCGGCGGTGATCGACACGCTGTGGGGCGTCTATTTCGCCACCGGCGAGGCCGACCCGATCGAGCGGATCGTCGCGCTGCTGCCGTGGTCGAACGACCACGACGACCTCGAGCGGCTGATCATCGGCAGCATGGCGAAGTTCACCCTGGCCGCCAACGCCGCCCGCGATCCGGCGCTGCACGCGCTGCTCGAGGCGCAGCTCTCGGCGCACAAGTCGGCCGAGATCACCACGATCCTGCACGAGGTGGTGGCCGCGGCCGACGAGAACGACGTCGACCGGGTGCGGCAGAACGCGCTGACGGCGATCGACACGCTCCAGCGCAAGGACGCGCAGGCGGCGACCGAGCCGGGCCCGGCCGCGACCGTGTGGAGCCGGATCGGCGACGGCATGATGTCGCTCGGCTGCCTCGCCGCCACCGCGGTCGGGCAGGCGGCGTTCGGCGCGCGCTGCCTGGTCGACGGCACCGGCCACACCGCGCTCGGCTATCGCGAGCGGCGGGAGTGACGATGAGGCGAGGTGCGACGCTCCGGGCCGGTCACGGCGCGCGATACCGTCGGGCGAGCGCGACGAGGGAGTGTCGGAAGGAGACCGGATCGGGGCCGCGAGATCACACGCGGCCGGTGGACGGCGAGCCGGGCCTCACGCCGCCCGGGCGGGATCGACGGCGTCGATCGCGCGGTAGGTGGTGCGGACGATCTCGGTGCCGCACTGCTCGCAGGCGTAGACGGTGTCCTGGAAATTCGGCTCTGCCTGGGTCGAGGAGGTCGAGCGGAACGCCATGCGCATGGCGCAACGCGGGCAAGGAATGATCAGGGACGGCAACGAACTCGAGGCAATGGAAAGGTGTCGCATACGAACTCCCCAGTATGTTCGTGCTGCGGACATTCGCAGTTTTCCTAATCCACTCGCATCGGCCAGACGAGTCAATAGAACTTTGTGCTCTGCACAATATTCCTGCCATGCATGAACGCAGGCCTCACTCCTTGGCTTGTATGCAATTTCAACCTCGCGGCTGAACCGATGATCAACCATCGGCGGTCCGGGTCGCCCGGCGAATCGGCCGGATTCTTCACATGAAACGCGCTCCGGCTTTGCATGCGGGTGTTGTCGGAAGCGTGCCGGCGGAGCCCGGCGCCTATGTGCTCGGGCTTCTCCTCGCCCGCCCGGTGGCGCTGAGGGTCGGCGGCGCGGCCTGCACCCTGCCCGCCGGACGGTATCTCTATTGCGGGTCTGCGCGCGGGCCCGGCGGGCTGAGGGCGCGGGTGACCCGACATCTCGCCCGCCGAAAACGGATTCACTGGCACGTCGACCGGCTCACCACGCGCGGCCGGGTGGTCGCGGTGTGGATCGCGCCGGGCGGCGACGAGTGCGCGCTGGTGCGAGACCTCGCCGGACTGCCGGTGCCGCTGCCGGGCTTCGGCAGCAGCGACTGCCGGCGCTGCGCGAGCCACCTTCTCGGCTGGCCGGACGACTGCTCGGATCCCGGAGTGCGCTTCCCGGCGTCGGTGTTCCGCCTGTTCGCGTGAGACACGCCGCAGCCGCCGGGAACCCGCGAAACACGGGGTGGACGGAAAAAAACTCGCGGCCGGGGTGTCGCCACCCCGGCCGCCGTCCCGGCGAGCCTCTCGCTCGCGACCGCCGTCCAGGCCCGACGGGTCCGCCCGAGAGCGAGCAGCCGCCGGGAGTTCATGCCGTGCCGATCACGCGGTGCCGCTCGGCCGGCCATAGGGCAGCATGCGGGCGATCGCGCCGTCCTTGAGCACCATCTGGTGGACGATGGCGGCGAGCGCATGGACGCCGGCGAGCACGATGATCGCCCAGGCGGCAAATTCGTGCATCTCGCCCAGCCGCTCGCCGAGCGCGCGGTCGGCCTCGATCATCGGCGGCAGCGAGAACAGGCCGAACACGTCGACGGCGCGGCCGTGCGCCCACGACATGAAGATGCCGATCACCGGCACCGCGACCAGCGCCGCATAGAGCGCCATGTGCATGGCGCGCGCCGCCATCTGGGTCAGCGCCGCGCCGGGAATCGAGTCGGGCTGCGGATTGAGCAGCCGCCAGGCGAGGCGGATCACCGTCAGCAGCAGCACGACGACGCCGACCGACTTGTGCAGGCCGACCAGCGCGATCTTGTCGGGGCCGCGCGGCATCTCCTCCATGATCAGGCCGCTCATGAACACGCCGACCACGGCGGCGAGGGTGAGCCAGTGAACGAGCTGAATGAGCGGATCGTAGCGGAGTTTGGTCATGAACAGGGCTTCCCGTTGATCGAAGGATCGTGCCGGGAGAATGGCTGCCCTGCCCTGACGCCGCTCTGACCGGGCTCGTCAGCTTCTCGTCAGCGGCCGTTCGGCGAGGCCCGTGCGGTCCGTCGAAACCGTCCGCTCGGCCAGAACCGTGCGCTCGGCGCGCGGGAGGCGCAGCACCGCCGTCATCCGGCCGGGATCGGTCGGCCCGAGCGAGAGGAGGCCGTCCCACGCCTCGGCGATGTCGCTGGCGATCGCGAGGCCCAGTCCGGTGCCGGGGCCGGTGTCGAGCCGGCCGCCACGCTGCAGCGCCATCGCCACCATCTGCGGCGGAATGCCCGGGCCGTCGTCGACCACCCGCACCACCACCTCGCCGGTCTCGATCGCGGCGGTCACCACGATCCGCTCGCGGGCATGGCGGGCGGCGTTCTCGAGCAGGTTGCCGAGGATTTCCGCGAGATCGTCGGGGGCGATGCGGGCCTTGGCGGCGGGGTCGACCGAGACCTCCCATTCGAGCGGATCGGCGGCCGGCGTGCGGCCGACCACCCGGACCACCCGCTCGACCACCTCGCCGACCGGCGCCACCGCGTCGGCCGAGACGACCCGCCGGGCGCGGGCGAGCTCGCGCTCGACGTGGCGGCGCATCGTCTCGCCGATCACCGCGAGATCCTCGGCGATCGCCCGCTCGCCCTTCTCCTTCAGGCGCTCGACGTCGCCCGCCAAGACCTGCAGCGGCGTCTTGAAGCCGTGCGCGAGGTCGCCGGCCCGCGCGCGCGCCGCCTGCACCTGGCGGTCGCGGGCGTCGAGCAACGCGTCGACCTCGCCGGCGAGCGGCTGCACCTCGTCGGGAAACGCCTGGCCGAGCCGCTCGGCGGTGCCGGCGCGGATCGCGGCGAGCCGCGCCTGGACGGCGGCGAGCGGGGCGAGGCCGACCCGCACCTGGACGGCGGAGGCGACCACCAGCAAGAGCCCGACCATCGCGACGAACGGCATCAAGTCGCTGGTGAAGTCGCGGGTGGCGTTGCGCAGGTCGGCGACGTCGCGCGCCACCACGAGCCGCAGCGCGGTGCCGCCGAGCCGCGCCGGCAGCGTCACCCGCCGCTCCACCGCGATCAGGCTGGTGCCGCCCGGCCCGGCGATCCGGTGATGGTGCAGCGAGCCCTCGAACAGCTCGTCGCGCGGCAGCGGCAGCTCGGTGTCCCACAGCGAGCGCGAGCGGTCGACCAGGGTGCTCGCGGCCCCCGCGACCGGCTCGGTCGTCACCTGCCAATAGAGCCCGGACAGCGGCTTCTCGAACCGCGGGTCGTCCGGCGGGTCGACTACCGAGAGCGCCCCATCCTGGGTCCGGTCGATCCCGGACACCAGCCGGTCGAGCACCACCGTGAGGTCGTCGCCCATGCGGCGCTCGACATGGCGCTCGAACAGCAGCGACAGGCCGAAGGCCGCGAGCGCCAGCGCCACCAGGATCGACACCACCCCGGCGAGAAACAGGCGGACCCGCAGCGAGCCGCCGATCACGGCGGCGGGTCCGGGCGGACGGCGGCGCCGTCGGGCGCGGCGGCGTCGGGCGGATCGGGGACGAGATAGCCGAAGCCGCGCCGCGTCTCGATCGTGCCGGCGCCGAGCTTTCGCCGCAGCCGCGTCACCAGCGCTTCCAGGGCGTTGGCGTCGCGGGCGTCGTCGGTGCCGTAGAGCTGATCGATCAGCTCGTGGGCCGGCACCACCCGCCCCTTGTGGAGCGCGAGATAGGCGACCAGCCGGTATTCCAGGGGCGACAGCGCGACCGGCACACCGGCGAGCGCCACCCGCATGTCGCGCGGATCGACGGTCAGCGCCCCGGCCTCGATCACCGCGGTGCCGAGGCCGGCCGAGCGGCGGATCAGCGCGCGGGCGCGCGCCGCCAGCTCCTCCATGCGAAACGGCTTCGGCAGATAGTCGTCGGCGCCGGCGTCGATCCCCTCGACCCGCTCGGCCCAGGTGCCGCGCGCGGTGAGGATCAGCACCGGCATCTGGCGCCGGTTGCGCCGCCAGCGCTTGAGCACCGCGAGGCCGTCGAGCTTGGGCAGGCCGAGATCGAGCACCACCAGGGCGTAATCCTCGGTGTCGCCCTTGAACCACGCCTCCTCGCCGTCGGCGACGACGTCGACCACGCCGCCGGCCGCCGTCAGCGCCGCCGCGATGTCGCGGGCGATGCGAGGCTCGTCCTCGACCACCAGGATGCGCATCAGAGCTCGTCTCCGTGCGACTTCTTTCCGTCCTCGATCGGGCGGCCGGTCATCGCGTCGACCACCACCTCGATCAGACGGCCGTCCGGCCGCAACAGCTTTATCTCATAGACGACGCGCCCCTTGCAGTGCTCCAGCTCGACGTCGATGGCCTGGCCGCCGAGCTCCTTCTCGACGCCCGGCAGGATCTGCGACAGCGGTTTTGCCCGCCCTTCCGCCAGGGCGCGCAGCGCGCAGTCGTGGTCGTCGCGGTGGCGCCGTCTTCGGCCGCGGCCGCGCGCCCAGGGCGGCGGGCCGCCCCCCGGCGGGCCGTCGTCGGACGGGCCGTTCCACTCGGCGCGGGCGCCGGACAGGGCGGCGAGCGACAGGAGGCCGGAGAGAATCCAGGTTCGACGATCGAGGACTGCCATCCGGCCATTGTGCCGGCACCCCGCTGACGTCACGCTGACGTTTCGCAAACGTCCGGCCGACGTGCCGCCGATCCCGGGTCGCGGTGCGGCGGGCGTTCGGTCGAGCGCGCATCCGTCCGGCCCGGCTCCCGTCGCCGATCCCGGTCACACGCCGTCGACCATGTTCGAGGTATCGGGGAACGGTTCCGCACGTCTCCCCGTTGTAGCGGGAGACGAGACGTCCGAAGGAGATTTTTTCATGCAAGCGTTTCCCGATCCGGCCGGCGTGCCGGCGTCGCTCACCCGACAAGGTCTCGCCGCCCGCTGGTGGGTGGTGCTGGTGCGCGGTCTCGTCGCCATCGTGTTCGGCGTGGTGGCGTTCACCTGGCCGGGCCTGACGATCCTGACGCTCGTGCTGTTCTACGGCGCCTTCGTGCTGGCCGACGGCGTGCTGGCGATCGCCGCCGCGATCTCCGGCCGCGGGCCGAGCCAGGCGCGCTGGTGGCTGGTGCTGTCCGGCGCGCTCGGCATCCTGCTCGGGCTGGTCGCCTTCGTCTTCCCGGCCGCGGTGGCGCTGGTGCTGCTGTTCCTGATCGCCGCTTGGTCGATCGTCACCGGTGTTATGGAGGTGGTCGCCGCGATCCAGCTGCGCAAGGAGATCGAGCACGAGTGGCTGCTGATCGTCTCCGGCGTGCTGTCGGTGCTGTTCGGCCTGGTGCTGATGGCACTGCCGGTCGCCGGCGCGCTGGCGATCGTCTGGCTGATCGCCGCCTATGCGATCGTCTCCGGCATCGTCTACGTCACCTGGGCGCTGCGCCTGCGCTCCATGCGCGACCGCGACCACGGCACGCCGCAGGCGGCGTGACGGGCCGGCCACCGAAACGAGACCGCCGGTCCGGGGCAGTGCGCCCCGGACCGAGAGCCGTTCACTTCGAGGCGTAGGGCGAGATCGCGCGGGCGAGAAAGCCGCCGTCGCCCGGCGCGCCGAGGATCTTTCCCTCCTCGCACACCGGCTTACCACGCAGGATCGTCATCACCGGCCAGCCGCGCACCTCGAGCCCTTCGTAGGGCGTGTAGTCGCAGGCGCCGTGCATCAGCTCCTGGCGGATGGTCTCTTTCTTGTTCGGGTCCCACAAGACGATGTCGGCGTCGAACCCGGCGGCGATCGAGCCCTTCTTCGGATAGAGCCCGTACATTTTTGCGTGGTTGGTCGAGGTGAGCGCGACGAACTCGTTCATGCCGATCCGGCCCTTGTCGACCCCGAGCCCCCACAACACCTGCATGCGCGTCTCGACGCCCGGAATGCCGTTCGGCACCCATTTGAAGGAGGTGCGCGCCTGCGGGTTGCGCTTCCCTTCGCTCGTGTCCATGAACGGGCAATGATCGGACGAGAAGGTCTTGAACACGCCCTGCTGCAGCCCTTGCCAGATCGCCTCCTGGCTCTCGTGATCACGCGGCGGCGGCGAGCAGACATACTTGCCGCCGCTGTCGTCCATGTTGAGGCCCTTCATGTCGTCGGCGGTGAGCGCGACATATTGCGGGCAGGTCTCGGCATAGACCTTCATGCCGCGGTTCTGCGCCCAGCGGATCTGCTCCATCGCCTCACGGCCCGAGACGTGGACGATCATCAGCGGCACGTCGATCAGCTCGGCGTGGCTGATCGCCCGGTGCGCCGCCTCGCGCTCGACGATCTCGGGCCGCGACACGCCGTGATAATAGGGCGCCGTCTTGCCGGCCTGCTCCAGCCGCTCGGTCATGAATTTTATCGCGTCGTAGCCTTCGGCGTGGACCATCACCAGTGCCCGGCATTTGCGCGCGCACTCGAAGACCTCCAACAGCTCGCGGTCGTTCAACACCATGTCGGCATAGGTCATGAACACCTTGAACGAGGTGTAGCCGTCGCCGACCAGCGCCGGCAGCTCCTGGCCGAGCACGCTCGGGGTCGGGTCCGTGATGATCAGATGAAAGCCGTAATCGGCGAACGCCTGCCCCTCGGCCTTTTTATGATAGTCCTGCACGACGGCCCGCAGGCTCTCGCCGCGCGGCTGCATGGCGAACGGGATCACCGTGGTGGTGCCGCCGGCGATCGCCCCGCGCGTGCCGGTGAGGAAGCCGTCGGCCATCTGCGCGCCGGACGAGGGCTGGGCGAGATGGACGTGGCTGTCGATGCCGCCCGGCATCACCAAAAGCCCCGAGGCGTCGATCTCGCGCGCGGCGCCCTCCACCCGGTCCGCGACCGCGACGATGCGTCCGCCGGAGATGCCGACATCGGCGCGAAAGGTGTCGCTCGCGGTCACCACCGTGCCGCCGCGGATGGACAGATCGTAGTCGGACATTTTCTCGAGGCTCCCGAAGGCGCAGAAGGACGATCGAGCCGTAGTCCAAACCGGAAAACAGCGCAACGGTGGGGTCTACCGGCGCGCGCGTCGATCACTTATGATTCGCCTCGGAGGACCCATGACCAGAGACTTCATTCGGTTCGTCCGCCGCGGACGGGTGGTCGAGCTGCGCGATTTTTCGGCACGCACGACCCTGCTCGACTGGCTGCGGCTCGACGAGCGCTCGACCGGCACCAAGGAGGCGTGCGCCGAAGGCGATTGCGGCGCCTGCACGGTGGTGCTGGCGCGCCGCCGCGACGACACCATGGCCTACGAGCCGGTGAACGCCTGCATCACGCTGCTCGGCCAGATCGACGGCGCCGAGCTGATCACGGTGGAGGATCTGGCGGCGCCCGACGGCACGCTGCACCCGGTGCAGGCGGCGCTCGTCGAGCGGCACGGCTCGCAATGCGGCTTCTGCACGCCAGGCATCGTGATGAGCCTCTTTGCCCACTACCACCGCGTGTCGGCCCCGCCGACCCGCGCCGAGATCGACGACGTGCTGGCCGGCAATCTGTGCCGCTGCACCGGATACCGCCCGATCGTCGACGCCGCGATCGCCGCCTGCAACGACCGTAACGACCGTTTCACGGCGGACGAGCCGGCACGCCTCGCGCGCCTCGAGGCGATCGCCGACGACGAGGACATTCTGGTCGGCGACGACGGTGCGTTCTTCGCAGCCCCCGCCCGCGAGGACACGCTGGCGGCGCTGCTCGACGCCCATCCCGACGCGACCATCGTCGCCGGGGCGACCGATGTCGGCCTGTGGATCACCAAGAAGCTGATGCCACTGTCGAAGATCGTGCATGTCGGCCGGGTGGTCGGGCTCGACATGATCGAGGAGTCGGAAACGACGCTCACCTTCGGTGCCGCGGTGCCGCTCGCACGCGCCGCAGAAGACCTCGGCGCGCTCGATCCGGACATCGCGGAAATCCTGCGGCGGTTCGGCTCGGTTCAGGTGCGCACCGCCGGCACGGTCGGCGGCAGCATCGCCAACGCCTCGCCGATCGGCGATCTCGCGCCTATCCTGCTCGCGCTCGGCGGCACCATCGCGATGCGCAAGGGCATGGCGGTGCGCACGCTGCCGATCGAGGAGTTCTTCATCGATTACGGCAAGCAGGACCGCGCGGCGGGCGAGTATGTGCGTCACCTCACCATCCAGAAGCCGGGGGAGACGACGCTGGTGCGCGCCTTCAAGATCACCAAGCGGATGGACGAGGATATCTCCACCGTGATGATGGCGATGGCGATCACTCTGGATGGCGACGTGATCACTTCCGCCCGCATCGCGTTCGGCGGCATGGCCGGCATTCCGAAGCGGGCGACGCAGGTGGAAGCCGCGCTGGCCGGCGCCCGGCTCGCCGATCCCGCGACGTGGCGCACGGCAGCAAGCAGGCTCGGCGACGATTTTACGCCGTTGACCGATCAGCGCGGCAGCGCCGCTTATCGCCTCACGGTGGCCGGTAATCTGATCGTCAAGGGCTTGGCCGAGATGGCCGGGACCCCCACCACGAGAACGCGGGTAAAACCGCGCGCGGAGGTTTTTCATGCCGCGCCTTGATATGCCGGAATCCTGCGTGCCAGAACCGCCGCTGCGGCACGTGAGACAGCCGCTGCCGCACGACAGCGCGCGCCTGCACGTGCAAGGCGCGGCCCCCTATATCGACGACCTGCCGGAGCCGCGCGGCACGCTGCACCTCGCGGTCGGCCGCGCAGCCGTCGCGCGCGGCACGATCGTAACCCTCGACCTGAGTGCGGTGAAGGCGTTTCCCGGCGTCGTCGCGGTGATCACTGCAGCCGACATTCCGGGCGCGAACGACATCGCCCCGACGCTCGCCGACGAGCCGATGCTCGCCGAGACGCACGTGATCTATCACGGCCAGCCGGTGTTCGCGGTGGCGGCCGAAACCCGCGACGCCGCACGCCGCGCGGCGCGCCTCGCAACGATCGAGATCGACGCCGAGCCGGCCGCGATCACCATCGACCAGGGTCTTGCCCGCGGCGAGCGCGTGCTGCCGGATTATGCCTTCGTAGAAGGCGACCCTGGCGCCGTCATCGCCGCATCTTCTGATCAGATGACCGGCACGATGCATATCGGCGGTCAGGAGCACTTTTATCTCGAGGGCCAGATCGCGCTGGCGAGCCCCGGCGAGAGCGGCGCCATGCTGGTGCACGCCTCGACCCAGCATCCGAGCGAGGTGCAGGAGATCGTCGCGCGCGTGCTCGGCGTACCGGAGGCGTTCGTCACCTGCGAGATCCGCCGCATGGGCGGCGCGTTCGGCGGCAAGGAGACGCAGGGCAGCCAATGGGCGGCGATCGCCGCCGTCGCGGCGCGCCTCACCGGTCGCCCGTGCAAGCTGCGGCTCGACCGCGACGACGACATGGCGCTCACCGGCAAGCGTCACGACTTTCGCGCCGACTGGTCGGTCGGTTTCGACGCCGACGGGCGCATCACCGCGCTCGATCTGATGCTGGCGGCGCGCTGCGGCTGCTCGGCCGACTGCTCGGCCGGCGTCGTCGACCGTGCGATGTTTCATGCCGACAACACGTACTTTCTCCCGGCCTTCCGCATCGACACGCGGCGGGTGCGAACCGACACCGTGTCCAACACCGCGTTCCGCGGCTTTGGCGGCCCGCAAGGGATGCTGGCGATCGAGCGGGTGATCGATGCGATCGCCCGCAGGCTCGGACGTGATCCGCTCGACGTGCGCAAGGCGAACTTCTATTCCGAAGGCCGCCACGTCACGCCCTACGGACAGACGGTGGAGGATTTCTCCACCGGCCTCGCGCTGATCGAGGAGCTGGAACGAACCTCCGACTATCGCGCGCGCCGCGCCGCAATCACGTCGTTCAACGAAACGTCGCCGATCCTGAAGCGTGGCCTCGCGCTGACGCCCGTGAAATTCGGCATCTCCTTCACGCTGACGCCGCTCAATCAGGCGGGCGCGCTCGTTCACGTCTATCGCGACGGCTCGGTGCATCTCAATCACGGCGGCACCGAGATGGGCCAGGGCCTGTTTCAGAAGGTGGCACAAGTCGCCGCGGAAGAGTTCGGCATCGCGCTCGAGCGCGTGCGCATCACCCCGACCTCGACCGACAAGGTGCCCAACACCGCGCCCACCGCCGCCTCCTCCGGCAGCGACCTCAACGGCATGGCGGTGCAGATCGCGTCCCGCACGATCAAGGCGCGAATGGCGGCCGTGGCCGCGGAAACGTTCGGCGTGCCGGTGGAGGACGTCGTGTTTCGTGACGATCACGTCGTTGCCGGCAACCGCCGCCTCGAATTCGGCGAGCTCGCCAAGAAGGCCCACGCCGCGCGCGTCTCGCTCTCCTCGACCGGCTTCTACAAGACGCCCGACTTGCATTGGGATCGTGCGCGCGGAAAGGGGCGGCCGTTCTTCTATTATGCCTGGGGCGCAGCGTGCAGCGAGGTGACGATCGACGTCACCACGGGCGAGACGAAGGTGCTGCGCGTGGACATCCTTCACGACGTCGGGCGCTCGCTCAATCCGGCGCTCGATATCGGCCAGATCGAGGGCGGCTTCGTGCAGGGCATGGGTTGGCTCACGACCGAGGAGCTGGTCTACGACGCCGCCGGCCGTTTGCTCACGCACGCGCCCTCGACCTACAAGATTCCGGTTTCCTCCGACGTGCCGGCGGACTTTCGCGTCGCGCTGTTCGACGACGAGAACCGCGCGGACACGATCTACCGATCCAAGGCGGTCGGCGAGCCGCCGCTGATGCTGGCGATCTCGGTGTTCTCCGCGATCGCCGATGCGGTGGAGGCGGCGAGCCCCGGCCGCGGCGTGCTGCTCGACGCGCCGGCGACCCCCGAGGCGATCGTGACCGCGATCGGTCCGTTCGATGCGGCGACGGCTTTCGCGACACTCGTGTCGAATGCGACATCGCGAACGTGATCAGGATGGGTGTTTGGGCAAATATCCGCGACACGCTGGCGAGCCACGGCAGGGCCGCCCTCGTCAGCGTGGTGCGCACCGCGGGCTCGGCGCCGCGCGAGAGCGGCGCGCGCCTCGTGGTGCGTCCCGACGGCGGCTTTTACGGCACGGTCGGCGGCGGCAGGCTCGAGCTGGAGGTGCTCGCGGCCGCCCAGGCGGCACTCGCGACGGACGCGACGTCCACGGGCGTGAAGTCGGCGGGTGCGCGAGCCGGCCTGCGGACCTGGACGCTCGGGCCGGATCTGTCACAGTGCTGCGGCGGTATCGTCACGACGCTGATGGAGATTTTCGACCGACGTGATCAGGAGGCCGTCGCGGCGCTGGCCAAGGCCGAGGCGGCCGGCCCCTTCACCACGGTGAGCCGGCTCGGTGCCGACGGGCGCGTGGCGCGCACGCTGGCGTTCGACCCGATCGATGCGCCGCCGCCGGGCCGGAAGCCGGAACCCGACGCACCGTTCGTGGAGAATTTCGGCGAAGCCTTCACGCCCGTTCTGGTGTTCGGGGCGGGCCATGTCGGGCGTGCTCTGATCCTGGCGCTCGCTCCACTGCCCTTTGCGGTGCGCTGGATCGACACTCGCGCCGACCAGTTTCCCTCGCACGTGCCGGCGAACGTGGTGCCGGTGCATGCGACCGAACCCGAGCGCGAGATAGACGAAGCGCCGAGCGGGGCCTTCGTGCTGGTGCTCACTTATGCGCACGCGCTCGACTATTCGATTGCGGCGCGTGCGCTCGCGCGGAACGTGTTTCCTTATGTCGGCATGATCGGCTCGTCCACCAAGCGCGCCCGTTTCGAGAGCCATGCGCAAAAGCTCGGGATTCCACACGACGTGATCACGAGCCTCGTCTGCCCGATCGGCATTCCCGATATTTTTGGCAAGACGCCGCCGGTGATCGCCGCCGCCGTTGCCGCCCAGCTGCTGATCAGGCGCGAGCAGATGCCGACGTAATTCTCGGCCGGCACCGCCGGTCACGACAGCCCGCCTCTCTCCACCACGAATTTCTCCACCGTGTCGACGCCCTCGCCCGTTTTCAGATTGGTGAACACGAACGGCCGCGAACCGCGCATCCGCCTCGCGTCGCGCTCCATGTTGGCGAGCGACGCACCGACCAGCGGCGCGAGATCGATCTTGTTGATCACCAGAAGGTCGGACCTCGTAATGCCCGGTCCGCCCTTGGACGGGATCTTCTCGCCCGCCGCCACGTCGATCACATAGATCGTCAGATCCGCGAGTTCCGGAGAGAAGGTCGCCGCGAGATTGTCGCCGCCGGATTCGATCAGCACCAGATCGAGGGCGGGAAATTTCTTCCGCATGTCTGCGATCGCCGCGAGGTTCATCGAGGCATCCTCGCGGATCGCCGTATGCGGGCAGCCACCGGTCTCCACGCCGGCGATCCGCTCGGGTACGAGGGCTCCAGTACGGACCAGATACTCGGCGTCCCATTTCGTGTAGATGTCGTTGGTGATCGCCGCGATGTCGTATTTTTCGCGCAAACGCTTGCACAAAACATCCATCAACGCGGTCTTGCCGGAGCCGACCGGCCCACCGATGCCGACCCGCAAGGGCCCGTTCGCGCTCGCCATGAGCTTTCTCCTGTTCTCGTCGAGTGCGATCGTGATCACGATCGAAACAGCCTCGTATATTGTGTCTCGTGCCGCATGCTCGCGAGGTCGGCGCGAAACGCCGCGCTGCCGATATCGTCTCGCGGCGTCACCATCACGCGCGCGGCGCAGGCGATGGTCGCCGGCTCGAGCGCAGCCGTCACTTTCAGGCCGTCGGTCTGGCCGAGCGGCACCAGCCGCACCCCGGCCGAAATCGCGTTGGCGACCAGCGCATGCACGAACAGATGAAGCGCGGGGCGGAGCGGGATGCCGTGGCCGGCGGCGGCGACGCCGACCGCAACAGGATACGCGAGCGGCCGCGACCATACTTCTGGAAGGCGATGCAGCGCTCCGCACGGCCATGCAGCGGAAACCGCCGTGACGAACGCGTCGCCCTGGGCCGTCGTCTCCTCGTAGCGCTCACGCGAAGGCGCCAAAGCCGATGCGAGCTCGGCGACATCGTGAAGATCTGCATCGTCGGCGGTCATGACGGCGCGGTACGCGTGCACGAGCAGTGCCGCATCACAACCGAAGCCGCCGACCGAAAGCGACACGGCGAGCCAGCGACGGAGGCTTTCGGCATCGGTCACGTCGCCGGCCTCGACCGCCCATTCGAGCCCGCCCGACCAAGCAAACGACCCGACCGGAAAGGTAGGCGACAGCCACGTCGCGAGCCGCATCAGCGCCGTTGGCGGCAGGGGTTCGTCGCCGGGCGCGGTCTCACCGCTCGTGAGCATGATGGTGGTGGTCGTGCGAATGGCCGTCGTCGACGTGGGACGGTGCATGCCGGTCCGGCTCGTCCGCATGATCGGCATGACCGTAGGCGCCCGACTCCGGGTCGAACGGCGCCTCGATCGGTGTCACTGCCGCACCGAGCTTTTGCAGCATCTCCTCCAGCACGTGATCACGACGGATGCGCAACGAGCTTACCGCAACCTGCACCGGCGTGTGGCGGTTGCCGAGATGCCAGGCGAGGCGTGTCAACTCGGTCGGAGAAACGGCTGTGATCTCGACCAGAGCCTCGGGTTTTGCCGCGACCAGCACGACGCCGCCGTCCTCCAGCACCAGCCCGTCGCCGTGGCGCAGCGCGACCGCCTCCGGCAGATCGAGCAGAAATTCGGTGCCGCCCTCTCCAATCATGACGATGCGCCGCCGATGCCGCTCGTCGGCATCGAGCACCACCCGGTCGACGATGCTCGGCTCGACCATCGTCTCGCGCTGGATGATTTTCGTCGCGCACAACATCGACATGTCCCCATCACTCCCGCAGCGACGCGAAGGGTGGGCACCCGTCGCGCCCGCGCTCGAGCGCAACGCTCAGAACAGAAAATATCGCTGCGCCATCGGCAGAACCTCGGCGGGCGGGCAGGTCAACAGCTCGCCGTCCGCGCGTACCTCGTAGGTCTCGGGATCGACCTCGATTTTCGGCATCGCATCGTTGAGCGGCAGATCTTTCTTTCCGATGCTGCGCGTGTTCTCCACCGCGACCAGCTCCTTTGTCACGCCGAGTTTCTCACGAAGGTTCGCCGCAACCGCGGCCTTGGAGACGAACACCAGCGAGGAGGCGGTCAGCGCGCGGCCGAAAGCGCCGAACATCTGTCGGTAATGCACCGGCTGCGGCGTCGGAATCGAGGCGTTGGGATCGCCCATCGGCGCCGCGACGATCGACCCGCCCTTGATCACGAGGTCCGGCTTCACTCCGAAAAACGCCGGCGACCACAGCACCAGATCGGCGAGCTTTCCGGGCTCCACCGAGCCGATGTGCTTTGAGACGCCGTGCGTGATCGCCGGATTGATCGTGTACTTGGCGATGTAACGTCGCGCCCGCAGATTGTCGTTGTCGCCGGTCTCGTCGGGTAGACGGCCACGCTGCTTCTTCATCTTGTCGGCGGTCTGCCAGGTGCGAATGATCACTTCGCCGATCCGGCCCATCGCCTGCGAATCCGAAGACATCATCGAGAGCGCGCCGAGATCGTGCAGGATGTCCTCCGCCGCGATGGTCTCTTTCCTGATGCGGCTTTCGGCGAAAGCCAAGTCCTCCGCGATCGACGGGTCGAGGTGGTGGCACACCAACAGCATGTCGAGATGCTCGTCGATGGTGTTCTTGGTGAACGGCCGGGTCGGGTTGGTCGACGAGGGCAGCACGTTCGGCAGCCCCGCGACCTTGATGATGTCGGGTGCGTGGCCGCCACCCGCACCTTCGGTGTGAAAGGCGTGAATGGTGCGGCCTTTGAAGGCAGCGATGGTGTCCTCGACGAAACCGGACTCGTTGAGCGTATCGGTGTGAATCATCACCTGCACGTCGTGATCGTCGGCGACCGACAGGCAGCAGTCGATCGCTGCCGGCGTTGTGCCCCAGTCCTCGTGCAGCTTTAGAGCACACGCGCCGCCTTCGATCTGCTCGACCAGCGCGGCGGGCAGCGACGCATTGCCCTTGCCCGCAAAGCCGAGATTCATCGGGAAAGCGTCGGCCGCCTGGATCATCCGCGCGAGGTGCCACGGCCCGGGCGTGCAGGTGGTGGCGTTGGTGCCCTCCGCCGGACCGGTGCCGCCGCCCAGCATCGAGGTGATGCCGGCCATCAAAGCTTCCTCCACCTGCTGCGGGCAGATGAAGTGGATGTGAGAATCGAAGCCGCCGGCGGTGAGGATCTTTCCCTCGCCCGCGATGATTTCCGTGCCGGGGCCGATCACGATCGTCACGTCCGGCTGCACGTCGGGATTGCCGGCCTTGCCCACCGCGACGATGCGGCCGTTCTTCAGGCCGACATCCGCCTTGACGATCCCCCAGTGGTCGAGGATCACCGCGTTGGTGATCACGGTGTCGACGGCGCCGTCGCGGTTCGTCACCTGGCTCTGGCCCATGCCGTCGCGGATCACCTTGCCGCCGCCGAACTTCACCTCCTCGCCATAGGTGGTGAAGTCCTTCTCGACCTCGATGATCAGATCGGTGTCGGCGAGCCGCACCTTGTCGCCGGTGGTGGGCCCGAACATGCCGGCATAGGCACGGCGGGAGATTCTTGCGGGCATAGCGGAACCTCGAACCAGAGTCTGCTCACATCGTTCGTTCGCACGTCGTCAGACGACGTGGAGAACGCCCGTACCTACAACGGCCCCATCACGCCCTGCCGAAAGCCGTGGACCGTGCGGGTGCCGGCGAGCGCGACCAGCGTGACGCTGCGCGACTGGCCGGGCTCGAAGCGCACCGCGGTGCCGGCAGCGATGTCGAGCCGGAAGCCGCGCGCCTTGTCGCGGTCGAAGGCGAGCGCCGGGTTGGTCTCGGCGAAATGATAGTGCGAGCCGACCTGGATCGGACGGTCTCCGGTGTTGGTCACCGTCAGCGTCACCGTCTCGCGGCCGGCATTGAGGGTGATGTCGCCGTCCTGGACGAACAGTTCACCGGGGATCATGGATTGCTCCTCGAAGACACGTCCTGGCCGCGCTCTCGGCGTCGGGCGATCCGGGTCACCGGATCGGCTCGTGCACGGTGACGAGTTTCGTGCCGTCCGGAAAGGTCGCCTCCACCTGGACGTCGTGGATCATCTCCGGGATGCCGTCCATCACCTGGTCGCGCGTCAGCACGCCGGCGCCGTCGGCCATCAGCTCGGCGACGCTTCTGCCGTCGCGTGCGCCTTCCAGGATGAAGTCGGTGATCAGCGCCACGGCTTCCGGATGGTTGAGCTTGACGCCGCGCTCGAGCCGCCGCCGCGCCACCTGCGCGGCCATGGCGATCAGGAGCTTGTCCTTTTCACGGGGAGTGAGATGCATGGCTCGTCGACTGCTCTGATGGCCGGCGCGCGGCCGACGTCTCGCAGTGGCATCATACAACAGGCGCCGCCCAGGACCAGCCCCCGTGTGCGGATGGGAGACGACGTCGTAGGGTGTGCAAAGGCGCGCCAGCGCCGTGCGCACGCGGACGAAACCACGACGACGTGCGCACGCTTCGCTTTGCGCACGCTACGTCGACGTCGCGACCATGATGGCCGTGCGCACGCTTCGCTTTGCGCACCCTACGGCTGCGGCTGCCCGCACGCTGCCACCCCGTCAGTTCACCCACAAAGGCGGCAGCGGCCCGGCGAGCGCGAAGCCGAGCGCGGTGGTGAGGTCCTCGCGAAGGCTCTCACCGTCGGGGGCACAAAAGCGCACCGCCGTCATGCCGTTCCAGGAGGAGGCGCCGACCTCGCCGTGCAAGCCCTCGCAGCGGCGCAGCGCGGCGACGAACGCCTCGTCGGCCGGCATCAAGAGGATGATCGCGATGGCGACGCCGTTGTTGGTCACCGCCGGCTCGCGCAGGGTTTCGGCGATCGCGCCGTCGAGCCGGATGGTCTCCGCATAGACCAGCCGGCCGGCGCGGCGCACCCGCCAGCGATCGGAGAACCAGCCCTCGTCGACCCGCTCCTTCATGCCGGAGCGGCCGAACACCACGGCCTCGGCGAGCAGCAGGCGGGAATCCTCGGCGAGATCGATGTCGATCGTGCGCGAGAGGCGCGAACGATCGAACAGAATCGTCTCGCGCGGCATCCAGGCGAGGCTCGCGCCCTGGCCGACGGTGAGATGCACCGCCATGGTCGCTTCCGCCTCGGGCGAGCGATAGACCTTCTCCGCCGACGCGGTGGTGACGCGCAGCGAGGCGCCCTCCTCCACCGCGATGTCGACCGCGGACTGGTCGCCGCCGGCGATGCCGCCCGAGGTGTTGACGATGACCGCCTCGAGGTCGTCCGGCCCGGCATCCGGAAACCGCACGCGCAGCGAGCCTTCCTCGAACACCTTGGTGCGGCGGCTCACGCCCTCGCGCATTCCGACCCGAAGAACGATGCGCCCGGCGGCCCGATTGGCGGCGAACGTCTCGCGCTCCGACCGCGTGTCCGTACCAGACAATGCGTCCGTCACTGATCCCCCAGCGGGTTCACAGCGCCAGCGCGCGGCGCAGCTCCCCCTCTTCCAGTTCCGCGCGGCTCGCCGCATAGACGACGCTACCGCGATCCATCACCGCGAAATGATCGCCGAGTTCGCGCGCGAAGTCGAGATACTGTTCCACTAGTATGATTGCGATCCCCCCCAGGCCGCGGAGGTAGGCGATGGCGCGGCCGATGTCCTTGATGATCGACGGCTGGATGCCCTCGGTCGGCTCGTCGAGCAGCAGGAGGCGCGGCCGCATGACGAGCGCACGGCCGATCGCGAGCTGCTGCTGCTGCCCGCCCGAGAGGTCGCCGCCGCGCCGGCGCAGCATGGTCTCGAGCACCGGGAAGAGCGAGAACACGTCCTCGGGGATGCTGCGCTCCTTGCGGGCGAGCGGGGCAAAGCCGGTCTCGAGATTCTCCTGCACGGTGAGCAGCGGAAAGATCTCGCGGCCCTGCGGCACGTATGCGATGCCGCGCCGGGCGCGGCGATCCGGCGAGAGGCCACGCAGGTCCTGTCCCTCCCACTCGATCGCACCTTTGGCGACGGCGTGCCGCCCGACGATCGCGCGCAAAAGGCTGGTCTTGCCCACGCCGTTGCGGCCGAGCACGCAGGTGACTTTTCCGGGTTCTGCCGAAAGGCTCACGCCGCGCAACGCCTGGGCCGCGCCGTAATGGAGGTCGATGTTTTTGACGGACAGCATGTGATGTCCTCGATCGGGCGAGTGGCGAATAGCGAATGGCGAATGGCGAATAGAGGAAGAGACGAGAGAGCAGGCGGGCAGTTCGATTGCAGAGGCTTGCGACGGATTTTCCCCGTCATCCCGAGGTGCTCGCGTCGCGAGCCTCGAAGGATGAACGACCACCGTCGCCCTTCGAGGCTCGGCCTGCGGCCGAGCACCTCAGGGTGACGGGTCGGAGATCTCGGCCGTCACTCTCACCACTCGCCATTCGCTATTCGCCATTCACCATTCGCTATCGTCCCAAATACACCTCGACCACCCGCTCGTTCTCGGAGACCTGATCGATCGAGCCCTCGGCGATCACGCTGCCCTCGTGCAGCACGGTGACTTTCACGCCGAGCGCGCGGACGAAGGTCATGTCGTGCTCGACGACGACCACGGTCTTGTCGCGGTTGATGATCTTCAACAACTCGGCGGTCTGCTCGGTCTCGGCGTCGGTCATGCCGGCGACCGGCTCGTCGACCAGCAGGAGCTTCAAATCCTGCGCGAGCAGCATGCCGATCTCGAGCCATTGTTTTTGGCCGTGCGACAGGTTGCCGGCGAGATTTTCACGGAGATCCCCGAGGCGGATGGTGGAGAGAACCGCGTCGATTCTCTCACGCTCCGCGCCGGTCTCGCGCCAGACGATCGCGCGGCTCGCCCGGCGGTCGCCGCGCAGCGCGAGGCGCAGATTGTCGAGCACCGTGTGGCTGTCGAACACCGTGGGCTTTTGAAACTTTCGCCCGATGCCGAGCACCGCGATCGCCGCCTCGTCGAGCCGTGTCAGATCGTGGGTGCCGTCGAACGTCACCTCGCCGCTGTCGGGCCGGGTTTTCCCGGTCACGACGTCCATCATGGTGGTCTTGCCGGCTCCGTTCGGACCGATGATCGCCCGCATCTCGCCGGGCGCGATGGTGAGCGACAGCTCGTTCAGCGCGCGAAAACCGTCGAACGCGACGCTGACGCCGTCGAGATAGAGAAGCGCAGGCGTCGTGCGGGCGTCCATGCGCGTCACTCCGCCGGCAGCGGCTCGACCGCTTTCCCGTCGTCGCCGCGCCGGGCCTTGCGGCGTGCGCGCCACTGCGCCCGCCAATGGGCGAGCGTGCCGACGATGCCGCGCGGCAGCAGCAGCGTCACGACGATGAAAAGCCCGCCGAGCAGAAAGAGCCAGTATGGCGCGAGCGGCCCGCTGGTGAAGGTGGTCTTTGCGTAGTTCACGAGAATCGCGCCGACGACCGCGCCGACCAGCGTGCCGCGCCCGCCGACCGCGACCCAGATCACCGCCTCGATGGAGTTCGCCGGCGAGAACTCGCTCGGATTGATGATGCCGACCTGCGGCACGTAGAGCGCGCCGGCGACGCCCGCCATGCAGGCGGACACGGTGAACACCACCACCTTGTAGGCCTCGACCCGGTAGCCGAGAAAGCGGGCGCGCGCCTCGGCGTCGCGGATCGCCACCAACACCATGCCGAACTTCGAGGCGACCAGCGCGCGGCAGATCAGATAACCCAGCGCCAGCGCGAGGCAGGAGGCGGCGAACAACGCTGCGCGCGTCTCGTCCGACTGCACGTTGAATCCCAGAATGTCCTTGAAGTCGGTGAGGCCGTTGTTGCCGCCGAAACCGAAATCGTTGCGGAAGAAGGCGAGCAGCAGCGCGTAGGTCATCGCCTGGGTGATGATGGAAAAGTAGACGCCGGTGACGCGGCTCCGGAAGGCGAACCAGCCGAACACCAGCGCGAGCAGGCCGGGCACGAGAAGCACCATCAGCATGGCATAAGGGAAGGATGAAAAACCCCACCAGGCGAGCGGCAGCTCCTTCCAGTTCAGGAAGACCATGAAGTCCGGCAGGATCGGGTCGGCATAGACGCCGCGCGAACCGATCTGGCGCATCAGATACATGCCCATCGCGTAGCCGCCGAGCGCGAAGAAGGCGCCGTGGCCGAGCGAGAGAATGCCGCAAAAGCCCCAGATCAGATCGATCGACAGCGCGAGCAGCGCGAAGGTGACGTACTTGCCGAACAGCGAGACGAGATAGGTCGGCACGTGCAGCGCGGCCGACTCCGGCGTCGTGAGATTGAGCACCGGGATCACGATCGCCACCGCCAGCACGAGGGCGAGGAAGGCGAGCGTGCCGCGATCGAGCGCACGGGTGGTCACGGCAACATCCTTCCATGCGCCCGCGAAAGGACCGGAGCAGAGCCCTGCAGCATCCGCCCCTCTCTCACGAGGGGAGAGCCATGAGATGCACACGAGAGCAGAATGCCGAGTGTTTCAGTGAGAGGAACGGAGGTCGACAAGCTCTCCGCCGTCATCGCCGGGCTTCGACCCGGCGATCCGTCAAACCGAAAACAAAGACACCTTCTGATTGCGATGGATGCGCGGGTCGAAGCCCGCGCATGACGGCTGCATGCATCCGAGACGACGCGTGCATGCCCGAGTGCGGGAGAGGGAACCGGAGGCCGTGGCTCGCTCTCGCCGAACCGATGTCCGCGCAGCGTGGACAGGAAAAGCGACACGGGTGTCCTCATGCCTCCACCGCCCTTCCCGCGAGCGCGAACAGGCCGCGCGGACGGCGCTGGATGAACAGGATCAGCAGCACCAAGATGAGGATCTTTCCCAGCACCGCACCGGCGAACGGCTCCAGAAACTTGTTGGCGATGCCGAGCGTGAAGGCGCCGACCAGCGTGCCCCACAGATTTCCCACGCCGCCGAACACCACAACCATGAAGGAGTCGATGATGTAGCCCTGGCCGAGATTGGGGCTCACATTGTCGATCTGCGACAGCGCCACCCCGGCAATGCCGGCGATGCCGGAGCCGAGCCCGAAAGTGAGCGCATCGATCCGCCCGGTACGGATGCCGACCGACGCCGCCATCGCCCGGTTCTGCGTCACCGCGCGCATCTCGAGGCCGAGTCGGGTGAAGCGCAGCATCAACAGGAGCGTCGCGAACACCGCGAGCGAGAAGCAGACGATCCACAATCGGTTGTAGGTGATGACGAGATGGCCGATCTCGAACGCGCCGCTCATCCAGGAGGGATTGCTCACCTCCTTGTTGGTCGGGCCGAAGGCCGTGCGCACCGCCTGCTGCAGCACCAGCGACAAGCCCCAGGTGGCGAGCAGCGTCTCCAGCGGCCGGCCATAGAGGAAGCGGATCACGCTGCGCTCGATCAAAATGCCGATCAGCGCGGTGACCAGGAAGGCGAGCGGCACCGCGATCGGCAGCGACCAGTCGAGCGACACCGGAAACGGTAGCGGCAGCGTGGTGCCGATGTCGGTGCCGGGGATCCACAGCGAGAATTTTTGCTGCCGGATCACCTCCTGCACGACGAAGGTGGTGTAGGCGCCGAGCATCACCATCTCGCCGTGCGCCATGTTGATCACGCCCATCACGCCGAAGGTGATGGCGAGGCCGATGGCGGCGAGCAGCAGCACCGAGCCGAGCGAAACGCCGTACCAGGTATTCTGGCCGGCCTCCCACAGCTTCAGGTCGCTGCGGATGGCGTCGGCCGCGGCATCCGCGGTGCGCTTCACGGTGTCGGGCGTGTCGTCGGGCAGCGAGGTCAGCAGCGCCAGCGCGCTCTGATCCCCGCGTGCGCGCAAGACGCCGATCGCGGCGAGGCGATCGAGATCCGGCGTGTCGCGGGCGTCCAGCAGAATGGCGGCGCGCGCCTCGGTCATCGCCTGCTTCACGCCGGGATCGGTCTCGGCGGCGAGCGCCGCCTCGAGCGCTTCGAGCGAGCCGGCGTCACGCGACTTGTAGACGGCCTCGGCGGCGGCGCGGCGGCGGGCCGGGTCGGCGGCGCGCAGCGTCAGCGTGCCGAGCGCGGCGGCGATCGCCCGGCGCAGGCGGTTGTTGATGCGGATGCGATCGAGATCGGCCGGCGACGACGTGATCACGTCGCCGGTCATGGCATCGCGCAGGGCGCCGTCGGCGCCTTCGACGACCAGCCGGGCGCCGGCGGGATCGTAGGACAGACGGCCGTCCAGCAGCGCGCGCAGCACCGGGGCCGCACGCTCGTCGGCGGAGGCGCCGAGCGCGTCGATCGCCTGCTCGGTCTGCTTGAAGGATTTGCCGGAAAGATTTGCCAGCGCGTCCTCGTAGGGGGCGGCGCCGACCGGCGGAGCGGCCAGCAGCACGCCCACGGCGAACGACAGGACGACGAGCCAGCGGATGATCGACATCAAACGGTTCCCGAGATATCGGGCCGGTCACGGCCTCCCGGACGGCGAGGAGACGGTGAAACGGGCGGTTCGAGACGTCGGTGAGAGGACCGCGAAGCCCCCTCACCCGACATCCGCGCGAGCGCGGACGTCGACCTCTCCCCGCGCGCGGGGAGAAGTGAATGCGGCGCCGGGCCGGCTCACCCGCCGCACTTCTCGGTCTTGGTGTTGTAGTTGCCGCATTTCATCTTCACCCAGTCGGCCTCGAGGTCCTTCGAGCCCTCGAGATAGTTCGACCAGGCGTCGCCGGGCACCAAACCCTCGGTCTGCCACACCACGTCGAACTGGCCGTCGTCGCGGATCTCGCCGATGAACACCGGCTTGGTGATGTGATGGTTCGGGAGCATCTCCGAGGTGCCGCCGGTGAGGTTCGGCGCGGTGGTGCCGGGCAGCGCGGCGATCACCTTGTCGGGATCGGTGGTGCCGGCCTTTTCGACCGCCTTCACCCACATGGCGAAGCCGATCACGTGGGCTTCCATCGGGTCGTTCGAGACGCGCTTCGGATTCTTGGTGAAGGCCTTCCACTTCTCGATGAACGCGGCGTTCTCGGGCGTGTCGATCGACTGAAAGTAGTTCCAGGCGGCGAGGTGACCGACCAAGGGCTTGGTGTCGATGCCGGCGAGCTCCTCCTCACCGACCGAGAAGGCGACCACCGGGATGTCGGTCGCCTTGACGCCCTGATTGGCGAGCTCCTTGTAGAACGGCACGTTGGCGTCGCCGTTGATGGTCGACACCACCGCCGTCTTCTTGCCGGCCGAGCCGAACTTCTTGATCTCGGCGACGCGGGTCTGCCAGTCGGCATGGCCGAACGGGGTGTAGTTGATCGAGATGTCGTCGGCCTTCACGCCCTTCGATTTCAGATAGGCCTCGAGGATCTTGTTGGTGGTGCGCGGATAGACGTAATCGGTGCCTTCCAGCACCCAGCGCTCGACGCCCTCCTCCTTCATCAGATAATCGACCGCCGGAATCGCCTGCTGGTTCGGCGCAGCACCCGTGTAGAACACGTTGCGCTCGCTCTCCTCGCCCTCGTATTGGACGGGATAGAACAGGATCGAGTTCAGCTCCTTGAACACCGGCAGCACGGATTTGCGCGACACCGAGGTCCAGCAGCCGAACACCACCGCCACCTTGTCCTTGGTGATCAGCTCGCGCGCTTTCTCGGCGAACAGCGGCCAGTTGGAGGCGGGATCGACCACCACCGCCTCGAGCTTCTTGCCGAGCAGGCCGCCCTTGGCGTTCTGCTCGTCGATCAGCATCAGCATCACGTCCTTCAGCGTGGTCTCGCTGATCGCCATGGTGCCGGACAGCGAATGCAGGACGCCGACCTTGATGGTGTCCTGCGCTTGCGCCTGGACCGGCAGCGCCGCCGCGCAAACGCTCATCGCGGCTCCCGCGAAGGCGGCGAGCATGCGGCCGAAAGGCCGTCTCCCCGTCCGAAGAGGTGCGTGCATCGTCACTCCCCTGTGATTCCTCGTGCCAGCGGCGGCCGAGCGGCCGTGGTTCCGAAATCGCAAGGAGCGTGCCAAGGCGGCGGGCGGCCGCCCTGCCCGGCAGGTCGCCTCCGTGCATCCCGTGCCGCCGGGAGAATACGGACAAGTCCGAAGGGGCGCGGCGCCTTCGGACCGGGCGGGGAGACGCCCGCATCCTGCGCCGTTTGCCCAAATTTTCACCGGGGCGCCGCCGAACGGATCGGCTTGTCGTCGGATCGGGCAGTCTGCCATGGTGGGAGCCCGGTCGACCCCCGACCTCGAACGCGATTCCCCTGACGCGAAAGGTGCCGGACGTGGAGTTCTCGGTCTTCGAGCTGGTGCTCGTCGAGTGGCTGAGTGCGGTGCTGCGGTGGCTGCACGTGGTGGCGGCGATCGGCTGGATCGGCAGCTCGTTCTATTTCATCCATCTCGATCTGAGCCTGAAGGCGCGGCCCGAGCGCCCGGCGGGCGTCGCCGGCGACGCCTGGCAGGTGCACGGCGGCGGCTTCTATCACATCCTCAAATACGTGGTGGCGCCGGCGCGGATGCCGGACGAGCTGACCTGGTTCAAATGGGAGGCTTATGCCACCTGGCTGTCCGGTTTTGCGCTGCTGGTCGTCGTCTACTACATGCAGGCCGACCTCTTCCTGATCGACCCGGCGGTGATGCGGCTGACCGCGCCGCAGGCGGCGGGGCTCGCCTGTCTCACGCTCGCCGTCGCCTGGCTCGCCTACGAGGGTTTGTGCCGCTCGCCGCTCGGCCGGCACGAGCTGGCGTTGTCGCTGGTCGGCTTCGTGTTTCTGGTCGCAGTGACGTTCGGCTTCACCCACGTGTTTTCCGGGCGCGGTGCGCTCACCCAGATCGGCGCGCTGATCGGCACCATCATGGTGGCGAACGTGTTCGTGGTGATCATCCCGCATCAGAAGAAGACCGTGGCGGCGCTGATCGCCGGCGAGACGCCGGACCCGCGCTGGAGCGCGATCGGCAAGCAGCGCAGCGTGCACAACAACTATCTCACGCTGCCGGTCGTTTTTTTGATGCTGTCGAACCACTATCCGCTGGTGTTCGCGACCCGCTGGAACTGGCTGATGGTCGCGATCGTGCTCGCGATCGGCCCGGTGATCCGCCACTTCTTCAACACCCGGCACGCCGGCAAGGGCAGCCCGTGGTGGACCTGGGGGGTAGCGGCGGCCGGTGTCGCGGCGATCGTGGCGCTGTCGATGGCGGGACCGCGCGGGGTCGACGTCGACACCGGCGCGCTGCCGGCGACGCCGAGCTTTGCCGAGGTCGGCGACGTCGTGATCTCACGCTGCAGCATGTGCCACGCCAAGGAGCCGGTGTGGGCCGGCCTCGCCCACGCGCCGAAGGGCGTGCGGCTCGACGAGCCGGACGAAATCCGCCGGCATGCGCGGATGATCGCGGTTCAGGCGGTGCATTCGAGCGCGATGCCGCCCGGCAACGTCACCGAGATGACCGGTGACGAGCGCCGCCTCCTCGCCGCCTGGCTCGCCGCCGGCGCGCCGGAGTGAATGTCGTGGTGACAGAGTCGCACCTCGTCCAGAGGAGCGCGCCGTAGGAGTGCGTCGCGAGGCAGGAGGGCACATCGGGCCTTCACCTCTTCCCGCTCGCGCTCCGGCATGCACACAGGTTCAAAATGCTCGGTGTTTCAGTGAGAGCCGCGGGATCGCCAGGCTCTCCGCCGTCATCGCCGGGCTTCGACCCGGCGATCCATCGCACCGAAAACAGAGACATTTTCAATTTTGATGGATGCGCGGGTCGAAGCCCGCGCATGACGGATGCATGCATCCGAAGCGATGTGTGCACGCCAGGGCACACGGCCAGGAGCGGGTGAGCCCCCGTCAAAAACCCCAGCGGTTCGCAAAACTGGAGGAGGAGCGCACCGGCTGGGCGCCGCTGATCAGCGTGCTGCCGGTGAAGGCGGTGGAGCCGGCGTCGGCCGCGGGAGCGTCGGAATTCGGCTGCGCCGTCGCCACCTGCGGCTTTGCGGGCGCCTGGGTCTGCACCTGCTGCGGGCGGGCCGGCGCCGGGCGGATCGCGCCGTTGGCCGGGCGCGACGAGGTCGAGGCGAGCGCGGGGCCGCTCGACCGGACGGGTGCGGGCGCCGGGCGCGGGGTCGGCGCGGCGCGGGTCGCGACCGCGGCCGGCTCGGCCTGCGCGGCCGGAGCGCCTTGCTGCTTCTGGCCGAAGCCGAGCCAGCCCTTCACCTTGCCCATGCCGTCCGAGCCGCCGGACCCGGCGTCGGCAGGCGCGGCCTGCGGCGCGGCGTTGCTCTCGCCCTTGCTGTCGTAGAGCGAGCCGAAAAAGTTCGCCGAGTGGTCGGCCGAGGCGACGCTCACCGCCGGCGAGGCGACCGGCTCGTATTTCGGCATGTAGACCAGCGTCGCCTTGCCGCCCGGCTCGCTCGGCGGCAACTTGGCCACCGTGCGCCCGTTGGCGACGAAGGTGTCGGAGGTGTCGAGCTTGGCGTAAAAACTCGGATGCATGCCGCCGTCGCCGTCGTTGCGCGCCGCGACCGGGCGGATGCCCTGCGACACCGCCTGCGCGAACAGGTGCTCGTCGCGGTCCTCCTTGGCCTTCACCGCGGAGGCGATCTCGGCCGGCACCTGATAGGCCGGGCAGCGGCCGGCAGGATCGAAGTCGCCCGAGACCGGCGTCGCGTCGAACACGTAGCGGCGCTCGCACACGTCGACCTTCGGCTCCTGCCGGGTGACCTCGAAATGGTCGTTGCCTTCCTTGATCATCCGCCAGAACGCCATGTGCGGGCTGTCGCGGTGGCGCGCCATGTTCACCGCCGTCATGCGGAACGGATAGGCCTGCACCTGAAAGCTCTTCTGGCCGCCGAGAAAGGCCTCGCGGCCGAGCGAGTAGATTTCCGAGATCTGCTCGTCGGTCATCGCGTAGCAGCCGGCGGACGAGCAGTCGCCATGGACCATCAGGAACTGGCCGGTGCGGCCGTTGGCCTTGTCGTAGGCGTTCGGGAAGCCGAGATTGAACGCGAGATAGTAGCTCGAGTTCGGGTTCATCTGGCCCGGCGTGATGGCGTAGAACCCTTCCGGCGCTTGGCGGTCGCCCTGCTTGATCTTCGGGCCGAGCGCGCCCGACCAGCGGCAGATCGGGTAGGTCTTCAGGAGGGCGTAGCGGCCGGAGCTGGTCTGCTTCCAGACCTCGAGCTCGGCCTCCTCCTTGAAGATGCGCACCAGGATCGGCGACTCGATCGGCATGCTCTTGGCGGCGAGGGTCGCCTTCATCTCCCGCGAGAGCGGTTGCATGGCCTTGCTCGGGATGCCGGAAATCCCGTCCGTCTGGCACCCCGCCAGCGCGACCGACACTGCGATCGCCGCCGACGCCATGAGCGCGCGGACCACGGCCGAACCACGGATCAAGAGGCACTCCCCCCAGAAAACCCCATACCGATCGACCCGTTAGCGCGGAGTTGTGGTTTATCCGTGGCAGCGGGTCGGGTCCGGCGTCGGCCGGCGACGGCGTGGCGTCGCCCGTGCGGCGGGACGGTTCGACGCTGGTGCCGATTGGTTGCGATCGGGTTAACGGATCGCCGCAAAAGCGAGCCTTTGCACCGCCGCGTCGGCCGCCGACCGGAGCCGCCGGAGCCGCCGGAGCCGCCGACACGGCCGGGACGATCGTTCTTCAGTGACCCGACGAGCTTCTCTTCGCGTTCCGCGCGATGGCGGCGGCCATCCGCTCCCACACCGGGGTCGGCATGTCGTGCCCCATGCCCTCGACGATCAGCAGCTCCGCCCCCGGTATGGTCCGGGCGGTATCCTCGCCGGCCTCGACCGGGATCAGCGGATCGGCGGACCCGTGGATCACCAGGGTCGGAGCGGCAATCGACGAAAGCGCCGGTCGTCGGTCGCCGGAGGCGATCACCGCCACGTTCTGGCGCACCATGCCCTGCGGACAGAAGGACCGGTCGTAGCCGGTCGCCAGAAACGTCCGGGCGCGCGCCTCCTCGAACGGAAACCCGGGGCTCCAGATCGCCCGCCAGACCGCGAGGTTGTGCTCGACATAGGCCTCACGCTCCGACGGCGCCGGCGCCAGGACGGCGGCGATCGCCTCCGGCCGGCCGTGCGGAAGCCCCGGATTGCCCGTGCTCGACATGATCGAGGTCAGGCTCGAGACCCGGTGCGGATGCCGGCAGGCGACGATTTGAGCGATCATCCCGCCCATCGAGGCGCCGCAGACATGCGCGGCCCCGATCCCGAGGGAGTCGAGCAGGCCGGCCGCGTCGTCCGCCATGTCGTCGAGGGAATAGGGCGGCTCCACCCGCCTGCCTTCTCTGACGGCCGTCACCACCGCCGAGATGTCCGGCGTCCCGGCCGCGTCGAATTTCGTCGAGAGGCCGGCGTCGCGGTTGTCGAACCGGATGACGAAGTGACCGGCTCTCGCCAGCATCTCACAGAATTCGGCGTCCCAGAACGTCAGCTGGGCCCCGCTTCCGGCAACCAGCAGGAGTGCCGACAACCTTCTGTCGCCAAACGTGTCGTAGGCGATCCGAATGCCGTTCGCCCCGATATCGGGCATTTCATTCCCCATGCCCGCCGCTGGAGTACCGCCCCTGCGGAGGTCGGGCGGGGCGGCCTCGGCCGGGCCTCGGCCGCCGTGCGAGGTCCGCTCAGGCGAGCGTGCGGCCGATCGCCAAAAACTTGTCGCGGCGATGCTGGCGCACCGCCTCGGGGCCGAGCTCGCGCAGCTCGTCGAACGCCTTGGCGATGGCGTCACCGGTGGCGTTGATCACCGCCGCCCAGTCGCGATGGGCGCCGCCCACCGGCTCGCGGACGATGTCGTCGATCACCCCGAGCTTCAGGAGGTCGTCGGCGGTGATCTTCATGTTGGTCGCCGCCTCCTGCGCCTTGCCGCTGTCGCGCCACAGGATCGAGGCCGCCCCTTCGGGCGAGATCACGCTGTAGATCGCGTGCTCGAGCATCAAGACCTTGTTGGCGGTGGCGATGGCGATGGCGCCGCCCGAGCCGCCCTCGCCGATCACCACGGAAACGTTCGGCACCCTCAGGTCGAGGCAGGCGGCGGTCGAGCGGGCGATCGCCTCGGCCTGGCCGCGCTCTTCCGCGCCGATCCCCGGATAGGCGCCGGCGGTGTCGACCAGGCAGAGCACCGGCACCTCGAAGCGGTCGGCGAGCTCCATCAGGCGCACCGCCTTGCGGTAGCCTTCCGGCATCGCCATGCCGAAATTGCGCTTGATGCGGCTTTCGGTGGAGGAGCCCTTCTCCTGGCCGATCACGCACACGCTCTCGCCGCGGAAGCGGCCGAAGCCGCCGACGATCGCCTCGTCCTCGCCGAATTTCCGGTCGCCGGCGAGCGGCGTGAAGTCGGCGATCAGGCCGCCGACATAGTCGAGGCAGTGCGGCCGCTGCGGATGGCGCGCGACCTGCGTCTTGTTCCACGGCGTGAGGGCGGCATAGAGGCCCTTCAGGGCCTCGTCGGCCTTGGCCTCGAGCCGGCCGATCTCCTCGCCGATCTCCACCGCCCCATCGGGCTTTTCGAGCGCGCGAAGCTCCTCGATCTTGGCTTCGAGCTCGGCGACCGGCTTTTCGAAATCGAGATAACTGCGCATTGCGATTGCGGGATCGATCAGGAACCACCGCCCGGGCGGCGGCGCGGCACAAGAGGCCCAATGGGCGGGGGAAGTCAAGTTCGACCGACGACCGCCCGAGAACGAAGGCGGAGGACGGGCGTCGAGCGCGCTACTCGCCGAGCCGCGCGAGCTCGGCCTCGACCACCGTCTCCAGCGGGCCGAGCCCGCCGTGGACGGTCTGCCAGATCATCGTCTCGCGAACGCCGTCGTATTCGTGGCGATAGATGTTTCCGGATCCGGCGATCTGCGCCCACGGAATGTGATCGTGCCGCTGCTTCATCTCGGCGGGCAGTCTCCGGGATGCCTCCGAGATGATCTCGAGACACCGGATCACCGCATACATGGTTTTTTGGTCCGCCTTGAACTCGGCGAACGACATTCCCCGCACGAACTCCCGAGCGAGCCTGATGTTCGTCGCAATTCCGGACAGAGCGAGCGCCGGAGATTTAGAAGGCATAAATCGAATCTCGTACGACGTCGTCGCGAATCATCGGCTTTATCGTCTCGCGATCGACGACGTCGACCGCGACGGGAAACAATTCTTCGATGTAATTTTTCAAGCCGACATACTGGAAGACGTCCATCGACAGGTCGGGTGCGAGGTCGATCACGATGTCGACGTCGCTGTCCGGCCGCGCGTCCCCGCGCGCGACCGAGCCGAACAAGGCGGCGTGCATCACGCCGCGCGCACGCAGGTCGTCCCGGTGGCGGCGCAGAATCGCGATGGCGGCCTGCCGGTTCACCGGCGCACTCCCGATGGTTGCTTCCGCCTCACAGAATACCCCGGACGCGAACCCCGTTCCAGCCAGCCGCCCCGCGGCTACGCGAGAACGGCACGGCGCGGCAGTCCGCTACCCCTCGGCGAGCGGGTGGAGGTCGCGGACCATCGCCTTGAGGCGCTCCTCGAGCACGTGGGTGTAGATCTGGGTGGTGGAGATGTCGGCGTGGCCGAGCAGCATCTGCACCGAGCGCAGGTCCGCCCCGTTCTGCAGGAGGTGGCTCGCAAAAGCGTGGCGCAGCACGTGCGGGCTGACCTTTTCGGGCCGCAGCCCGGCGGCGACGGCCAAATCCTTCAGCTCGCGGGCGGCGTGCTGGCGGGTCAGATGACCGGTCTCGCCGAACGAGGGAAACAACCACTTGCTCTCGTGCCGCCCGGCCTCCTTGCCCGCCACGACATAGGCCCGCATCGCCGCGCGCGCCGCGTCGTTGAGGATCACCATGCGCTCCTTGTCGCCCTTGCCGCGCACCACCAGCATCCGCTCGTCGCGCCGGGCGGCCGCGGCCGGCAGCGCGATCAGCTCGGAGACGCGCAGGCCGGTCGCGTAAAGCACCTCGAGCAGGCAGACGAGCCGCAGCCGCCGCAGCCTTTCTCCCTCGGTCACGTCGGCCACCGACGCCTGCAGGCGGGCGGTGTCGAGCAAGCGGTCGACCTCGGCGACGGTGAGAATTTTCGGCAGCGCCCGGCCGCGCTTCGGCCCTTCCAGCACGGCGGCGGGGTCGTCCTTGCGAAACCCCTCGGCATAGAGAAACCGGTAGAGCTGGCGCGTCGCCGACAGCTTTCGCGCGACCGAGGCCGGCTTGAACCCGCGGGCGGCGAGGCCTGCGAGATACGCCCGCAAATCCGAGGTGGAGGCGTCGAGGATCGCCCGACCGACCGCGCCGAGCCGGCCCGCGAGGTCGTCGAGGTCGCGGGAATAGGCAGCGAGCGTGTTCTTGCCGGCGCCGCGCTCGGCGGCGATCATGTCGAGAAACAGCGCGACGTGCCGGTCGCCGCGACCCGCGGTCGCGGCCTTCGCCCTGCCCTTCGCCCCGGGCGTTTTTTTCGCGGGCGTGGCGCACGGCTTCACGGCTGGCTTTTTGTCGGCTGCGACCTTCCCGGCTGCGACCTTCACGGCGGCCGTCCTGGCGGCCGGCGGGCGGCCCGCGGGTTTCTTCACCATCGGAGCGTCAGCGCGGCGGCTCGAGGAAACGGTCCGGCGGCACCGTCACGCTGATCTGGCGCGGCGGCACGGTGACGAACGTCGTCAGCGCCAGCATCGCCGCATAGGCGAGCCCGGCGATGATCGCGAGGACGGTGAGCAGGCGAAACAGGCTCGGCATGGCGGATCCCGTGGCGGCGGAGGCCAGTTCCGACGGGGCCGAGTACGATCACGTTCGGAACCGGCTGGCAACCCCCAGCGCCGCCGCGAGCCGATGGACGACCCGGCGGACGAAACGCCGAACCGGCGTTCGCCCGCGACGCCGTGCCCGCGCCGCCGCAGGGGTTTTTTCCGGCTCGAGCGGCAGCGTGACGCAGAACCGGCTCGGCACGCCGGGCAATGGCGCGACCACCGCGTCGCCGCCGTGCAGCCGGGCGATCCGCCGCACCAGCGACAGGCCGAGCCCTGTGCCGCGCGAATCGCCGGCGAGCCGGACGAACGGCGCAAACACCTGCTCGTGCCGCTCGGGCGGGACGCCCGGCCCGGCATCGGCGACCACCAGCACCGCCCGCCCGCTTTGTTCGCGCGTCAGCCGAACCTCGACCGGCGGCTTGCCGTAGCGCTCGGCGTTCTCGAGCAGGTTGCGCACCATCCGCCGCAACAGCCTCGGATCGGCCTGGAGCGTCACCGGCTCGCCGTCGAGCGTGCAGTCCCAGCGCGCCCCCTCCTCCGCCACCAGCGCGAGCAGGTCGACCTCCTCCAGCGCGGGTGCCGTGTCGACCGCATCGAGCCGGCTCGCCAGCAGGATTTCCTCGACGAGCGCGTCCAGCTCGGCGATGTCGCGCTCGAGGTCGGCGGCGTGGCGGGGATCGGGCCGGGTCTTCATCAGCTCGACCCCGAGCCGGATGCGCGAGAGCGGCGTGCGCAACTCGTGCGAGGCGTTGGCGAGCAGCAGGCGATGGGCGCCGACCAAGTCCTCGATGCGGGCGGCGGCGCGATTGAAGCTTTCGGCGAGCCGCGCCACCTCGTCGCGGCCCTCGACCGGCACGCGCGCCGCGAGATGGCCGGCGCCGAGCGTCTCCACCCCCGCCTGCAGCGCCTCGAGCCGACGCGTCAGCCCGCGCACCACCGGGAAGGCGGCGACCGCGACCACCACGGCGATCACCGCCAGCACGAGCACCAGCGCCAGAACGGGGCTGCGGTGATGCGGCGGCGGGCGGGCGACCAGCCAGCGGTCGTCCGGCAGGCGAAAGCTCCACGCCGGCCCCCCGCGCCCAAAGACCCAGCCGCTCTCGCGCTGCGGATCGGGCAGCGGCAGCGGCCGGCCGGAGGTGGCGATCAGGCCGAGATTTGGGCCATAGAGGGTGAGATCGATACGCAGGCGGTGCGACAGCGCCTCCACCGCGCGCTGCTGCTCGGGCGCCGGGGTGTCGGCCGGCGGCAGCGCGGCGGCGGCGAGCTCGCCGGCGAACTCGAAGCCCTGGCCGACCGGCGGCCCGCCCGGCCCGAACCGCCACGCCACACCCGCCACCGCCACCAAAAGCACCAGGCTGCCGATGATGGTGAGATAGATTTTTTGGTAGAGCCGACGCATCGCCTACCCGCCGACCGCCGCTCGAGAGGGTGAAAGCCGCGACGATCGTGGTGCGCACGACGAACGCATCCGCCTACTCCTGCACCTTGGAAAAGACGTAGCCGGCACCGCGCACGGTGATCACCCGGCGCGGCTTTTTCGGGTCGTCCTCGATCGCCGCGCGGATGCGCGAGACGTGGACGTCGATCGAGCGGTCGAACGCCTCCAGCCGCTCGTGCTTCATCCGGTCCATGATGGTGTCGCGGGTGAGCACCCGCCCGGCGCTCTCGGCGAGCAGCGCCAAGAGGTCGAACTGGTGCGGCGTCAGGGCGCACGGCTCGCCGTCGAGCCGCGCCTGCCGCGCCCCGAGGTCGATCTCGAGCCTTCCGAACCGCAGGATCTCGCTCGACGTCTCGCCGCCCTTGGCACGGCGCAGGATCGCCTTCAGGCGGGCCAGAAGCTCGCGCGGCTCGAACGGCTTCGGCAGATAGTCGTCGGCACCGATCTCCAGCCCGACCACCCGGTCCATCGCGTCGCCGCGGGCGGTGAGCATCAGGATCGGCGTGCGGGCACGGGTGCGAATGGTGCGGCAGACGTCGAGCCCGTCGATGTCCGGCAGCATCAAATCGAGCACCAGCGCGTCGAAGTTTTCACGATCGTGCAGCGCGATGCCGGCATTGCCGGTCGGGGCGATCGTCACCGCGAAGCCGGAGGCACCGAGATAGCTCTGCACCATCTCGGCGAGCCGGGGGTCGTCCTCGATCAGCAGGATGCGGTCGGTCACGGAGGCGTCTCGGAGGGCGAGTAGCGAATGGCGAGTGGCGAGTGGCGAGTGGCGAGTGGCGAGCGAGTGTAGAGCGCCGCCGTCCAGGAGGGAACGGCGGCGCTCACCGACATCAGCCGCGGGACCAGCCGTGCCGGAAGCCGAACATCGGCATGCGATCGCCGATCCGGCGCCGCTGCTCGGGGGTCAGGACGTCGGCGGCCTCGCCGAGCCCCTGGGTGATACGCTTGCTCGCCGCATCGGCGAGCGCGATCTGGTCGGCCCGCAGCTTCTCCAGCGCGGCGTGGTCGACCTTTTCGGCGAGCAGCAGGTCCCGCCCGGTCTCGCGCGCCGTGCGCAGCTTGTCGCGCATCGGCAGGACGTCGGCGAGCGTCGCCTTGACGATGCCGCGCAGCTTCTCCTGCTGCTCGGTGGTGGCGTCGATCTCGATCGCCAGATGGCGCACCATGCGGTCGGCGCGCTGCTCGATCTCCGCCGGGTCGAGCCGGCCGAACGGGCCGCCATGGAAGCCGCGAGCGAACGGCGGCGGGCCGAAGCCGAACCCCTCGCCGAACGAGGCGGTGGTGAAGATGCCGGCGCCGACCAGGCCGACGGCGAGCGTGCCGAGCACCGCCCACGAGGCGAGCCGGCGGCGCTTTTGGGTTTTGGCCGCGACGGGGCCGCTCGCGGCCGGGCCGGAGGTGGCAGGCTCGGGAGAATGGGTGGTCGGGGAATCGGTCATGGTCGTCTCCTCGTCTCGGATCCGGCGGTTCGGGGTCCCGGGGTCCATCGCCTCGGCACCCCGCCGTCCGTCGATGGCGCGACTGTGGGAGACCGGCGTTTCGCGGGCTTCTCCGGCATGTAAAGTTTTGTAAAGACGGGTGCTCGCCTTCGCCGCCGTGGACAGGGCAGCGTTGCGGCTGTATCGAGCGAACATTCGCGGAACGGTGGTTCGACTCTTCGGCCGGCCGTTCCGGCGAGGCGAGACCAGGCGACCCGGCGAGGCAGGAGAGCGGCGATGACCGATCACGATGCGGACGACACCGGCCGGATTTGGCCCGCCTTTTCGCGGCCGGCCTTTTTCCCCGCCGCCGCCCGACCGGGCCGAACCCGTGCATCCTGGGGTCGCGCATCCGGGAGCCGTGCATGACCGACCTCGCGCTGCGTCCCGCCACCGAGCCGTCGCCGCTCGCCGCCGCCATCGTGGCCGGGCTCGGCGACCGCTCGCTGGTGCTGATCGGCATGATGGGGGCGGGTAAATCCTCGGTCGGGCGCCGGCTCGCCGCCCGGCTCGGCCTGCCCTTCGTCGACGCCGACACCGAGATCGAGACGGCCGCCGGCATGTCGATCCCGGACATCTTCGCGACCCACGGCGAGGCCTATTTCCGGGCCGGCGAGGCGCGGGTGATCACCCGGCTGCTCGCCGATGGCCCGCGGGTGCTGGCGACCGGCGGCGGCGCCTTCATGAACGACGGCACCCGCGCGCTGATCGCCGCACGCGGCGTATCGGTGTGGCTCGAGGCCGAGCTCGACGTGCTGATGCGGCGGATCCGGCGGCGCTCCGACCGCCCGCTGCTCAAGACCCCCGATCCCGAGGCGACGCTTTCCAAGCTGATCGCGGAGCGCTATCCCGTCTATGCCGCGGCGGACCTCACCGTGCAGTCGCGCGAGGTGCCGCACGAGGTCATCGTCGAAGAGGTCATCGCGGCGGTCGCCGGGCACGTCGCACCGGGATCGTCGTCCGCCGGGAGAACCGCCCCATGAACACCCCCTCTCCCACCGGAGCGGCACCGGCCGCCAAAACGTCTCGCAGCGACGCGCCGGCCGCGCCGCCCCAGGTGGTCGAGGTCGGGCTCGGCGATCGCGCCTACGACATCGTCATCGGCCGCGGCGTTCTGACCGCGCTCGGCGAGCGCCTCGCCGCGCTGAAGCCGGGCGCCAAGGCGGCGCTGGTCAGCGACGTGACGGTCGCCGCGCTGCATCTCGGCGCGGTCGAGAAGGCGCTGGCCGCAGCCGGCATCAAGACCGCGCGGGTGATCGTCGGCGCCGGCGAGGGCTCGAAGTGCTTCTCCACCCTGGAGCAGGTGTGCGACGAGCTGTTGGCCGCGAAGATCGAGCGCGGCGACGTGGTGGTCGCGGTCGGCGGCGGGGTGATCGGCGACCTCGCCGGCTTCGCCGCGGCGATCACGCGGCGCGGCCTCGACATCGTGCA
Source organism: Rhodovulum sp. PH10 (assembly GCF_000293785.1). GTDB lineage: Bacteria > Pseudomonadota > Alphaproteobacteria > Rhizobiales > Xanthobacteraceae > Rhodoplanes. Next base: position 150,236 of record NZ_AKZI01000008.1, on the reverse strand, counting down.
GGTGCCGACCACGCTGCTCGCCCAGGTCGATTCCTCGGTCGGCGGCAAGACCGCGATCAACTCCACCCTCGGCAAGAACTTGATCGGCGCCTTCCACCAGCCGATCCTGGTGGTGGCCGACACCGGCCTCCTCGACACGCTGGCGCAGCGCGAGTTTCGCGCCGGCTATGGCGAGGTCGCCAAATACGGGCTGCTCGGCGACGCCGAGTTCTTCTCGTGGCTCGAGGCGAACGCCGCGGAGATCTTCTCCGGCGGCCCGGCGCGCGAGCAGGCGATCGCCCATTGCTGCCGGATGAAGGCCGACATCGTCGCCCGCGACGAGCGCGAGACCGGCGACCGGGCGCTGCTCAATCTCGGCCACACCTTCGGCCACGCCTTCGAGGCGGCGGGCGGCTTCTCGGCAAAGCTCCTGCACGGCGAGGCGGTGTCGATCGGCATGGCGCTGGCGTTCCGCTTCTCGGCCCGGCTCGGCCTCCTGCCGAAGAGCGAGGTGGAGCGGGTGGTGCGCCATCTGGCGAGCGTCGGCCTGCCGACGCGCGCCGCCGACGTGCCGTTCCGCTGGCCCGACGCCGACCGGATGATGGATTTGATGGCGCAGGACAAGAAGGTGAAGCGCGGCAAGCTGACCTTCGTGCTGGTGCGCGGCATCGGCCGTGCCTATGTGACGCGCGAGGTCGATCCGAACGACGTGCGCGCCTTCGTCGCCGGCGAGCTGGCGTAAGCGTCTTCCGGACGCGAGCCCGGCGGGCACCGGCACGCCGGCCGGAGTCGTCCGCCCGTCACCGGGACGGCGCACACGATTGCTCGGAGCGGCCCCGCATGCCGTCCACCGGGTCCGCCGCCCACCGGATTCGCCGTCCGGCGGATCGCCGGTCCCGATGCGACGATACGCCGGCCCGACGCCCCCGCCCCGGACGTCGGGCTTCCGCCGCCGTGCAACGAGACGAGCGAAGCGAGACACGCGATGGAGATGTCGAACTGGCTGATCGCCGCCGCCGTTCTGGTCTGCCTCATGGCGTCGGCCTTCTTCTCCGGCAGCGAGACGGCGCTGACCGCCTCCTCGCGCGGCGCCATGCTGCACCTCGCCCGCGAGGGCAACGCCCGCGCCGGCATCGTCAACGCGCTACGCGAGGCGCGCGAGCGGCTGATCGGCGCGCTGCTGATCGGCAACAACGTCGCCAACATCGCCGCCTCGGCGATGGCGACCGGCCTGTTTCTCTCCTGGTTCGGCGACGTCGGCGTGTTCTACGCGACCGTCGCGATGACCGCCGTGGTGGTGGTGTTCTGCGAGGTCCTGCCGAAGACCGCGGCGTTCGACAATCCCGACCGCGTCGCGCTGATGGTCGCCCGGCCGATCGCCCTGACGGTCAAGCTGTTCGGGCCGGTGATCTCGGGCGTCACGATCCTGGTGCGCTGGCTGCTGGCGCGGCTCGGCATCGAGATCGGCGCGAGCGTGCCGATCCTGTCGCCGCACGAGGAGCTGCGCGGCGCGGTCGACCTCTTCCACCGCGAGGGCACGGTGGAGAAGCTCGACCGCGACATGCTGGGCGGGCTCCTCAATCTGCGCGACCTCACCGTCGCCGACGTGATGATCCACCGCACCGACGTGATCATGGCGAACGCCTCCGACCCGCCGGAGAAGATCGTCGAGGCGGTGCTGTCGGGGCCGAAGACCCGCGTGCCGCTGTGGCGCGACACGCCGCAAAACATCGTCGGCATCCTGCACGTGAAGGACGTGCTGCGCGCCGCCCACGACGCCGCCGGCGACTTCACCAAGGTCGACGTGGTGGGGCTCGCCCGGCCGGCCTGGTTCGTGCCGGAGATCCGCACGCTGTCCGATCAGCTCAAGGCGTTTCGCCGGCGCAAGTCGCCGTTCGCCCTGGTGGTCGACGAGTACGGCGAATGGATGGGCCTCGTCACCCTCGAGGACATCTTGGAGGAGATCGTCGGCGACATCTCCGACGAGCACGACGTCGAGGTGCCGGGCGTGCGGCCGCAGCCGGACGGCTCGGTGAACGTCGACGGCGCGGTGCCGATCCGCGACCTCAACCGGGCGATGGACTGGGATCTGCCGGACGAGGACGCCACCACCATCGCAGGCCTCGTGATCCACGAGGCGCGCTCGATCCCGGAGCCGGGCCAGAGCTTCACCTTCCACGGCTTCCGCTTCCACGTGCTGCGCAAGCAGCGCAACCGCATCACCGCGCTGCGCATCACGCCGCTGGTGCGCCGCGCCGCCCCGGCCCGCACGGCGGTGTGAGCGGGGGGAGCGGGGGAGCGGGGGGAGGGAAGCGAGCGACCGTTGCCCCTGCCCGAAAACTCAGCGCGGCCGTTCGGACGGCGCGTAATTGCTGAAATGGCCTTCGCGTGCGGCCTGCGCGCGGGCGGACTTGATCAGGCTTCCGCTCTTCGGCTCGGGCGCCGGGCGCGACACCAGCCGTGCGAGGTCGAGCCCGCCGCAGGCCGGGCACACCGGCGTGTCGGACGAGCGGATCAGAAGTTCGACATCCTTGTCGCAAGTCCCACAATGATAGCCGTAGAGCGGCACGACGGCCTCCCGAATCTCGTTCTCGTCACGAACACATCAGGAACAGATACGGATCACGTCTGCTCCTCCACCTGTCGATCCTCGGCTTTGCAAGCGCCGGGCCAAGTTTCGTCCCGACGAACAAGTCCGTCCGACGAAAAAGCCGCCGCCCCGAGGGACGACGGCTTTGCTTTCGCGCTTCGCTCCGAAGGCCGACGCGGGTCTCTCGCATGAAGACCGGCCGCGCTCCGGCCGGGTCACGGCGAAAGACCTCACATCATCAGGCCCGGCAAGAAGGTCGAGACGAACGGCATCAGCGACAGCAGAAAGAGGCCGACGATCAAGGTGATCAGGAACGGCCAGATCTTGCGCACCAGCTCCCCGATCGGAACGTCCGAGACGCCGCAGGTGGCGAACAGCGCGATGCCGACCGGCGGCGTCGCCATGCCGATCGCCAGCGCGATCACGGTGACGACGCCGAAATGCACCATGTCGATGCCCAGGCTGCGGGCGATCGGCTCGAACACCGGCACCACCAGCAGGATGATCGCCGCCGTCTCCATGAAGGTGCCGAGGATCAGATAGATCACCAGAATCAGCCAGAACAGCACCAGCCAGTTGTCGGAGAGGTTCAGGATGCCCTGCGAGGCCATCTGCGGCACCTGCTCGACCGTCATCAGGAAGCCGAACGGGCTCGCCGCCGCGATCAGCGTCATGATCATCGCCGAGCCGAGCGACGCCTTGTAGAGCACCGGCACCAGATCCTTCAGGCCCATCTCCTTGTAGACGAACAGGCTGACGAACAGGCCCCACACCACGGCGATGCCGGCCGATTCGGTCGGCGTGAAGACGCCCGACATGATGCCACCGAGAATGATGGCAGGCATCATCAGGCCCCACAGCGCATCGAGGAAGGTCTTGGTGCGCTCGCGCCACGACGCGCGCGGCTCGATCGGATAGCCGGCCTTGCGCGCCATGTAGTAGTTGGTGCCGATCAGCATCAGCGCCAGCAGAATGCCCGGCACGATGCCGCCGATCAGCAGCGCGCCGATCGAGACGTTGGCCACCACGCCGAAGATCACCATGGTGATCGAGGGCGGAATGATCACGCCGAGGCACGACGACGCCGCGACCACGGCGGCCGCGTAATCACGCGGATAGCCGCGCGCCTCCATCTCCGGGATCGTCAGCGCGCCGACCGCCGCGGCGGTCGCCGGCGTCGAGCCGGAGATCGCGGCGAAGAAGGCGCAGGCCATCACCGACACCGCGGCCAGGCCGCCGCGGATGTGGCCGACCAGCGTCGAGGCGAGCGCGACGATGCGGCGCGACACGCCGCCGGTCTCCATGATGGCGCCGGCCAGCATGAAGAACGGGATCGCCAAGAGCGGAAACGAGTTGACGCCGGCGACCAGGCGCTGCGGCACTAGGTTCAGCGACATGCCGCCGCCGAACTGCAGCGCCACCACCGAGGCGATGCCGAGCGAGAAGCCGATCGGCACGTTGCAGACGAAGCAGATCAGAAGAGCGGCGACCATCCAGGACAGCATCGGTCCGCCCTCCTCAGCGCACGGTGCGGTGGGCGACGGCGATCGCCGCCGCGGTGTAGACGATCAGCAGCACGCCCATCACCGGCACCGCCGCATAGACCCAGCTCATCGGCAGGCCGAGCGCGGGCGAGTGCTGAAAGCGGGTGAGCTGCACCACGTTCCAGCCGTAGACGATCATCGCCAGGCCGAACAGCGCGATCACCACGTGGATGAAATAGGTGACGACCAGACGCACCGGACGCGGCACCGCGTTGTAGATGATGTCGATGCCGATATGGATGCCTTCCTTCACGCCGATCGCCGCGCCGACGAAGCTCGCCCACACGAACAGGAAGCGCACCATCTCCTCGCTCCAGGCGGGCGCGTCGTTGAAGCCGTAGCGCATCACGACCTGATAGAAGGTCAGCGCCGTCATGATCGCCATCAGCAGGGCCAGAATCCATTTCACGGCGACGTTCAGGCCGGAAAAGCCGAGCGCGATCGCGCCCGCCAGGCCTTGCGGCACACTCATGACCACCTCTCCCGGAACTTCCTCGCACGACGTCCACGACGCCGGAGCGGACCCGCCGCCCCGACGCCGCGGACCCGCCTCACTTCGTCGCGTCGATCGTCTTCTCGACCAGCGCCTTGCCGGCCGCGGCGTCGCCACGCCCGATCTTCTGATAGAACATCGGATAGACCTTCTCACGAGCGGCGGCGGCCCAGACGTTCTTCGTCTCGAGCGGCAGCTCGTTGATCGCCATGCCCTTGTCCTTCAGCTCGGCGGCCATGGTCTTGGCGTAGGTGGCATAGGTGTCGCGCTGGACCTTGCAGGTCTCCTTGGCGGTCGCGGCGAGCACCTCCTGCTGCTTCTTGTCGAGCCGGCTCCAGAACGCCTCCGACACCATCACTTGGCGCGGATAATAGAAGTGGCCGGACAGCGTGAGATACTTCTGCACCTCGTAGAAGCGCTGCGAGTAGATCAGGTTCAGCGGGTTCTCCTGGCCGTCGACGACGCCCTGCTGGAGCGCGCTGTACAGCTCGCCGAACGACATCGGCAGCGCAGCGGCGCCGAACGCCTTCATCGAGGCGACCATCACGTCGCTCTCCATCACGCGGATCTTGAGACCCTCGAGATCGGTCGGCGCGACGATCGGCCGGCGGTTGTTGGTGAAGTGACGGAAGCCGCCGTCGTCGTAGCACATGTGGCGGATGCCGACGTCGAGATACTTCTTCTGGATCATCTGGCCGATCGGGCCGTCGAGCACCTTGTGGGCCACCTCGATCGAGGTGAACATGAAGGGCAGATCCCACACCGCCGCCTCGGGCACGAAGTTGCCCATCGGGCCGTTCTCGATGTCGGCGACCTCCACCGTGCCCATCTGCAGCCCTTCGGCGAGCGTGCGGGCGTCACCGAGCTGGCCGGCCGGATAGAGCTGCACCTTCAGCGTGCCGCCGGAGCGCTCCTCGAGCGTCTTCTTGAAATATTCGGCGGCGACGTTCTGCGGGTCTTCCTTGATGGTGTTGCTGTTGTGGGCGTACTTGACCGTGAAGCTGGCGGCATCGGCGGTCGCGAGCCCGGCGAGCGCCAGGGCGGCGGCGATGCCGAGGGTCGTCACGATTTTCATTCCAATCCCCTTCTTTCTTGCTGCACCGAATGTCTTGCTGCGCCGAACCGGGTTTCGCGCCGAGCCGCCGGCGCCCGTCACGAGGCGCGGGGCCGGGCTCGTCGGCGCCTGTGAAGAAGCGAGGTGAGACCGACGGTGGAGCACCGTCACCGCGTCCCGACGGCCGCCGACGGCAATGTCTCGGGTGATCCGATCGACGATCCGATCGACGATCCCGGCCGGCAGCGTGGTGCGATGAATCCGGGCGAAGCCGACGGCCGGGACATCTTCACCGTTTCGAGGCGCAAACGTGCCGCGCGGTCGAGTCACGACAGCCTCTCGTGCGCCGGGCCACCGGGGCCTGCGCCAATGTCGGTGAAATGATCAGGACCGGGGACACCCGGCCATGTGCTCCGACCGAAAGGTCATACTAAAGTCGGAACCATGTCAATGAGGGGGGCAGTGGGATACCCGGCGTGGTCCGGAAAGCATTGCGTCATGTGCATACATGGATGCTGCCGCGATGCAGCGTATGCTTTGTCGCCGAAGTGGCCGCCGTGCGCGTCGCGCGCAGCTCACTGCTCGCGACGAGCAGCCGCGAGATTGCGCTTCAGCACCGGCTGGTCGGACAGCTCGGCCGCCTTGGCGAAAGCGCGCGCCGCGGCCTCGCGGTCGTGCGCGTGATCGAGCAGCAGCGTGCCGAGATTGTTGAGCGCGACGAAGTCGGTCGGATCCGCCTCGGCGGCGTGGCGAAAGGCGGTCAGCGCGCCGGCCGCGTCGCCGCGCGCGAGATAGGCGTTGCCCTCGGCGAAGGCGTGCTTGCCGGTCATCGCGCGGAAATGCGCGGTGGCGTCCTCGCACAAAGCGAGCCGCCTGGTCAGCAATGCGCGATCCGGGCAATTCTCGTGTTGCAGTGCAGCAGAAATCCGCGCGAGCGCCTTCTCGCGGTCGCCCGAGAGATAGCCGACCTCGGCCAGCGCGCGCAGCACCGCCGGCTGCTCGCCGAACCGCTCCGCCTCCTCGCACAGCAGCGTCTCGGCCTCGGCATGATCGCCGCGCGCGAGGCGCACCAGCGCCAGATTGTGCAGCACCCGCTGCGAGCGCCCCTCGTGCGCCAGCATGCGGCGGAACCAGCGCTCGGCACGCGGATAGTCGGCACGCGCCATCGCATTGAAGGCGAGGCGCTCGTGAAGGCGAAGCAGCAGACGCGACAGCATGGCTCATCCGGAACGAGAAGGGCGGCGCCGACGCCGCCCCGATTCGCAATCGCATTCATGTAAGCGCGAATCGAGAGGCGGCGGCAAACCGCCTCCCGGCTTTCACCCGAACGCCCGCCCACGCGGGCGCCCACTCGCCCGCGGCTCACATCGCGGCGAGCGCGAGCGACAGCAGCCAGGCGGCACCGAAGGCGACCAGGCCGACCACCAGCGTCGCGGTGGTGTACAGCTTGTACGCGACCGCGACCGGCATGTTCGAGAACTGCGACACGACCCAGAAATAGGAGTCGTTGGCGTGCGACACCACCATCGCGCCGGCGCCGATGACGATCGTGGTGATCGCCGGATCGAGCCCGAGCGGACCGAGCAGCGGGGCCATGATCGCCGCGGTGGTGATGATCGCGACGGTGGAGGAGCCTTGCGCGGTCTTCAGCGCCGCCGAGATGGCGAACGGCAGGAAGAGGCCGAGCCGCAGGTCGCCCATGTTGGTGGAGATGAAGTCCTTCATCGGCGAGGCGCCCAACACCTTGCCGAAGGCGCCGCCCGCACCGGTGATCGCCAGGATGATGGCGGCGTCCTTGATGCCCTGCCCCATCCACGAATCGACCGCGAGCGAGAGATGCCGGCGCGGCACCAGGAAGAGGCTGGCGATCACGCCGAGCATCAGCGCGGTCACCGGGTCGCCGACGAAGGCGATGAAGGTGGCGAGATCGCCGGTGCCGAACGGATGCGTCGGATAGGCGGCGATCGACTTCAGGAGGATCAGCACGATCGGCAGCACGAGCGGCAGGAAGCTCATGAAGGCGCTCGGCAGGATCAGATGCTGCGCCACCACCTCGTCGGAGGTCTCCTCGACGCCGGGCGAGATGTCGTACTTGCGGCCGAGCACCAGCGCCCAGGCGAGGCCGGCGAGCGACGCCGGGATCGACACGATCAGGCCGTAGAGGATGACCATGCCGAGATCGGCGTTCAGCGTCGCCGCGGCGGCCAGCGGGCCGGGCGTCGGCGGCACCATCGTGTGCGTGGCATAGAGGCCGGTGGCGAGCGCCACCGCCATCACGCCCATCGAGGTCTTGGTCTCGGCGGCGAGCGCCTTGTTGAGCGGCGTCAGGATGACGTAGCCGGAGTCGCAGAACACCGGGATCGAGACGACGTAGCCGGCGATGTTCATCGCCAGCGGCGCGCGCGAGCGGCCGACCAGCGAGAGGATGGAGCGCGTCATCACCAGCGCGGCGCCGGTCTTCTCCAGGATGTAGCCCATGATCGTCCCGGCGACGATCACGATGCCGATATAAGCGAGCGTCCCGCCGAAACCGTCGCGGATCGTCTTGACGACGTCGAGCGCCGGCATGCCGATCGCGAGCCCGTAGGCGAACGCGACCACGATCAGGACGACGAAGGCGTTGACTTTCCACTTGCCGGTGGCGAGCACGATCAACACGACCGCGGCCGCCAGCAAGAGGATCGAGACCGATCCTGATACCATGTCGATTGTCCCCTGCCGACCGGAGGAGGTGTGTGGGAGTACGGTCGGACAACTCCTCATACGACGGGGTTTCGGATGCCGGCATCAGGAAACTTGCGAAGGTGACGCGGCGCCTCCACCCGCATGCCGATTTTTTGCATGCACGCCTGATGGGAACCCGCGACGCCGCGGTTCCGGTTCCGTCACGCGCCGCAACCGCTGCGTGCTTTCGCACGAAACCGTCCGCGATCCTCCGCGCGGCGCGGGCCGGCGGAACTGATCACATCCGGTCGCAGGCGGGCGACGGCAGAACCACCGCGCGGTTGTCGGAGAGCGGCGCGACGGAGCCGCCGGCCGGCGCCGGCAGCGGCCGCTCGTCGTCCCGCGGCAGGAGCACGGGGGGCGGAACGATATCCTCCGGCAGCGCGGCGAGGCCGGTCCGCCGCATCCAGGCGCCGAGCGCGGGCGACGCGGTGGCGACCGCGAACGGAACCGCGAGCGCGGCGCCGCCCATATAAAGAAGCGCGACCGGCAGTGCCGCCGGATCGGCAAATGCGATAGTGGCGAGCACCACGAGGCCGAAGGCCGTCTGCGGCCAGACGAGGCGGGCCGCGGCGGCGAGGCCGAGCCGGTGGTCGTCGCGCGTCTGGCTCGCCCACCCGGCGGCGCCACCGAACGGCAGGCGCGCCAGCAGCAGCGTGTGCGCGATCGCCATGATCGGCGCGAGCGTTTGCACGAACAGGAGGGCGACGACGATGCCGGCCGCGAATTTTTTCCGCCCGCCATACGCTGCCGAGGTTTTCGCGTGCAGCAAGACGTCGGCGGCGCTGGCGACCTGCGGCGCGACGGTGGTGAAGAACAGCATCGCCACCAGCAAAACCCCGGCGGCGGCATCGATCTCGGCGGCGAGGTCGCCGGCGAGCGCGAGCGCGGCGGTGCCGGCCGAAAGCAGCGCGATCCACACCGGCGAGCCGAGGAACATCAGCATCGCCAGCGCGAGCTGCACGCGGCTCGTCGGCACCAGGCCCGGCAGCGCGAGCAGATGGCGGTACTGCATGTTGCCGCGGCACCAGCGCAGGTCGCGCCGCAAGAACTCGACGAGCGTCGGCGGATTCTCCTCGAAGCCGAGCGTCTCCTCCGGCAGCACGCGCACCTCGTAGCCGGCGCGGCGCATCAGCACCGCCTCGATCTGGTCGTGACTGAGCACCGGCTCGCCGCCGGGCAGCGCCGGCAGCGCGCAACAGGCGATGAAGGGCTTCAGGCGGAGCACCGCGTTGTGGCCCCAATAGGGGCCGCAATCGGCCTGCCACCACGCGCTGCCGAGCGTGTAGGAGCGCATGCCGAGCCGCATCGAGAGCTGAAACAGGCGGGTGAAGGCGCTGGTCGCGGGACGGCCGATCACCAGCGCCTGCAGGATGCCGATCTCGGGCGCGGCCTCCATCAGCCGCACCATGCGCAGCACGGCGGAGGCCGGCATCAAACTGTCGGCATCGAGCACGACGGCGAGGTCGTGCGCCTCGCCGAGCCGGGCGCAGAACTCGGCGATGTTGCCGGCCTTGTAGCCGGTGTTCTCGGTGCGGCGACGATAGGTCACGGCGAGACGCCCGCCGAAACGGGCGGCGAGCGCGCCGGCCAAAGCCTCCTCCTCGGCGGCGATCACCGGGTCGTCGGTGTCGCTGAGGACATAGGCGTGGACGCGCTCGCAAATGCCGGCGGCGGCGAGCCCGTCGAGCAGCGGGCGAAGATTGCTCACCACGCGCTCGGGCCGCTCGTTGCGCACGCACATCAGCACCGCGATCCGGCTTTTTATCGGCGCGTCGGCGCGCAGGCGGCGCACCGCGGGCAGCACCACTGCGACCGGATCGGCACACGCGCGCATGAGCCAAAAGCCGATCACCGCGTTCCAGAAGCCGAGCACCGGCCATGGCAGCGTCGCGGCGAACAGCAGGATCAGGGAAAGCTCGAGGAGACCGATCCCGCCCGGCGCCAGGGTCGCGACCGCGAGCGTGACGAACGCCGCCACGGTGAGCGCGACCAGCCCCGCCACCAGCAGGCGGCGCCGTAGGACGGTGCGCCGTGCGACGGCACGCGGATGCGGCGGCGCATCCGCGCTCTCTCCTTCGTCAGCCATCGCCGTCGGCCCCCGTGCAAGGTGCAGCTCGCGGTCCTATATCGGGAGGGCGAGCGCCCGCTCCAAGCCCCGACGAGAAACCCGGCCAGCAAGGAACAATCCCGTGGAACCCTCCGACGTGGGCCGGCAGGCGAGCGCCCTGTGGTATGTCGCGCCCGGCCGCGGCGAGATCCGCGACGAGCCGGTCCGCGCTCCCGGCGCGGGCGAGGTTCTGGTGCAGACCCGCTACACTGCCCTCAGCCGCGGCACCGAGCGGCTGGTGTTTTCCGGCCGGGTGCCCGAAAGCGAGCGCACCCGCATGCGGGCGCCCTTCATGGGTGGCGACTTTCCGTTCCCGGTGAAATACGGCTACGCACTGGTCGGCACGGTGCGCGCGGGCTCGCCCGACCTTCTCGGCCGCACCGTCTTTGCGCTCCATCCGCACCAGACGGCTTGCACCCTGCCTGCCGAGGCGGTGCTGCCGGTGCCGGAGGGCGTACCCACGCGCCGCGCGGTGCTCGCCGCCAACATGGAGACCGCGCTGAACGCCGTGTGGGACGCCGCCCCCGCCCCGGCCGACCGGATCGCGGTGGTCGGCGGCGGGGTGATCGGCTGCCTGATCGCCTGCCTGTGCGGCTCGCTCGCCGGCGCCGAGGTGACGCTGGTCGACCTCTTGCCGGCGCGTGCGAAAATCGCCGAAGCTCTCGGGGTCGGCTTCGCCCTGCCCGACGATGCGCCGGAAGACTGCGACCTCGTGATGCATGCGAGCGCCTCGGCCGCCGGTCTCGCCACCGCCCTCCGGCTCGCCGGCGAGGAGGCGACCATCCTCGAGGCGAGCTGGCACGGCGAAGGCACCGTCGCGGCGCCGCTCGGCGGCGCGTTCCATGCAAAACGCCTGCGGCTCCTGTCGAGCCAGGTCGGGCGCGTCGCCCCGTCGCACCGCCCCCGCTGGACGCCGCGGCGGCGGCTCGCGGCAGCGCTCGATCTGCTCGCCGACGCGCGGCTCGACGTCCTGCTCGCATCCAACCTGCCGTTTGCTGCGTTGCCGAAGGAGATCGGCACGATCCTCGCCCCGCAGAGCGACGTGCTGTGCCAGGTGATCGACTATCACCCGCAAAACCTCGAACCGATCGGACAGGAGGAGTCGTGGGAAAAGCCATCGTGACCGTCGTCGTATCCGTTGCCGTCGTTCTCGGCGCTGCGACCGTCCTGATGCTCGCCCGCGGCGGCGGCGTCTTTGGGCAAGGCATGACGGGTGGCGGGATGATGGGCGGCGGCATGATGGGCCGGGGCATGATGGGAAACGGGATGATGGGGTCCGGCGGCAGCATCGCGCGGCACCGGTACGTCATGACGTCCGGCGTGCCCGCCCCTTACGACGCGATGCGCGTTCCAGCGCCGCGCACCCCGGCGACGCTCGACCGCGGCGCTGCCGTCTATGCCGAAAACTGCGAATCCTGCCACGGCCCGCGCGGCGAGGGCGACGGCCCGGCCGGCAAGGACTTGTCGCCGCCGCCGGGAAACCTCGCCGCGATCGCGCAGATGCCGATGATGGCCTCCGACGGCTATCTCTATTGGACGATTGCCGAGGGCGGCGAAAAATTCGGCAGCGCCATGCCGGCCTTCCACGATGCGCTGTCGAAGGACGAGATCCAGGCGGTCGTGGCCTATGTCCAGGCAGGCCTGCCGCCGCGCCGCGACGACCAGAGCACCGACCGGAGCGCCGCCCACTGACGCGCCGGCCGGCTCCCGCCCGCCGCGTGCCGGGCGTATGCTGCGGCGCAGGCCGCCGGTCGCTGCGGCCGATGGGAGGCTTTCTTTGTTCGCCCTCGAAGTCCGCCGCCACGTGATGATCGCCCACTCCTTCCGCGGTGCCGTGTTCGGCCCCGCCCAGGCGCTGCACGGCGCGACCTTCCTGGTCGACGCCGCCTTCATGACGGAAACGCTCGATCCGCACGGGCTGGTGGTCGATATCGGCCGGGCCGGCGACGTGCTCGAGGGCGCCCTCGCCCCCCTCGCCTATCGCAATCTCGACGACCTGCCCGACTTTTTGGGCGTCAACACCACCACCGAGTTCTTGGCGAAGCACATCCACGACCGGCTCGCCGAGGCGGCGCGCGCCGGCGCGCTCGGCCGCGCCGCGAGCGAGATCGCGGCGATCCGCGTGACGCTGTCGGAATCGCACGTCGCCCGCGCCTGGTACGAGGCGCCGCCGTGAGGCGGCTGGTGCTCGCCGTGCCGGGCTCGCTCGACACCCCGACCGGCGGCTACGCCTACGATCGCCGTGTGGCGGCGGAGATTTTTCGGCACGACATCGCGGTCGACGTGCTGGATCTCGGCACCGGCTTTCCCTCTCCGACCGATTTGCAGCGAAGCACTGCGCTCGAAGGCTTGAAAAACTTGCCGGCGGGCGTGCCGGTGGTGGTCGACGGGCTCGCCTGCGGCGTGCTGCCGGAGATCGCGACCGTCTGCCACGACCGGCCGGTGGTCGCGCTGGTGCATCACCCGCTCGCCTGCGAGAGCGGCCTCGCGCCGGAGGCCGCCGCAAAGTACCGGCGGAGCGAGCGGGCGGCGCTCGCGGCGGTCCACCGGGTGATCGTCACCAGCGAGACGACGGCCCGCCTGCTCGCCGCCGACTACGCGGTGCCGCGCGAACGAATCACCGTGGCGCCGCCCGGCCTCGACCGGCGCCCGGACGCGGCCACGCCGCCACGGCAGGGCACCCCGGACGAATTGGAATTGCTCGCGGTCGGCGCGGTGATTCCCCGCAAGGGATACGACGTGCTGGTGGCGGCGCTCGCGGGCCTGAAACACCTGCCCTGGCGGCTGACGATCGCCGGCGCGCTCGATCGCGACGCGGTTTTTGCCGCGCGGCTTTTTGCACAGATCAACGAAACGGGGCTCGAAACGCGCATCGTGCGGGCCGGCGCGGTGACGGTGGAGCGGCTGGCGTGCCTCTATGGCGCCGCCGATCTGTTCGTTCTGCCCTCGCGATACGAGGGATACGGCATGGTGTTTTCCGAGGCGGCGAGCTACGGTCTGGCGATGATCGGCACGACGGGAGGGGCGACGCCCGAGACCATTCCACCGGGCGCCGGCCTCCTGGTCGCGCCGGACGACGTGAAGGGTCTCTCCGCGGCGCTCCACCGGCTGATCACCGACCACGACATGCGGTCGCGCTGTGCGGCCGCGGCCCTCGCCGGTGCGGCGACACGGCCGACCTGGGACGAGACCGCCGAACGAATCCTCGCGGCCGTCCGTTCCGCAACCGACGAGGCGCGCTCGTGACGATGTTCTCCGCCGGCTGGCTGCAGCGGCGCGAGCCGCACGATCGCCTCGCCCGCGACCCCGACGTGCTGAAGGTGGTGGCGGAGACGTTTCGGTCCGATGCCGCCATCTCGGTGGTCGACATCGCCTGCGGCACCGGCGCGATGATGCGGGCGATTCACGACGTGCTGCCGATGCATCAGCACTGGCGGCTGGTCGACAACGATCTCGGCCTGCTCGCCCGCGCGAGCGCCCCCGCCGACCGCGACGTCCGCATCTCCCCGATGCCGCTCGATCTCGACCGCGACCTCGAGGCGGCGCTCGACGGGCCGGTCGATCTGGTGGTCACCTCGGGCTTTCTCGATCTCGTCTCGGAGCGCTGGCTCGATCGGCTGGTGACCGAGCTCGCGGTGCGCAATTTGCCCTTCTACGCGACGCTCTCCTATGACGGCCGGGTCGAGCTCGAGCCGTGGGACGAGGCGGACCGGGCGATGGTGTCGGCCTTCAACCGCCACCAGACGCTCGACAAGGGTTTTGGCGGCGCACTCGGCCCGGAGGCGGCGGCGCAGGCGGTGACGCTGTTTCGGCGGCTCGGCTACGAGGTGACGATCGGCCCGGCCGACTGGGCGGTCGAGGCGAGTGCGGCGATCCATGCCGAGCTGATCGCCGGGCTCGCCGGCGCGGCGCGCGAGCTGGTCGGCATTCCGGAGACCACCATCGACGCCTGGGAATCGCGCCGGCTCGCTTGGCTCGACGACGGGCTCGGCCTGCTGCGGATCGGTCACACCGACTTCTTCGCCCGCCCGACCGTCCGGCGCTGAGCCGCGAGGTCGCAGTCGAACAAGACCTCGTCTCCCAGAGGATGCACCCGCGTGCGCGGGCGCAGCGCCTCGTCGGCATCGGGGATCGGCGGCAGCGTGCAGCCGGCCCGGCCCGAGCCGAGGATCACCGGCGCGACCACCACGTGCAGGCGATCGAGGCAGCCGGCGGCGAGAAAGCGCGACAGCGTGTCGGCTCCGCCCTCGATCAGCACCCGCCGAAATCCTTTTGCCGCCAGCGCACGAAGGATTGCGGCCGGCTCCAGCCGCCCGTTTCCGGCGGGCAGCGGCAAACGCTCGACGCCGTCGGGAAGATCGGGACGGGTGGTTTGGGCGGTGACGACGAGGCGGCGGGTACCGTCGTCGGCGAGCAGGGTGGCGTCCGCCGGCAGCTTGCCGTGCGGGTCGATCACCACGCGGGCCGGGTTTTGGCCGGACACGCGCCGCACGGTCAGCCGGGGGTCGTCGCACAAGGCCGTGCCGACGCCGACCACCACGGCATCGACCACCGCCCGCAGCCGGTGCAGATGGGTGAGGCCTTCCGGGCCGTTGATCGTCTCGAGCCGGCCGCCGGCGGTGGCGATCCGCCCGTCGAGCGACTGGCCGAGCTGGCCGACCACCAGAAGATCGTCGACGAGACCGTGACGCAGGGGGTCGAACACCGCCTCGAAGGCGGGCGGCAGCCGGCCGCCGGTGCGGATCGCCTGCGGCACGGCGTCCCACTCGTGGGCCCAGTCGTCGACCGGCGGATCCACCACCGGCGCATCGGCGACAGGGGCATCGACGACCGGGTCATCCCTTCCGCGATCGGTCCACGCCTCGTCGACCGACACGAGCCGGCGACGCGCGGCCAAAAATGGTCGGGATTGCGATCCGAGCACGCTCGCCCCCTACGGGCGCGCCCATACCGGGCGTCGCCCCGAACAGACGCCGGCGAGAACCGGCCGGGATGGTGTCGAGCGACAACCGGCGAGACGGTGCCGGGTTCCACCCGGCCGAGTCGCACGCTTCCGTACACACGCCGCGATTGCGGGCGCAACGATCGCCATGCTCGCGCGTTCCCTCGCCGCACCGGTAGCGAGCCACGGTGAGCGAGGCACGATGAGCGAGGCACCGGCGCCCGGCCGGTGCCTCACACCACGATCGGCAGCAGGAGGTCGGCATGGCGACGCTCGACACGCGCGCGCGGGAACGGGACGCAGACACGGACACGCGCGACGGGCGCGCGCTGCCGGGCTACACGCTCACCGCCCGCACCCTGCACTGGGTGACGGCGGCGATCGTGATCACCATGATCCCGATGGGATTCCTGCTGGAGAGCCTGCCGCGCGGGCCGATCCAGAACACGGCGTTCGACCTGCACCGCTCGTTCGGCATTCTGGTCCTGCTGCTGGTGGTGGCGCGGTTCGTGTATCGCCAGATCAATCCGCCGCCGCCGCTGCCCGCCGACGTGCCGGGCTGGCAGCGCTCGGCCGCGCACGCCAACCACTACGCGCTCTATGCGCTCCTGATCCTGCAGCCGCTGGTCGGCTGGGTCGCGACCTCGGCCTATGGCGCGCCGGTGGCGTTCTTCTGGCTGTTCGAGCTGCCGCCCGCGTGGCCGCAGAACAAGGAGTTGTCCCACACGCTGTTCGAGCTGCACGGGCTGATCGGCCTCTTGCTCGGCGCGCTGATCGTGCTGCACGTCGCCGCCGCGCTGCACCACCATTTCGGCCGCCACGACGCGACACTGATGCGGATGCTGCGCGGCTGACCGATCCTCGCCGGGCGCATGGTCAGGCGGGGGTCGGGCTCGGCGCCAGAAGCTGCTCGCGGGCGAGCGCGGCGAACCGGCCGTCCGCCGCCATCAGCGCATCGAACGAGCCGCGCTCGACCACCCGCCCGTGGTCGAGGACCAGGATCTCGTCGGCGCGGCGAACGGTCGCCAGCCGGTGGGCGATCACGAAGGTGGTGCGCCCGCGCATCGCCTCGTCGAGCGCCGCCATCAGCTTGGCCTCGGTCGCGGCGTCGAGCGCCGAGGTCGGCTCGTCGAGGATCAGCACCGGCGGCGCCTTGAGGAGCACGCGGGCGATCGCCAGCCGCTGCCGCTCGCCGCCCGACAAGAGGCGGCCGCGCTCGCCGACCCGCGCCGCGAAGCCGCCCGGCGTTCTGTCGATGAAATCGAGCGCCTGCGCCCGCTCGGCGGCGAGCCGCAGCTCGGCCTCGGTCGCGTCCGGCTTGCCGACCCGCAGATTGTCGGCGATCGAGCGGTCGAACAAGAGCCCTTCCTGAAACACGACGCCGATGTTTCGCCGCAGCCCCGCCAGCGTCATCGTGCGGATGTCGATGCCGTCGATGGTGATGGTGCCGGAATCCGGATCGAAGGCGCGGTGCAGCAGCGCGAGCGCGGTCGATTTTCCTGCCCCGGTCGCGCCGACCAGCGCGACGCAGCGGCCGGGCGCGACGGAGAGCGTGAGGTCGGTGACCGCCGGGCGGGTGCCGTCGTGGGAGAAGGAGACGCGGTCGAACACGACCGCGCCTGTCAGGCGGCCGGGATCGATCGCGCCCGGCGCGTCACGGATCGCCGGCTCGGCGTCGAGCAGCGCGTAGAGCTCGGCGAGCCGCGGCGCCTCGGCGAACACGCGGGTGACGAACCACACGGCGTCCTGCAGGCGGGCGATCAGCAGGCCGGCAAAGCCCATGAAGGTGACGATCTCGCCGATCGAGGCGAGCCCCGCGAGATGCAGCACCGTGCCGTAGACGACGATCGCGAGCAGCGTCAGCGTGGTCGCCGCGCGGGTGAGGACGGCGACCAGCGCCCACCACCACAGCACCGGGATCTGCGCCGCGAGCAGCGTCTCGATCATCGCCCGCAGGCTCCCCACCTCGGCGTCGACGCGGGCGAAGGAGTGCACCAGCGCGATGTTGCCGAGCGTGTCGGAGGCGCGCGCGGCGAGCTCCGAATAGTTCGACTCGACCTTGCTCTGAAGCTGCTCGGTGCGCCGCATCACGAAGGCGGTGAGCAGCGTGAAGGCGACCGCCAGCAGCACCAGCAGCGAGGCGAGCCGCCAGTTCATCACCAGCGCGATCGGCAAGAGCACGAAGAACGAGGCGATCGAGGCGAGATTGTCGCGGAAGAAGGCGAGCCAGATGCCCCACAGCGCATCGGTGCCGGCGAGCATCACCTTCAGGAGCCGGCCGGAATGGGTGGCGCCGTGAAAGGCGAGCGGCAGGTCGAGCAGATGCTCGAAGGCGTCGGTCAGCACCGCCTGGCGCTGGCGGTGCGCGAGCCGGTCGGCATTGAGCGCGACCAGCGTGCCGGCGACGATGGAGAACAGGCCGAACGCGACCCAGGCGGCGAGCAGCCAGCCGAGCCGCGCGAACGGGAACGGCCCGGCCGCCGCCTGCGCACCCGCCAGCGTGTCGATCACCCGGCCGAACAGCACCGGCTCGGCGAAGGCCGCTGCCGCGAGCACCAGATTGGCGAGGGCGAGCAACCGCGCCAGCCGCTTCTCGCGCGACAGGAGCGACAGCGCACGCAGATAGAGACGAACGACCGACATCTGGTTCCCGTGCGGAGTCCGGCGAGGCGTACCGGGCCGCAGCATCGACAGGAAACACGGCCGCCGTGCGGCGGTGGGGGGTGCGGCGGTGGGGCGCGCGACGGCGCGCCGGGCGGCCGCAGCGCGGCGCTATCTCACCAGCCGGACGGAGCCGCCGCCCCCGGCGCCGCCGATCGTGCGGCTCGCGGCCGGCGCGAGATTCCAGCGGGTCTGGTCGAGAATGAGCGTCCTGAACACCAGCGTCGCCTTGTCGGTCGCGAGGTTCGACTTGGCGTTGAAGGTGACGTCGCGGCTCGGCAGATAGATCAGCCCTTCGAGCTCGTTGGCGACGGAATCGTTGAACACGAACTGCGAGCGCGACAGGCCCGGCGGCTCGTACATCAGGATGCCGGAATAGGTGCCGCTGGTCGGCGCCTTCAACGTCGCCGAGATGCCGCTGTTGAACTGGATCTTCGAGGTGTCGGCGAAATAGAAGGTCACGCCGGTGCCGGTCCAGCGGCCACCATTGACGTTCCAGCCGCCGTTCTTGATCACGTAGAGGCCGGGCGCGAGCGTCACGGTCGGCGCCCCGTTGAAGTTGAACCAGCCGCAATAGACCCCCGGCGACAGCGACACCGAGCCGCCGTTGAAATTGCCGTTGCTCGCGGTGCACGAGGTGCTTTCCGGCACCGGCAGCGCGCCGGCGAACGGATCGGTCGCGGCCGAGCAGCGCGTCTCGACATTGGCGACGGTGGTCGAGTTGTAGATCGGCGTCGAGCCGGCGAGGCAGGTCTTCTTGGTGGTGAAGGTGGTGCCGGCATTGAAGATCGCCGCCGGCGAGCCGGTCGAGCGGACGTGCACCTCGCAGTCCGGCGCGTTCAGCACGGCACCGCCATTGACCAGCAGCGGCTGCGAGCCGGTCGGCTCGACCAGCAGCACGCACACGGTCGAGGAGGATTTCTTCGCGGTCGCCGTGGCGCGCGCGGTCAGCGTCTCCATCCGGGCGATGCCGAGAAAGCCGGTCGGCACCGCGATCGCGGCGGTGCCGGTCAGCGTGTCGGAGCCGAGCGTGAAGTCGGGCCCCGACAATGCGCCTTCGGTGCCGGACAGGTTGGCGGAAAACACGCTTCTGGCGACCGCGACGTCGTCGGCCCCCAGGCCGGCGAGAACGGCGGCGTCGAGCGCCGCCTGGAGGCGCGCCTCGACGTTCTGGGTCCGGGTGTAGTCCACCATCCCGCCGGCGAGCAGCACGACCGGGACGAGGACGAGCGCGAATATCACCGCGATGTTGCCGCGGGTATCGGACCAGAAGGACATTTCGACTCGAATTCGAGATTGCTTCGATCGAAACGTTCTAGGCCGGACCGGTCTAGAAAGGATTACCGCGACCCTCGAATATGGAGGTATCAAAAAACCTTCTAACGTCCCCGCCGGCCCGCTCTCATTTCTCCGCGCGGGTCTCCGGCGTCTTGCGGGTCGCGACCAGAACGTTGGACTGGTTCGGCCGCCAGCGATAGCCGATGCCGAAATCGATCGGCGTGCTCTTGCGGAACAAGCGCGCATAGCCCGCCTGATAGCGGCCGGGAAACAGCGCGATCGGCCCGAGATAGCGGCCGAACGGCGCGAGCTCCCAGGTGCCGGCATCGTAATGCGCGAGCGGGATGCCGGAATCGTCCTGCACCATGGTCGCCGTCTCTGCGAGCAGGAATTTCCGCACCGTCGAGAACGAGCCGGAATGCAGCAGGTAGGACGCGCTCTTCACGAAGCCGTCGGCCGGCGCCAGCGTGCGGCAGAAGGCGAGGAAGCCGCTCGTCTCCACGCTGCGGTCGGAAAGATCGGTGGTGAAGTAAAAGAGCGTACGCGGCTTCTGGTCCGGCCCGGAGAAGACGATCTTGACGCCGTGCGCGCCGGATTTCCGCACCGTCTCGTCGTCGGGGCGCACCGTGCCGTCGGCCGCGAGCGCGACCCGCTCGACCGAGCGCACCGTGTGCCCGGTGCGGGCGAGAAACACGTAAATCACCGGCAGCGTGCCGGTGATCCGGCCGGCGCGGAGATTGGTCTTCATCTTCTTGGTGACGAAGAAGCTGTAGGCGAGGATCGAGTCGAGCGAGCCTTGCAGCTGGCGCAGCTCGCCGCCGAGCGTGCCGCGCGGCAGATCGGCCAGATCGGGCACCGCACCGACCGGCTCGAGCCCGCTCAGAACATAGGTCTCCGCGTTCGGAAAGAAGGCGTCGGCATAGAGGAAGTCCGGGCCGCTGAACATGTAGAACAGCGTCGGCTTTTGGCGGGTCAGATGCGCCTTCGACCACGCCCGGATTTTTTCCAGCTGCCGCCGCTCGAGCCGCCCGAACGCCGCATCGAACGCTCTCGCGTGTTGTTGCCAGGCGGCCGTCTTCGTCAGCGGGGCGAGCGGCGAGCCGGCGTCCGGGGCGAGACCGGCGAGCACGCGAGCGGTGTCGTTCGCGCTCGCGGTGTCGGCCGCCCGCACGGCGGGCGCGGCGACGAGAAGCAGCAGGGCCGCGGCCGCCGCGGCGAGCATTTTTACGACGGGCATGGTCGCTCGCTCAGTTGGAGGTGGCCGGGACCGGCGCCCGGGTTCGCGACAGCGCGTAGAGGAGAAGCCCGGAGGCCATGAACAGGATCCCGATCAGCGCCTGGGTCGGCCGGCTGGTGACGAGGTGGTACATCATGAAGCCGGTGACGGCGAGAAACACGATCGGCGTCACCGGAAAGCCCCAGGCCCTGTAGGGCCGCGGCAGGTCGGGCCGGGTGATGCGCAGCTTGATCACGCCGACCACGGCGATGAACGAGCAGGCGATCAGCGAGAACTGGATGAAGTCGAGCACCGCCTCGAAGCTCTGGGTGAGCAGCATCAAGTTGGACATCGCGAGCTGAAACAGGATCGCCGCGACCGGCACGCCGCCCGCCGAGGTGCGCGAGAAGAACCGCAGCGCCGGCAAATCCTCGCCCATCACCATCGCGACGCGCGGGCCGATCCACATCATCGCGCTCACCGATGAGACGAGGCCGATACAGATCAGCGCGCCGACCACCCGGCCGCCCGCCTCGCCGAAAATATGGGTGCCGGCGACCGCCGCGACGTCGAGCTGGCCGGCCATCGCCGCGATCGGCGTGGTGTAGAGAAACAGCGCGTTGAGCGCGACATAGAGCGCGATCACGATCAGCGTGCCGGTGAGCAGCGAGCGCGGCACGCTGCGCTGCGGATCGTCCATCTCGCCGACGATGTAGGTCGCGGCGTTCCAGCCGGAATAGGCGTACATCACGAACACGAGGCCGATCGCGAACGGCGCGCCGGTGACGTGAGAGAGATCGGCCATGCTCGGCGCGAACGAGATGTTTTGCGGCGTGCCGAAGGCGAGGCCGGCGACGATGAAGGCGACGATCAGCGCGACCTTCAGAATGGTGCCGGCGGACTGAAAGAGGCTCGAATTGCGCAGGCCGGTCAGCGCGATCAGCGACACGATCCAGGTGAGGCCGAGCCCCAGCACCAGCGGCGGCACGGCGCCGGGCGCCACCGCCTGGGCGTATTCGCCGAACGCTATCGCCGCGAGCGCCACCGGTGCGGCGAAGCCCACCGTCGCCGACAGCCAGCCGGCGAGGAAGCCGAGGGCAGGATGAAACGCGCGGCGCAGATAATTGTACTCGCCGCTCGAGCGCGGGAACATCGCCGCCAGCTCGCTGTAGCAGAACACCCCGCACAGCGCGACGAAGCCGCCGACCAGCCACAGAAGCAGGATCGAGAAGGCCGACGGGATGTCCGCGACCTGAAAGCCGAGGCTCGTAAAAACGCCGACGCCGACCATGTCGGCCACCACGATGGCGGTCGCGGTGGCGGCCGAGACGCCGCGCCCGGTGTTTTTGCCCGTGGCCTTGCCGGGTGCCGCCTGCCGGTCCGGACGCGGCGGCACCTCCGTCCCGCCGGCTGGCGGGCCTTCCGATTCCGCTGCGATCATCCGAACGGTCCCCGCGAACGGTCCCCTCTAACGGTTCCTCGGCACCGCATTGCGAGCGGAACTGTAACGCGATCCACCGGGAGCCGTGCAAGTCTCTTTTATGGGCCCGTTAGGGTTAAGGATCGGACAATGCTTTGCCGGCAGACTGCGACGGGGGACGAAGCGGGCGAGACCGGGCCGTTCCGAGGCCGGCTCGGAACCGGCACCGAAATGGGCGCGTCTCCCTCGAGACGACACATTCCGATGTCTTCACTGCGCGCGCAAGTGGGGAATATCGGCTCGACACGTCACAGGGTTTTCCGCGCTCCCGGCGCAGATCGCGCCGGCATGCACGATCGGAGCAGCGTGGGGAATGGGCTCGCAGGCCTGCTCGACAGCCGGTTCGAACGGCGAGGGGGATTTTCTGCCCGCACGCCTGGGCGGCGGCGTGTGGCTGCCGCCACGCCGGCGCCCGGTCGGCCGCCGCATCCTCCGGCTGGTGGTCCCGCTCGCGACAATGGCCGCGCTCGGCCTGCTGACGGTGCAGGGCTGCGTCACCGACGGCGCCAAGAGCACGCCCCCCTCGGCCTCCGACGCCCCGGCATCTCCGTCCACGCTTTCGCAAAAAGCCGACCGGCTGGTGCCGCGCGGGCTGGTCCGCGGCGGCGGCATCGCCAAGGCCGACCGTTTGGCGGCGCATGCCCGCCCCTCGGCCCGCGTCGCCTCCGCCGACGGGACACCTTTTGCGCAGCGCTTCCCTGTCGCGAGCCTCTTTGCATCGCCCCGCAAGGGCACGCAGGCGCCGGACGCTTCTCCGGAGACGACCGAGGGGCTGCCGCCGGGCTCGGTTCGCACCGCCTCGCTCGCGCCCGATCCCGCCGTCCATCTCGGCACCCCGCAAAAGGCGCGCACCGAGCTGATCGCCTTCGACAACTCGGCCTTCCCCTATGACGGGCGCAACCCACGCTCGGGCACCGGCGGGCGCTCGCGCTGGCAGGCCGCGCGCTATCGCGACGACCGCGTGCTGATGCACATCCCGCGCGGCTTCGATCCGCACCGGCCGGGGGTGATCGTGGTGTTCTTCCACGGCCACGGCGCGACGCTTTCCCGCGACGTGCGCGACCGCCAGCTGGTGCCGGAGCAGATTTCGGAATCCGGCGTCAATGCCGTGCTGCTCGCCCCCCAGCTCGCGGTCGACGCCGCCGATTCCTCCGCCGGAAAGTTCTGGGAGCCCGGCGGGTTTTCCCGCTTTCTGAACGAGTCCGCCGGCCGGCTCGCCCGCCTCTATGGCGACCCCGACACCGAGAAGCTCTTTTCCCGCATGCCAGTGGTGGTGGTCGGCTACAGCGGCGGCTATGTCCCGACCGCCTGGAGCCTGCATGTCGGCGGGCTCGGCAACCGCATCCGCGGCGTGCTGCTGCTCGACGCGCTCTATGGCGAGCTCGACAAGTTCGCCTCCTGGATCGGCAAGCACCGCAACGCCTTCTTCGTCAGCGCCTACACCCATTACACAAAACGGCGCGACGACGAGCTCGCCCGCATGCTGAGCAGCCGCGGCATCCGCGTCGCGCGCGAGCTCGACGGCCCGCTCACGCCCGGCACGGTCGCCTTCCTCGCCACCGGCGAGGGCATCCGCCACCGCGACTACGTGACCCGCGCCTGGACCCGCAACCCGATCGAGGACGTTTTGGTGCGGATGGCCCGCCGCGCGCCGAACGCCGGCAATCGCAGCGCCGCCGCGCTGGTCCGCCCCTGAGCGTATCGCCGCCCCCGCCGGGCCGCCGAGACGGCGCAAAAATACCTCCGCGAAAGCCGCCGCTGCCGCGCCCTTCCATTTCGCCGCGGCGCACCTACATGCGAACCATCGTCAACAACCGAAAGGAGGTGATCCAGTGTCTCATTGTCTTTCGCCGCGGCCGGCGGTCACGACCTGGATTCTCGCCTCTGCCGAGGTTTGCGTCGCCTGAGGCGGCGTTCCAGGTCCCTCGCCGGACCCGGCTCGACAATGGAAGGGCTGCCCTCGCGGGCAGCCCTTCGCATATCGACGTCCTGCCGAGCCGCGTCCCCTGCCGCGTCCCCTGCCCCGCCGGGTGGCGCCCATTGCAAAAACCCGCTATCGCGGCGCCATGACCGAACCTTCCGACGCCCCTGCCGAAACGATCCGCATTCTTGTCGACGCCGACGCCTGCCCGGTGAAGGACGAGGTGTTTCGTGTCGCCGCCCGCCACGGCGTGCCGGTGACGGTGGTGGCGGCGGGCTTCATCCGCGTGCCGCAGGACCCGTCGATCGAGCGGATCGCCGCCGGTCCCGGCCTCGACGCCGCCGACGACGTGATCGCCGAACGGGCGAGACCGGGCGACGTGGTGATCACCGCCGACATCCCGCTCGCCGACCGCTGCGTGAAGGCCGGCGCCACCGTGGTCTCGCCGACCGGAAAGATCCTGACCGAGGCCGAGATCGGCATGGCCCGCGCGGTGCGCGACCTGATGACCGACCTGCGCTCGGCCGGCCACGAGACGTCCGGCCCAAAACCGTTCGCGCCGCGCGACCGCTCGGCCTTCCTCCAATCGCTCGAGACGGTGGTGCGCCGCTCCCTGCGCACCAGGGCGGGCGTGTGATGGCGCCGCCGCTCCTTCAGCTGAAAAACATCGGCCTCGGCTTCGGCGGCCGGCCGCTGCTCGACGGCGTGGAGCTCACCGTCGGCGCCGGCGAGCGCGTGTGCCTGGTCGGGCGCAACGGCTCCGGCAAATCGACGCTGCTGAAGATCGCCGCCGGCCAGATCGAGGCCGACCACGGCAGCCGCTTCGTGCAGCCGGGCGCGACCGTCCGTTACCTCCCCCAAGAACCCGATTTCTCCGGCGCCGCCACCACGCTCGCCTATGTCGAGGCCGGGCTCGGCCCGGGCGACGACCCGCACCGCGCGCGCTTTCTGCTGGAGCAGCTCGGACTGACCGGCGAGGAGGACCCCGCGACGCTCTCCGGCGGCGAGACGCGCCGCGCCGCGCTCGCCCGCGCGCTGGCGCCCGAGCCCGACATCCTGCTGCTCGACGAGCCGACCAACCATCTCGACCTGCCGGTGATCGAATGGCTCGAGGACACGCTGAAAAGCTCGAGCGCGGCGATGGTGATGATCAGCCACGACCGGCGCTTCCTCGCCGGCCTGTCGCGCGTCACCGTGTGGCTCGACCGCGGCACGCTGCGGCGGATCGAGCGCGGCTTCGACGCCTTCGAGACCTGGCGTGACGAAATCCTCGCCGAGGAGGAGCGCGAGCAGCACAAGCTCGACCGAAAAATCGTCGCCGAGGAGCACTGGATGCGCTACGGCGTCACCGCGCGCCGCAAGCGCAACATGCGCCGGGTCGGCGAGCTGGAGGATTTGCGCCGGGCGCGGCGCGAGTTTCGCGGCGCCGCCGGCAGCGTCGCGCTCACCGCCGCGCAAGCGGACAATTCCGGCGCGCTGGTGATCGAGGCGGACGGACTGTCCAAGGCGTACGACGGCCGGCCGATCGTGAAAGACTTCTCCACCCGCGTGCGGCGAGGCGACCGCATCGGCATCGTCGGCCCCAACGGCACCGGCAAGACGACGCTCCTGTCGCTCCTCACCGGCACGCTCGCGCCCGACGAGGGAAGCCTGAAGCTCGGCACCAATCTCGAGGTCGCGACCCTCGAGCAGACCCGCGAAAGCCTCGATCCGAACGCCACCGTCGCGGCGACGCTGACCGGCGGGCGCGGCGACAGCGTGACGGTCGGCGGCAAGCCGCGCCACGTGATCGGCTACATGAAGGATTTTTTGTTCGCCCCCGAGCAGGCCCGCACGCCGGTCGGCGCGCTGTCGGGCGGCGAGCGCGGCCGGCTGATGCTGGCGCGGGCGCTGGCAAAGCCCTCGAACCTGTTGATCCTCGACGAGCCGACCAACGATCTCGACCTCGACACGCTCGACGTGCTCGAGGAGACGCTTGCGGACTATTCCGGCACCGTGCTGCTGATCAGCCACGACCGCGACTTTCTCGACCGCATCGTCAATGCGGTGATCGTGCCGGAGGGCGACGGCCGCTGGACCGAATATGCCGGCGGCTATACCGACATGCTGGCCCAGCGCGGCCGGGATCTCTCTCGCTCGACCGCCGGCAAGGCCACCAAGGACGAGCCACCGGAGCCGAAGGCGGTTCGTGATCAGGAGCCGAAGGCGGCCAAGCGCCGGCTCGGCTTCAACGAGAAGCACGCGCTCGAGACGCTGCCGAAGCGGATGGCCGAGCTGCAGAAGAAAATCGCGGCGTTGCACGAGAAGCTCGCCGACCCGTCGCTCTATTCGCGCGACCGCGCGGCGTTCGACGAAATTTCGGCGGATGCTGCGAGCGCCGAGACGGAGCTCGCGACCGCCGAGGAGCGCTGGCTCGAGCTCGAGATTCTGCGCGAGGAGATCGAGGGGCGCTGACCGCCCCTCCTCCGTCGCCTCTTCGTCGCCGCTCGTCGCCTCGCTGGTGCCCCGTTCCTCGCCCGCGCCGTCAGTTCGAGGCCAGCGCGTTCAGCCGCATCAAGTCCTTCGACAGTCGCTCGAGGATCGCCTCGGACGGGATGATCCGCGCCAGATGCCCGCGCGGGTCGGCGGCCCAGTCGGGGTTCTTGGCGTGCAGCCGGGCGATCATCCGCCGAGCGGTCTCGGCCTGGTTGCGGGCGCCGGCCAGCAGCGCACGGCTGACCAGATTGTACTCGAAGTCGTCCGTCATCTGGTCGGCGCACAGGGCGGCGGTGTCGAGATCGTCCTGCAGATAGGCGGCGAGAAACAGCGACCACGCCAGCGGCAGCGGCAGCACGGCGCTCGCCTGTCGCGCCTGCTCGAGATAGGCCCGCCCCCGCGCGATCTCGCCCTTTCCCACCAGATGGCTGCCGTATCGCGTCAGCACACGGATGTCGAACGGGTTGAGGGCGAGCGCCCGCTCGCCGAGCATGGTGGCGTCGTCGACGAAGCCGCGGGCGACCTGCACCTGCATCAGCGTGAAGTGAGCCCGCGCGCTGGTCGGCCCCAGCTCGACGCCGCGGCGGGCATAGTCGAGGGCGCGATCCAGCTCGTCCGGCGCCGGCTTGCCGGCATAGATGTAGCCGCGCAGATGCATGCGGGCGAGCGCGACGTAGCCGAAGCCGAAGCTCGGGTCGTCCGCCACCGCCTTCTCGAGGCATTCCCGGGCGCTGTCGCGCGTCGCCCGGTCGAAATAGCGGCTGGCCTGCATCGCATCGAGCGCGCAGTGGTACGGCCGGCGCGGCTCGCCCGCCTGCACCCGGCCGCGCTCGATCGCCGGGACGATCCCGGACGGCTGCAGCAGCATCGTCACCGCCGACAGGATGAACTGGTCGCGCACGGGCGTCGCGTCGCCGGCCGCGGCGGGAACGTATTCGCGCTGCCACAGCACCGCGCGACTGCGCGCATCGGTGAGCCGCAGGCGCAGCGGGCTGCGCGATCCGGCGGAACCACGGGCGTCGGCGATCGACAGGACGTAATCGGTCGGGATCGCAGCAATGGTGGTCGGATCGTCGTCCCCTCCCGGCGGTGGCAGCACCACCACGATCTCCTCGAAGCGGGACAGCACGTCGATCAACCGGTTCTCGAACTCCGCGCTGACATTCGTTCGGGCCGTGCCCACCGACTCCACCAGGATGCGCGGCTCGCCGTGGCGAGGGGCGACCGGCCGGGACAGGCCGGCGGCGTCCGCCTGCCGCATCCCGCGGGCCGGCTCGAGCCAGGATTCCAGGACGAAGGCGTCGAACGCGGCGTAGCCGAACAGCGCGACGACCAGCCCGAGCAGCGCCGGCACCGCGCCGCGCAGCATGCCCGAGCGGGCCCGCGGACGGCTCGCCGGTTGCGGCTCGGCGGTGGTCGGCGCGGGCGGCAGAACGCCCGGCATCGGCGCGGCCGGATCGGCGGCGCTCGGCGACGCACCCGGCGGCACGGCGGCGAGCGACGCCGGAGCCGGCACGGCAGCCGGCGCCGGCTCCTCCGGAGCCGTCTCCTGATGATAGACGAACTCGGGAACGTAGCGCCCGCGCGGCAACAGGATGCGCAGCGGGTCCTGCCGGCCGATCCCCTCGAAATAGCGGGCGAGCTCGTTGCGCAGCCGCGCCGCCTCGGTGCGGACGATCGACTGGCTGTTGGGATCGAAGCTCTCGTCGCGGCCCAGCGCCTCCACCGCGATGGTGTAGCCCTTGATCAGCTCCGCCTTGCCGGCGAGCGTCGTCTCGACGACGTAACGCAGGAACGACGAAATCTGCGGGGAGTCTCGAAACCGCGGACTCTTCAAGACGCGACCGAGCGCCTCCCGAATCTCGTGATCCGACGGCCGGTCGTTCTCGTTGGTTTCGTTGCAGATCGGCACGGCTAGACCGCCTTTGTTGGTTATTAGTCTCTTCTGTCACATTCCGCCAACTCTACGCGCGTACGGCCGAACACGACCGATACATTCGTCGTCATGCAGACATAACGCGGCGTGATTTGGTATTGTTGCAACTACGAACCCACAACTATAGGTTCACAATCAGGTAATGAATTGCCGACGTCTCGTGATCGGGAATACTCCGGATCCGTGTTTCTCCCTGCTGACCGTCAGTTGACCGCGCGATCTCTCGAGAAATGACGAAGGTCGGATGGCGTACATGTGAGCGCGAGCGATTCGCGCGTCACATGGCGGAGCAGCGGTCGCGAATTCCCTCCGATCGCCCCTGCTCGGCCTTCCAAGCCATGGTAACCGTGTCGAAGCTTGGTACCGTTGCAGCCGACCGAACGCGCCCACGGCGGCC
The DNA here is from genome assembly GCF_000293785.1 of Rhodovulum sp. PH10. Lineage (GTDB taxonomy): Bacteria > Pseudomonadota > Alphaproteobacteria > Rhizobiales > Xanthobacteraceae > Rhodoplanes. The sequence continues at coordinate 121,436 of NZ_AKZI01000008.1, read as the reverse complement.
GTGTTCACGTCGCGCTCACGAGGATGTGTTCCATGCCGATGCTCGAACGTCCCGATGGCGATCTCCCCTACGAGGTGACCGGCAGCGGTCCGCCGCTCGCTCTGGTGTCGGGCCTGTCGGGCGCCGGCGCGTTCTGGTCGAATCTGGTGCCGGCGCTCGCCGAGCATTTCACGGTGGTCACTCACGACCACATGGGCACCGGCCGCTCGCGCTCGCGGCGCACGCATCACACGGTCGAGGCGTTGGCGGTCGACGTCGATGCGCTGATGACGCATCTCGGCTTTCCGGTCTATCGCCTGCTCGGCCATTCGACCGGCGCCGCGGTCGGCCAAATTCTCGGCGCCGAGACGCCGGAGCGGATGTCGCGGCTGGTGCTGTTCGGCGGCTGGGCGGGACCGGACCCGCATTTCGCCCACTGCTTCCGGGTGCGCAAGCGCGCGCTTCTGGAGCTCGGCGTCGATGCCTATGCCGAGGCCGGGCCGCTGTTTCTCTATCCGCCGCGGTGGAACGCCGAGAACCCGGAAAAAGTCGCGGCGATCGTCGCCGCCGGCACCGCTGACGCCCCGCCGGCCGAGGTGACCGCGGCACGCATCGACATGATCGTCGCGTTCGACCGCCGTGATCGCCTGAAGGCGATCGGCGTGCCGACGCTGGTGGTCTGCGCCGCCGACGACATGCTCACGCCGCCGCATCTCTCCGAGGAGATCGCGCGCGGCATTCCCGGCGCGAAACTGAGAATTCTGCCGTACGGTGGTCACGCATGCTCGCAGACGGCGGGCTCCGATTTCCTCGGCATCGTGCTACCCTTCCTGCGGAGCGCCGAGAACTCCCCGTCGACATAGAGGGACGCGGCGCAAAACCGGAGGATTTGCCCGTGTCGCGTCACATCGTCTGCCTGTCCATCGAGCTCGACGCCGAAGCGCCCTACATCGCCCGCGGCGAGACGTCCGCCGGGCCGCTCGCCCGCGGCGCCTACGACGCCGTCGGCGCCGGCCGCCTGCTCGATCTCCTGACCAGTCACGCCGTGCCGGCCACCTGGTTCGTGCCCGGCGTCACGCTGGCGAGCCACCCGAAGGCGTGCGAGCGGATCGTCGCCTGCGGCCACGAGATCGGCCATCACGGCTGGGCGCACGTACCGCCGCTGCAGCAGACCCGGTCGGAGGAGGAGGCCGACTTCGTGCGCGCCGAGGACGCGATCCGCGCTCTCACCGGGGCGAGCCCGCACGGCTTTCGCGCGCCCGGCTGGGACTTGCGCGATCACACGATCATGCTGCTCGAGTCGTACGGCATCGTCTACGACTCCTCGCTGATGGGCGGCGACGTGTGGCCCTATCCGCTGGCCGCCGCCGGCACCGCGCTGCCCGGCTTGCCCTATGCCGCCGGTGCCGAGACCGACATCGTCGAGATGCCGATCGCCCCGACCCGGATCGATCAGCCGGACGGCGCCGACCCCTATCGCGACGGCGCCGCCCCCGGCGGCCCGCTGCCGGCGCTGCTCGCCGCCGCCTGGCGCGACGAGTTCCTCGCCATGCGCGACGTCACCAGCTGGGGCGTCGTCACCTACACGCTGCATGCCGGCGCCAGCGGCCGCGGCGCCATGCTGCGCGCGCTCGACGGGCTGATCGACGACCTGTTGGCGGACGGCGCGGTGTTCGCCACCATGGAGACCGCCGCCCGCGAGGCGCGCGAGCGTTTGTTCGGCGCGATGATGCAGGCCGAGCCGGCCTGAGCCGGCACGTCGTCGGTGACGCCGCCGTCGGCGACGGCGGTGAAGACGATGGCGATGAAGACACCGCTGCGACGACAATGGCGGCGACGGGTGCGAGTCGGTCCGACACATTCGCATCCGTCGACCCGATCGGCGTATTCCTCGACCCGATCCCCGCGGCCGGCTCGCGCCGACCGCGGCGCAAAGTGCTGCTCCGTGAAAAGATTGGTCTTGTCCCCCCGCACGGCGCGTGATGGCATCTCGCCGGCCCGTCGCTAACGAATCATCGACCGATGCGATCGTATGGAACGGTGCCGGCCGGCGGCTGCCGCCGGCGCGACGACATGGTGACGGACGTCTGGGGGACGAGATGCGGTTGCCGCTGAAACTTTCATTCGCGCTCGGTCTGATGCTCTGGGTCGGCGCGCAGCCGGCCGCCGCGCAGCAGCCGCAGGCCGGCCAGACCGTGCCGGTCGGGGTGGTCAAGGCGGAGACGAAGCCGGTCACCCACGGCGCCGATTTCGTCGGCCGCATCGACGCGATCGAGCGGGTCGAGGTGCGCGCCCGGGTGAAGGGCTATCTCGAGGCGGTCAACTTCACCGAAGGCGACCGGATCAAGACCGGCGCCTCGCTCTACACGATCGAGAAGGGGCTGTTCCAGGCCGCCGTCGAGCAGGCGCAGGGCGCGCTCGACCGCGCCGAGGCGGCGCTGACGCTCGCCACGCTGCAGCGCCAGCGCGCCCAGGACCTCGTCGACAAGAACGCCGGCACGGTGGTCGCCCGCGACCAGGCGGTCGCCCAGGAGCAGCAGGCGCAGGGCGCCGTGCTGACCGCCAAGGCCGACCTCGACACCGCCAAGATCAATCTCGGCTACACCGACATCACCTCGCCGATCGACGGCAAGATCGGCCGCACCTCGATCACCAAGGGCAACGTGGTCGGCCCCGACGGCACGACGCCGCTGACCACCATCGTCAGCCAGGATCCGATGTACGTCTCCTTCCCGGTCAGCCAGCGCGACCTGCTCGAGGCCGCCGCCAAGGGCGGCAAGAAGAGCGCCAAGGATCTCGCGGTGACGATCCGGCTCGCCGACGACACCGTCTACGACCAGAAGGGCCGGCTCGACTTCCTCGACGTCAGCGTGAGCCGCTCGACCGACACCGTGCTGGTGCGCGCCGTGATCGCCAACCCGAAGGGCACGCTGATCGACGGCCAGCTGGTGCGGGTGAAGCTCGAGACGGTGCAGCCCGAGGAGCGGGTGGTGGTGCCGCAGGCGGCGCTGATCGCCGATCAGCAGGGCCTCTACGTGTTCGTCGTCGAGGACGGCAAGGCGGTGGTGCGGCGCGTGAAGGTCGGCCCCGGCGTCGGCACCGACCAGGTGGTGGAGAGCGGGCTCACCGGCGGCGAGCTGGTGGTCGTGCAGGGGCTGCAGAGCCTGCGGCCCGGCACCGCGGTGCGGGCGACGCCGATCCCGACGGTCGGCCGGAGCTGAACCGATGCTGTCCTCGATCTTCGTCGATCGGCCGCGCTTCGCGATCGTCATCGCCATCGTCACCACCATCGCCGGCCTGATCTCGCTGTCGGCGATCCCGTTCGCCCAGTATCCCGACATCGTGCCGCCGCAGGTGTCGGTGACCACCAACTATCCCGGCGCCTCGGCGGCGGTGGTCGAGGCGACCGTCGCCCAGCCGCTCGAGGCGCAGGTGGTCGGCGTCGACAAGGCGATCTACATGAAGAGCGTGTCGGGCGACGACGGCAGCTACACGCTGCTGGTCTCGTTCGAGCTCGGCACCGACCCCGACATCAACACCGTCAACGTCAACAACCGCGTGCAGGTGGCGCTCTCCAAGCTCCCGAGCGACGTGCAGCGCCAGGGCGTGACGGTGAAGAAGAAGTCGTCGGCGATGCTCGGCGTGATCGCGGTGTCGTCACCGAAGCAGACCCACGACCCGCTGTTCATCTCCAACTACGTCACCATCAACATTCTCGACCAGATCAAGAGCACGCCCGGCGTCGGCGACGCCTCGCTGTGGGGCCCGCAGGACTACTCGATGCGGGTGTGGGTGCAGACCGACCGCTTGACCGGCCTCGGCCTCACCACCGGCGACGTGATCTCGGCGATCCAGGCGCAGAACGTGCAGGCGGCCGCCGGCCGGATCGGCGCCCGGCCGATCTCCGACGACCAGCAGCTGCAGCTCAACATCCAGACCAAGGGGCGGCTCACCTCCACCAAGGAGTTCGAGCAGATCGTCGTGCGCACCAACCCGGACGGCTCGGTGCTGCGGCTCGCCGACGTCGCCCGCGTCGAGCTCGGCGCCGCCTCCTCGGACACCTCGACCCGGCTCGACGGCAAGCCGGCGGCGGCGATCGCCGTGTTCCAGGCACCCGGCGCCAACGCGATCACCACCCTCGACAATGTCCGCAAGCTGATGACCGAGCTCCAGACGCGGTTCCCCGAGGACCTCGCCTGGAAGGTCACCTACGACCCGACCACCTTCGTCAAGGCGACCATCCACGAGGTGCAGAAGACGCTGATCGAGGCGTTCGTGCTGGTAGTGCTGGTGGTGTTCCTGTTCCTCGGCAGCCTGCGCGCCACGGTGATCCCGACGGTGGCGGTGCCGGTCAGCCTGATCGGCACCTTCATCGTGCTCAACGCGATCGGCTACTCGGCGAACTCGGTGTCGCTGCTCGCGGTGGTCTTGGCGATCGGCATCGTGGTCGACGACGCGATCGTGGTGGTGGAGAACGTCGAGCGGGTGATGGAGGAGCGGCCCGACTTGACGCCCGCCGAAGCGACCAAGCTGGCGATGCGCGAGATCACCGCGCCGATCGTCGCCATCACGATGGTGCTTCTCTCGGTGTTCGTGCCGGTGGCGTTCATTCCCGGCATCTCGGGCGAGCTGTTCCGCCAGTTCGCCGTCACCGTCGCGGTGGCGATGTTCCTGTCGGCGATCAACGCGCTGACGCTGTCGCCGGCCTTGTGCGCGGTGATGCTGCGGCGGCACGAAGGGCCGCGCCACGGGCCGATCGGGTACGTCATGCGGGCGATAGACCGGGTGCGCGACGCCTATGGCCAGGTGGTCGCCCGGCTGGTGCGCATCTCGGTGATCGGCATCGTCGCGGTGGCGGCGGCCGGCGCCGGCGCCTGGGGGATGATGGCGGCGACGCCGACCGGCTTCCTGCCGTCCGACGACCAGGGCGGCTTCTTCGTCGTGGTGCAGCTGCCCGGCGGCGCCTCGCTCAATCGCACCACCGACGTGGTGCGCCAGGCCGAGGAGGCGATGCACCAGGAGAGCGCGATCGACGACTTCACCTCGGTGGTCGGCCTCAACTTCATCGACAACTACGCCCAGTCGAACGCCGCGTTCATGGTGGTCACCATGAAGCCGTTCGACGAGCGCACCGACCGCACGCAGTCGGTGCAGGCGGTGATGGCGCGGCTCGCCCAGAAATTCCGTCAGATCGAGGGCGGCACCGTGCTGCCGATGCTGCCGCCGCCGATCATCGGCCTCGGCACCGGCGGCGGCTTCACCTATGTGCTGGAGGACCTCCAGGCGGGCGACCCCAAGGTGCTCGCCCAGGTGCTGCGCGGCCTGCTGATCCAGGCCAACCAGAACCCGCAGCTGTCGCGGGTGTTCTCCACCTTCTCGGCCACCAACCCGTCGATCCACCTCGACATCGACCGCGACAAGGTGCAGGTGCTCGGCGTCGAGCTGTCGGCCGTGTTCCAGGCGCTGCAGGGCACGCTCGGCGGCGCCTATGTCAACGACTTCAACCTGTTCGGCCGCACCTGGAAGGTCGAGCTGCAGGCCGAGGCGAGCGACCGCGCGCGGGTCGACGACATCTACCGCATCAATGTGCGCAACAAGGCGGGCGACATGATCCCGCTGCGCAGCCTGGTCGACGCCTCGCTGGTGGTCGGCTCGCCGTCGCTGATCCGCTACAACAACCGCCGCGCCGTCACCATCCAGGGGGAGCCTGCGGCCGGCGTGTCGTCGGGCGAGGCGCTCGCCGCGATGGAGACGGTCGCCGCCAAGACGCTGCCCGCCGGCTATGCCGGCGAGTGGACCGACACCGCCTTCCAGGAGAAGCGGGCGGAGGGCAAGACCGCGATGATCCTCGGCTTCGCGGTGCTGTTCGCCTTCCTGTTCCTGGTGGCGCTGTACGAGAGCTGGACCATCCCGGTGCCGGTGCTGTTGTCGGTGACGGTCGGCCTGTTCGGCTCGTTCGTCGGCATCGTGCTCGGCGGGCTCACGCTCGACCTCTATGCCCAGATCGGCATGGTGGTGCTGATCGGGCTGGCGGCGAAGAACGGCATCCTGATCGTCGAGTTCGCCAAGGAGCAACGCGAGCGCGGCGTGCCGCTGGTCGAGGCCGCGACCGAAGGCGCCCGCCTGCGCTTCCGGCCGGTGATGATGACCTCGTTCGCCTTCATCCTCGGCCTCTACCCGCTGGTGGTGGCGACCGGCGCCTCGCAGCTCGCGCGGCGCGACGTCGGCACCCCGGTGTTCGGCGGCATGATCCTGGCGTCGCTGGTCGGCATCTTCGTGATCCCGCCGCTCTACGTGATGTTCCAGGCGATCCGCGAAAAGGTGCGGCCGGGCGCCCGGCCGAAGCACGACCAGACGCCCAAGGAACCGTCCGGCACGCCGCCCGGCACGACCTCCGGCGCGACGCCGGCGGAGTGAAGACCATGAGGTTCGACAGGCCTGCGCGCCGCCGCGGCGCGCGATCGGAGGACGACATCATGACCCGCAACCCGAGCCGTTCGCGTCTCGTAGGGATGCTGCCGACGGCAGCGCTCGCAGCCTGCGCCGTCGCGCTGCTCGCCGGTCCGCTGGCGACGCCCGCGGCGGCGGCGGACCTCAGCGGCGCCTGGGCGACCGACGGCTCGGCCTGCGACAAGCTGTTCGAGAAGACCGGAAAGGGGATCGTCTTCCGCACCGATTCCGAGGTGTTCGGCGGCGGCGTGATCATCGACGGCACGAAGATCCGCGGCAAGGCGATCGCCTGCTCGATCAAGGCACGCCGGGTCGCCGGCCCGGTCACCCACCTGCTCGCCTCCTGCGCCTCCGACATCATGACGTCGAACGTGCAGTTCTCGGTCGAGCTGCCCGACCCCGACACGATGGTGCGGGTTTTTCCGGGCATGGAGGGGATGGAGCTGACCTACAAGCGCTGCCGGATGTGAGAGCGGCTCAGGGAGCCATGACCTCATCCCGAGGGCTGCCGGAGGCGGCGTCTCGAAGGATGAGGACGAGGTCTCACCCTCGTCCGTGCCCTCGTCCTTCGAGACGCACTCCTACGGAGTGCTCCTCAGGACGAGGTCGAACTCTGTCGCCGTTGGTATGGTTTTTTCGGGCAGCCTCCCCGGCCACCCACGAAGGAAAAAGGCGGGCACGGCGAAGAACGCCGGCCCGCCTTCGTCGTTTTCCAGAGCCGCGGCCGGAGCCGTCGCGACGCCCGTCGTGACGCCCCCGGCTCCTCCGGTCAGGCCGCCTTCTTCAGCGACGCCATGTCGATCACGAAGCGATACTTCACGTCGCTCTTCAGCATCCGCTCGTAGGCCTCGTTGATCTTGTCGATCGGGATCATCTCGATGTCCGAGGTGATGCCGTGCTCGCCGCAGAAGTCGAGCATCTCCTGGGTCTCGGCGATGCCGCCGATCAGCGACCCGGCAAAATTCCGCCGCCGCCAGATCACGCTGAACACGTCGACCGCCAGCGGCTTGTCGGGCGCGCCGACCTGCACCAGCGTCCCCTCGCGCTTGACGAGGCCGAGATAGGCGTTGATGTCGTGCGGCGCGGCGACCGCGTCGACGATCAGGTCGAAGCTTTCGGCATGTGCCTTCATCTGCTCGGGATCGGTCGACAGCACCACCTCGTCGGCGCCGAGCCGCTTGCCGTCGGCGACCTTGCTCTTGGAGGTGGTGAACAGCACCACGTGGGCGCCCATCGCGTGCGCGAGCTTGACACCCATGTGGCCGAGCCCGCCGAGCCCGACGATGCCGACCTTCTTGCCCGGGCCGGCCTTCCAGTGGCGCAGCGGCGAATAGGTGGTGATGCCGGCGCACAAGAGCGGCGCGGCGGCGGCGAGGTCGAGATTCTTCGGCACCTTCAGCACGAAGTCCTGGGTCACGACGATGTGGCTCGAATAGCCGCCGAAGGTGTGGCCGCCCACCGCCGCGTCGTCCCGGCCGTTGTAGGTGCCGACGAAGCCGGGCTCGCAATACTGCTCGAGCCCCTCGCGGCAGGCGGCGCAGGTGCCGCACGAATCGACCATGCAGCCGACCGCGGCGACGTCGCCGACCGCGAACTTCGTCACGTCGGCGCCGACCGCGGTGACCTTCCCGACGATCTCGTGGCCGGGCAGGCTCGGATAGAGCGTGCCGCCCCACTCGTTGCGGACGGTGTGGATGTCGGAGTGGCAGACCCCGCAATAGAGGATTTCGATGACGACGTCGGTCGGGCCGGGATCGCGGCGCTGGAAGGTAAACGGCGCGAGCGGCGCGGTCGCCGTCTCCGCGGCATAGCCGGTGCAAGTGAACATGAGGCGGTCGTGCTTTCGAGGAGCGAACCCGGCGCGCGGGTCGCCGGAGGCCGGCGGCGAGCGAGCGGGTCCGGAGCGTAGGGTATGAGCGAGGGTGTGGCGCCGGCAAGCGCCACCGTCCTGATCAAGGCACTGGCGGGCGGCAGTTCAAGGGGCTGCACAATCTTTGCTCACCGGCCCGGTCCCGGGCATGGCCGACCGGCCTTCCCAGCAGGGCGCCCGGGGCCGGAGCGGACGGGGCCGGCGGACGGGGGGCGGACGGTCCCGGAGCGGACGGCGGACCGACCGTCCGGCGCGGCCCGCCGGGCGACGCGGATCATACCAAGGTATCATAAAACCGTCTTGTTCGCTACCGCACGGAATTCGTGGTGGAAATCCCGCGTTTTCGGGTGGCTGAACGGCGAGATCGGCACCGTGCGGGGTACCGATCGTTGCCCTCGTGGTTTATATGCGGCCGCCCTCCAACCGACGGACCCGCCATGGCAACACCCTGGGCTCGCAAATCGATCGCCGCCCTGCAGAAGGAGGCGGCCGTCGGGCCGTCGGAACCGCGAGGGGAGACGCACGCGCTCGGGCTGCGTCGATCGCTGTCGGCGTTCGACCTGGTGCTGCTCGGGGTCGGCGCGATCATCGGCGCGGGCATCTTCATCCTCACCGGCCACGCGGCGGCGACCAATGCCGGCCCGGCGATCACGCTGTCGTTCGTGCTGGGCGCGGTCGCCTGCGGCCTCGCCGGCCTGTGCTACGCCGAGATGGCCTCCACCGTGCCGGTCGCCGGCAGCGCCTACACCTATGCTTACGCCACCATGGGCGAGCTGGTCGCCTGGGCGATCGGCTGGGACCTGGTGCTGGAATACGCGCTCGGCGCGACGGCGGTGGCGATCGGCTGGTCCGGCTATGCCGTCGGCTTCCTGAACGGCCTCGGCATCACGGTGCCGGCCGCCTTCGCGGGCGCGCCGCTCGACTACGATCCGGCGCTGCGCAGCTGGAGCGCGACCGGCGCGGTGCTGAACCTGCCGGCCATGCTGGTGGTCACGGCGATCACCGCGCTGCTGGTGATCGGCATTCACCAGTCCGCCCGCATCAACAACGTGATCGTCGTGATCAAGGTGGCGATCGTGCTGATCTTCATCGCCGTCGCCGCCCCCTACCTCTCGACCGCGAACTGGGTGACGCCCGCCAATCCGGCGGGCTTTTTCATTCCGCCCGGCGCCGACACCGGCCAGTTCGGCTGGAGCGGCGTCTTGCGGGGCGCGGCGGTGGTGTTCTTCGCCTATATCGGCTTCGACGCGGTCTCGACCGCCGCGCAGGAGGCGCGCAATCCGCAGCGCGACATGCCGATCGGCGTGCTCGGCTCGCTCGCGGTGTGCACGTTCCTCTATGTCGCGGTCGGCTTCGTGCTGACCGGCATCGTCCCCTACGACCAGCTCGAGGTGCCCGACCCGATCGCCGTCGGCATCACCGCGATCGGCATCCGGTGGCTGACGGTTCTGATCGAGCTCGCGGTGGTCTCGGGCCTCACCTCGGTGATCCTGGTGCTGCTGCTCGGCCAGTCGCGGGTGTTCTACTCGATGGCGCACGACCGTTTGCTGCCGCCCCGCGCCGCCGCCGTGCATCCGAAGTTCCGCACGCCGTATCTCGTCACCATCGGCACCGGCGCGGTGGTGGCGCTGCTCGCCGGGCTGCTGCCGATCGGGCTGGTCGGCGAGCTGGTCAGCATCGGCACGCTGTTCGCCTTTACGGTGGTCTGCCTGGGCGTGCTGGTGCTGCGGCGCCGCCAGCCCGAGCTGGTCCGGCCGTTCCGGACGCCGGCGGTCTATCTGGTCGCCCCGGCGGGCATCGTCGCCAACCTGCTGCTGATGGCCGGGCTGCCGCTCGACACCTGGATCCGCTTCCTGGTGTGGATGGCGATCGGCTTCGTGATCTATGCGCTGTACGGCGCACGCCGCAGCCGGGTGGCGCAGCAGGCCCGCGCCGCCTCCGCCGCGTCCTGACCGGGCCCGGCCGGGCGGCTCGCCGCTCGGCCGGCCGGTCATCCGGTTTCCCGATGATCGGCTCGGACCATCGGTCGGAACCCCGGCCTTCGGCTCTCCCCGGAGGGGGAGTTTCGAGCGGGTCGGCGGCGCCCACGCCCCTTCGCCCGGCAAGCCGCGCTCGCCGGGCCACTCCTCGCGGAAAGGCCAGGAGCCCGATCCGTTCAGCCGGAAGCGTCACGCCCGCGGGGCGGTCGCCGCATAAATCTTCTTGGCGAGGACCAGCGCGATCGGGATCGCCACCACGAAGCCGGCGAGGCCGGCGACCGGGATCAGGTTCATGCCCTGCGCGTAGAGCGAGGGCACCGCGACGACGACCACGATCAGCGATCCGGCGAGCGTGATCCCGAGCATCATCCAGACGAGGACGGCGAGCTTCAGCATGGGCGCGTCTCCTGCGTGAGCCGATCGACCGTTACGACGGCGGCCGGCGCGGCGACATGACCTTCGTCAACGCGACGCCCGCGTTTGCACGTCCGGACGTGATCATATCGCCGGAACCGCATGTGTCGCCGCGGCGCACCGAGGCCCACCGCGGCCGAGCGATGCTTGCCCCGATGCCTGCCCGATTCCTGCCCCGGCTCCGATCCGGCGAGCGGGCCGGCCGTCTCACCGGGTGGCGATGGCGATGTCGCGCAGCACGTTGGCCTCCAGCTCCATCTCGGAGAGGCGGGACTTCAGCACGTCGCCGATGCTGATCACGCCGACCAGCCGGTCGCCGTCCTTGACCGGCAGGTGGCGGATGCGGCGCACCGTCATCACCTTCGACACCTCGGCGACGCTGTCCTGCGGCGAGCAGGTGATCACCGCCTTGGTCATCACGTCGGACACCTGCAGCACCGGCAGCGTCTCGCCGTGCTCGGCGAGCCCGTAGGCGACGTCGCGCTCGGAGACGATGCCGTCGACCGACCGGCCGTCGCGGCTGACGATCATCACGCCGACCCGGGCCTGGCGTAACCGCTCGGCGAGCTCCGCGACCGTGTCGGTCGGCTGGACCGTCATCACGCCGGGGGATTTTCCCTTCAAGAGATCGGCGACTTTCATGCGTGGCTCCTCGGGGGATGGGCCGCTCGGGTCGTCGAGGGCGTACCACCTCCAGGATGCCTCGGCGCGGCCGCCCGCCGCAACCTTTTCGCGCGCAAATCTCGTTGCGCAATGCAGCAAAAGGTGCCGCACCGCGGCACCGGCGGCCGGACCGGCACACAAAAAAAAGGCCGTGGGCAAAAGCCCACGGCCGTGTCGGTCTCGCATGAAGACGCGATCAGCGGGTCTGCTGGATCGCCGACAGCATCCACTCGCCGCCGCGGGCGCGGCGGAAGGTCCACACCTCGGTCGCGACGTCCGGGCCGCCCTCGAGGGTTTTGCCGCTCGCCCGGTCGACCATGCGGTCGTCGAGCGAGAACTTCATCGCGACGGTGGCGTAGTCGGTGTCGCCCTCGCGCCATGCCTCGGCGAGGTCGCCCTGCTCCAGCTTCACGTTCTCGATCTTGTTGATCGCGCCACGGCTGGTGTTCTGCGCCAGCTCCTCCGAGAAGTAGGAGAGCATCTCCGGCGTCACCCGGGTGCGCAGCGCGGACAGATCCTCGGCCGAGTAGGCCGCCATCACCTCGCCGAGCAGCCGCTCGAACGCCTGGTAGTCCTCCGGACCGATGCCGATGTCGTCGGACGGCTCCGCCGGGGCGGCACGCCCGCCACCGAGGCCCCCGCCGAGCCCGCCACCGAGGCCACCGCCGAGCCCACCGCCAAGGCCACCCATGGCGCCGAGGCCGGTCGCCCCGCCCGAGCCCGTGCCGTCGCGGCGATGCGCGTCGAACTCGGCGAGCCGCGGCCCGCCGGCGGTCGCCGCCTCGCGCTTGCGGCCCTGCCACATGCGCCACAGGAAGCCGCCGACCAGCACGATCAGGCCGACCTGCAGCAGCAGGCCGAGCAGCGAGGCGAAACCGCCGAGCCCGCCCATGAAGCCGTTGCCGAACAGCATGCCCAAGAGGCCGGCGCCGAGGAAGCCGGCGGCGAGGCCGCCCAGCATGCCGCCGCCGAAGCCGCCGAACAGGCCGCCGCGATTGCCCATCGCGCCGGGATTGGTGGCGCCGGCGTTCGGCCGCACGGCGCCGGCCTGGCCCGGCTGGGTGAAGGAGCGGTCGACCGGCGCCGCCTGCGGCGCGGTGCGGGTCGGGGCCGGGGTCGAGTAGGTGCGGAACCCGCGGCTGCCAAAACTCGAGCCGCCGCCGGGGCGCGACCAGGCGTCACCGGCAGCCATCGTGAGGGCGCAGGCGATCGCGAGCGTGGCGAGAATCGGACGCAGGCGCGTACCGAGCATCATAGTCCTCCAAATCCGTTGCGGACTCGTTCGGCCGCGGAGAATTCCGGCGGCCGGACGTCCCGAGCGGTGGGCGTCGTCCGCGGTTATATCGGGGCTCGCTCCCGCCTCGGGAAGCGGCGCTTTGTCGCGACCGCGGCGGACGCAGGCCGCGCGCGCTCGCGACGCGGGGGTGCGGCGCGCCTCGTCCGGCGAGCGAGGCGATCAGTGGGTCGACAACGAGGTCGGCGGCGAGGCCGAGCGGGGCGGCGCGGCGGCGCCGATCGGGACGATCGGGAACGGGTTGCCGTCGCTCAAGATTTCGGTCGCCGGCATGTCGACCTCCCAGCGCAGTCCGGCCGGGTCGAAGGCGAGGTCGACGGTGGCGTTGAGCGAGGCGGCGGTGAGCTTCTGGATCACCGTCGAGCCGAAGCCGGTGCGCGCGGGCGGATCGACCACCGGTCCGCCGGCCTCCTGCCAGGTGAGCTTGACCCGCACGTCGCCGTCCGGCCCGCGGGTGCGGCGCCAGCGGATCGTCACCCGGCCGCCGGGCCAGCCGAGGGCGCCGTACTTGTGGGCGTTGGTGGCGAGCTCGTGCAGCGCAAAACCGAGATTCTGCACCGCCTCCGGCCGCAGCAGCAGGTCCGGCCCCTCGACCGAAAGCGACGACTGCTCCGAGACGAACGGCGCGAGCTGGAGGCGCACCAGTTCCTCGATCGAGCCACCGGTCCAGTCGGTGTGGACGAGCAGGTCGTGCGAGCGGGCGAGGCCGTGCAGGCGGCCGGTGAAGCGGTCCTCGAAATCGGCGAAATCGTCGCTCTGGCGAACGCTGCGGCGGGCCATCGCGATGATCACGGTGATCAGGTTCTTGGTGCGGTGCGACAGCTCGCGCATCACGAAGGCGACGTGCGCCTCGTCGCGCTTTCGCTGGCCGATGTCGTGGGCGATCACCGAGATGCCGACCACCGTGCCGTCGGCGCCGCGGATCGGCGCGGCATCGAGCGACACCTCGACCGGGGTGCCGTTCTTGTGCAGGCGGATCGTCTCCAGCCGCAGGCTGCGCCCCTCGCGGGCGGCGGTGGCCTTCTCCTCGATCTCGGACAGGCGGGCGGGCGGCACCAGCATGGCGTGCGAGCGGCACACCGCCTCGTCGGCGCGGTAGCCGTACAGCTCCTCGGCCGCCTTGTTCCAGGAGAGAATCTCGCCGTCGAGCGAGACCGACATGATGGCGTCGCCGGAGGAGGAGACGAGCGCGGCGAGATGGGCGTTGGCGATCTCGCCCTTGGCGCGGTCGTGCGAGGCCTGGGCGAGCGCCTGCCCGACCTCCGCCACCTCGCGGATGCTGGAGCGCACCCGCTCGATCACCGCGCCGCGGCCGATCGCCCGGGCGGCGTCGGCGAGGCCGCGCATGGCGGCGATGATCCACTCGCCGACCAGCGCGGCGGAGGCGAAGGCGATCAGCGAGAACACCACGAGGCTGAAAAACACGTCGCGGGTCCAGCGGCTCATCGGCGCGATCACCCGAGCGTGCGGCACCGCGGTCAGCACGGTCCAGCCGTTCGGCAGGTGCTGCCAGGCGGCGTCGAACGGCTCGCCGCCGGCGGCGCCGTCCGCGCCATCGCCGGCCTCGAGCGTGGTCCAGCCGTCGTCGGCCTCCGACAGTGTCGCCCGCACCGCCGCGGGGAGCCTGGTGCCGAGCGCCTCCGGGGCATCGGCGCTGCGCGCCACCACCAAGCCGTTGCGGTCGACCAGCGTCGAGGCCCAGTCCGCCGCCGTCTGGCGCCCCACCACGCGGCGCAAGTGCTCCACCGGCAGATTGCCGGACAGCACATAGGGCGTGCCGGGCACCGGGCACAGCAGCGACACCAGCGGCTGCTCGTCGAGCACGCTGCGGAAGAGGTCGGTGGTGCGGCAAGCGCCGCTCGCAGTCACCCGGCGCAGCACGTCGGCGTTGCGGCTGTCCGGCAGCGCGGCACCGAACGGCGCGCGGGTGTTGAAGATCTGGCGCCCGTCGGCGGCGAACAGCACGACCCCGCCGGGGATCTTCTCGCTGGTGCGCTTGGCCTGGGCGTACAGGCCGGCGATGTTGCCGTCGTGCAGATGAGGCGAGGTCGCCAGCACCGCGAGCTGGGTCTCCTTGACGGCGATCTCGCGGGTGACGTCGTCGGCGATCGCATGGGCGTAGACCCGGCCCTGGCGGGCGAGGTCGGCCTGCTTGTCGGCGATCAGCACCCGGTATTCGAGCGCGAAGAAGGCGAGGCACGGCAGCAACGTCCCGAGCGCCAGCAGCGCCAGGGCGAGCCGCAGCGGCACCGGCCGCCGCAGCAGGCGAAGGCCCGGACGCGGCCCGGATTTCTGTCGTCGGGCACGGGACGGGAGGACCGACACGCGGGGTGCTCCGCTACGCTGTGCCGCCGGTCCGGTCACGGCCCGGCGACTTCGACACGAGTGCGCTGCCCGGACCGGCAGGGCCGGTCGGCAACACGTTTTTTCCCCTCACGGCTTTGCTGCATAACACGATCGGGACGGCCGTGGCGCAATCGATCCGCAGGATTGGACCGGCGCGGTCAATCCTCGCCCGCCACCGCCGCCGGCAGCTCCGGCTCGTCGGAGTTCCGTCGCTCCGCCGGGCGGTTGGCGACGTGCCGCCGGCTGCCGATCGAGCCGGTGACGCCGCCGTCGTGACGGCGCGCATAGCTGCCGCCCCGTGCACGCGCGGCGACCACGTCTCCGGGGATCGCCTTGGGCTGGCAGATCTGCCGGCCGCTCGAGCGCCGCATCAGGTCGACATGAATATGGTCGTAATGGAAGACGTTGGAGCCCGGCGCCAGCACGGTGGTGAACATGTCGCAGGCCGAGCCCTGCACGTCGTGCAGAAAGCCCTGCTCCTCCGGCGTGCCGCGCCACGAGCCCTTGATGGTGATCACGTGGCCGTCGGCCAGCACGAAGCCGGCGATGTCGAGCGCGTTGCCGAACGCGTGCTCGGAGATTTTCGCGCGGGGGTTGCCGTTCATGCCGCGGCACGAATAGGCCGAGATCTGCTTGATCTGCACCACCGGCTGCCCGAACCATTTTTGGGCGGCAGGCTGGACACCCTCGGCGACCCAGCGATCGAGCGCGGAGACCATCGGACAGGCGAGCGTCGCGGCCGGCTTCAGCGCGACCGACAGGCTCGCGGTCGACAGCGGCGTCGCACGCGACGGCGACACCGGCACCCGCTCGCCCATCGCCGGCAGGCTGGGCGGAACCTCGTCGCCGTCAGACTCGGGGGTGAGGTCGGGGTCGGCGTGCACCGCCGCCTCGCGCACCGCCGAGGCCCGCACCTGCGGCGCGCCGGGCGAAGGCGGCAGCGAGCCGACGCGGTCGCCGGTCGCGCGCGACGCGCCGCGGCGCGGCACCGCCTCGTGCATCGGCACCGGCGAGAAGGTCGGATCGGAATAGTCGAACGGGCCGCGCGAGGGGCCGGACGATCCGGCACCCGACGGCGATCCGCCGGACACCGGCGGCAGGCCGCTGCGGGCGATGCCCTTCGACGACGCGCCGGCCGGGCTGCGGCGGCCGTGCGCCGACCCGCCATAGGACGGCATCGGCGGGGTGTAGCTGCCGGCGGCGTCCGGCGGCGGCGCGTCGACGCCGGGCGGCGACAGCGCGACCGGCCCATGCCCCGATCCGTATCCCGGTCCCTGCCCCGCACCCGCCCCGCCCGCGTCGGGCGAGGTCCAGCGCCGGGACGAGGAGGGCGGCGGCGCGTCGGGCACGCGCAGATAACCGGGCGGGCTGCCCAGCACCCGGCCGGCACCCGCGGCACGGCTGCCGCCCGGAACCGCACCCGGCGGCCGGATCGGCTCGTCGGTGTAGCCGAGCGTCCCGCTCTCGCCGAGCGCCGTCACCTTCAGGGGATAGGCCGCCCCGCACATGCCGGGCCCGTCGATCGGCGACAGCAGCGCGACCGCCGAGCCGGGGGTCACCGCCCCCGACTGCAGGCACTGCACTTCGGCCTCACGCCGCCACGGCTCGCGCTGGCCGCTCATGAAGTTGTGAGCGCAGCCGGCGAGCAGGACGAGAACGAGCGAGCCGACGAGATACAAACGAACGTCGCGCGTCATGCCCCGACAATGCGAGTCATTCCGTTAAGAGACGCTTGATGCTGTCGACGGAACTTCTTTGCGGCGTGTCCGATCGGTAACGGGTGGCGCGCGGGACTGGCCCGCGTCGCCGCCCCTTGATGCCCCGAAAAATTTCCGACACACGGAGCGGAAAACACCGTCACCGAGGGGAATCGCCATGCCGTCCACCATCGGGCGCCCGCTGCGTGCGCTGGAGCTCGCGAACGAGATCGAGGCCGGCGCGCTGACGCCCGCCGCCGTGGTGGATCGCTGCGCCGAGGCGATCGCGGCGTGCGAGAGCGAGATCGGCGCCTTCGCCGCCCTCGATATCGAGCGCACCCGGCGGCGCGCCGAGGCCGCCGCCGACCGGCTGATGCGCGCGCCGCTGCGCGGCCTGCCGCTCGGCATCAAGGACATCTTCGACACCACCGATCTGCCGACCGAATACGGCTCGCCCATTTACGCCGGGCACCGGCCGGCAGCCGACGCCGCGCTGGTCTCGATGATCGACCGCGCCGGCGGGCTTCTCCTCGGCAAGACGGTGACGACGCCGTTCGCCTTCCTCGATCCGGCCGGCACCAAGAATCCGCGCCGGCCGGCGCACACGCCGGGCGGCTCGTCGTCCGGCTCGGCGGCAGCGGTCGCGGCCGGCATGCTGCCGCTCGCGATCGGCACCCAGACCGGCGGCTCGATGATCCGCCCGGCCGCCTATTGCGGCGTCGCCGGCTTCAAGCCGTCGTTCCGCCTGCTGCCGATGGTCGGCTGCAAGCATTTTTCATGGTCGCTCGACACCGCCGGCATCTTCGCCGTGTCGGTCGCCGATGCCGCGTTCGGCGCCGCCGCGATCACCGGCCGCGATCTCCGGGTCGACCGGGCGACGCCCGCCGCGCCGCGCATCGGGCTGGTGCGCACCCATCTGTGGCCCGAGGCGAGCCCCGCCATGCAGGGCGCGGTCGAGACCGCTGCGAAGGCAGCGGAAAAGGCCGGCGCGACCGTGCGCGAGATCACCCTGCCGGCGATCTTCGAGGACGCCTTCCGCATCCACGCGACGATCCAGGACTACGAGGCGTATCGCGCGCTCGCCTTCGAGTACGACCACCACCGCGACCGGCTGCGGCCGCTGCTGCGCCGGCTGCTCGACGAGGCGGCGACGGTGACGCCCGCCGCCTACGACGATGCCCGCCGCACCGCCAAGCGCGCCCGCAAGGCGCTCGCCGAGGTGACGGCGGAGGTCGACGTGCTGCTGACGCCCTCGGCGCCGGGCGCCGCGCCGCAAACCCTCGGCTCGACCGGCACCTCGGTGTTCAACCGGCTGTGGACGCTGATGGGGACGCCGTGCATCAACGTGCCCGGCCTCGACGACCCGGACGGCCTGCCGCTCGGCGTGCAGGTGGTCGGCCGCTTCGCCGGCGACCGCGCCGCGCTCGAGGCGGCGCTGTTCGTCGAGCAGGCGATCGTTCGCGCCGGCTGACTTTTCCTTTCTCCGAGAAAAGCCGGTGAACCGCCGTGTCGTGTCGGTCACCGTGCAGTGAATCGACGCTGAATTCCCATAAGCGAAGATTATGAACCAGGAGCCGACAAACTCCTCCACGGCTGCCCACAGTGTCTTTTCGATCCGCTCCATGTTGCGGCAACGCAACATGTTTCTCGCTTCTGTCGGACGTCCGGTTCTGCTACAAAGGGTCGAGCGAAATTGGATGAGGAGACATCGGTGGTCCGTTCGATCGATCTGAATACCTTGGCGGTCGGCGTCGTGTTCTTGTTCGTCGCGGCGATCGTGCTGGGGGCATTCTGACCCGATCCGACACTGGGGCGTTCATCGAGGGGTGACGCTCGCGTTCATGTCGAATCGAAAGGGGCACCGGAGAACGACGTTCTCCGGTGTTTTGTTTGTTCGGTCCGCTTCTCCTCGCCGTCCCTCGGCCTCTCCTCGCGCGCCCGACCGCTGGCGTGCCCGCGGCCCGATGTCCGGCTGCAAACCGCGCACTGCCGCCTTATCTCTCCAGCGAGCCCCTGCCGATGCCGAGTGGAGACCGCGATGACCCCCAAAACCCTGCTCGAGCTCGCCGGCGCGTCGCCGGCCCTGGTCCGCCTCGCCGACGCCGTGGTCGTGGTGGTCGACGCCCAGCACGAATATGTCGACGGCGCGCTGCCGCTCGCGGGCATCGATCCGGCGCTCGACGAGCTCGGCCGGCTGCTCGCCCTCGCCCGCCGCGAGGCGGTGCCGGTGATCCACGTGGTGCATCACGGCAAGGGCGGCGGCGGCCCGTTCACCCCCGGCACCCGTGGGGTGGAGATCGTCGCGCCGGCGGCGCCGGCGCCCGGCGAGCCGGTGCTCACCAAGAGCCTGCCGAACGCCTTTGCCAGCACCGACCTCGCCGACCGCCTGCATGCGCTGCACCGCTCGTCGGTGGTGCTCGCCGGCTTCATGACCCACATGTGCATCGAGGCGACGGCGCGCGGCGCGATCGATCTCGGCATCAAGGCGGCGGTGATCGCCGGCGCCACCGCGACCCGCGACCTGCGCGACCCGTTGAGCGGCGCCGTGATCCCGGCGCACGAGGTTCACCGCAACGCGCTCGCCGCGCTCGCCGACCGCTTCGCGACGATCGTCTCGTCGTGCGACGGGCTGTCCGACTGAAGGCGCCCCGCCACGGCGACCGGCCGCACGTCGGCGATCACCGGCAGATGGTCGGAGATCGCCGCGGCGTCGCGATCGGTGAAGGCGCGCACCAGCACGCCCGCCGGCCGGCAATAGATACGGTCGAGCCGCAGCAGCGGAAAGCGCGCCGGAAAGGTGCGGAAGCGATTGCGCCCGGGGCACAGGCCGCGCAGCGCCGAGCGCACCGAGCCTCCCCAGAACCAGTCGTTGAAATCGCCGACCACCACGGTCGCCTGCGGCCCCTCGCCGATCAGCGTCGCCAGCGCCTTCGCCTGGCTCTGCCGCTCGCGCAGCGTGAGGCCGAGATGGGTGGCGATCACCCGGCACGGCCCGTGCGGCGTGTCGATGTCGGCGACTGCGGCGCGGCGCGGCTCGCGCTCCGGATAGGAGATGTCGTGCACGTCGGTGCGGCGCGGCCGCCAGCGGGTGAGCAGCATCTGCCCATAGGCGCCGTCCGCCGTGACGATGGTCTTTGCACCGAGCCCGAAATGGCCGAGCGTGCGCTCGATCGCCGTGAACGGATCGACCACGTCGGTGCGCGGGCGGCGCGAATCGACCTCCTGCAGGGCGACGACGTCGGGGTCGTGCCGGCCGATCAGCGCCAGCACGCGGGCGAGATCGAAATGCGGGTTGCGCCCGAGCGCCCCGTGAATGTTCCAGGTCATCACCCGGACGGTGCCGGGGGCGGCAGGCACGGTCACGGCTCGCGATTCCCCAGCCGCGAGACCAGCGTCTGCAGGCCGAACGCGATCGCGATCCACAGCGCCAGCAGGCCGAGCGCCAGCGCGACGCTCGCCGGGGTGGGATCGCGCAGCGCCCGGTAGGCGCTGTCGCCGAACGCCGACAGCGCGACGATCCCCGGCGCGAGGCCGATCGCGGTGCCGCCGACGAAATCCCAGAAACGCACGCCGCTCGCCCCCGACAGGAGATTGATCACCACGAACGGCGCGATCGGCAGAAGCCGGATGGCGGCGACCGCCAGCACGCCGCGCCGGGTGATCTGCCGGCGGATGCGCTCGAGCCGTGGCCCGAGCAGCGCGAGCAGCGGCTTTTGGCCGAGCGCGGCGCCGACCGCGTAGCCCGCCACCGCGCTCGCCATCGCGCCCAGCCCGGCATAAGCGAGCCCGAGCCACGGGCCGAACACCAGCGCCGTCGCGGCGATCAGCACCGTCACCGGAAAGCCGGCGAGCCCCGCCACGACGAAGATCGCCAGCACCGCGAACGGCTGGCCGATGCCGTCGAGCCCCTGCAGAAGCTCGCGCACGTGCGCCACGTCGGTGAGCGCGGCGAGCGGCGTGAAGTGCCACGCCAGAACCACCGCCGCGACCACCAGCACGGCGAGCGCGATCGGCACGAGGCGCGGCATGCGGCCCGACATGCGGCCCGACGCGCGGCCCGCCATGCGGCCGCCGCGCGCGCCGGTCGCGCCGTTTCTCATGCCGTCGACCACCTGCTCCACCGTCTCGAGGCCGAGCGGCTTGCCTGGATCGGCGAACGGCTCGATCAGCTCGGCCGGATCGTCGTCGGGATCGCTCACCGGACAGAGCCGATGCCCGCCGCCGGACAAACGCTCGGCCGCGGCGAGCAGCGAGCCAGTGCGCACCAGCATGTCGGCGACCGTTTGCTCGCAGACGCCGCAATGATCGCCGATCAGCCGATTGCGGATGCGCGCGATCGCCCGCCGCTCCGCCTCGCTCTCGGCCTCGATCGCGACGTCGCATTCGGCGTCGGCGCCCATCGAGCGGTTGTTGAGATTGGCCGAGCCGACCCGCAAAAGCCGGTCGTCGATCACCATCACCTTGGAATGCACCATGGTGTCGGCGACCTGCCCACCCTCGCGCACCTGCGGATAGAGGAAGCGCGCGCGGTCGGCGACGCCGGCCTCGGCGAGGATGCGGCGGAAGCGCGCCCGCCCCGCATGCATGGTGTTCGCCTCGATCCACGAGTGATACTCGCGCGGCGTGATCACCAGAAGCTCGAGCCCCGGCACCTCGCGCATGCGCTGGGCGAGCTTTTCGGCGACCGCGCTCGCGGTGACGAACTGATTCTCGATATAGATGCTGCGGCGCGCCCGATCGATCGAGTCGAGAAACAGCGCCTCCACCTCGCGCGCCTCGACCTGCCCCTCGCAGCACGGCACCGTGCGGGCGATGCCGAGCCTCGTGTCGACGAGATCCAGTTTCACACCCGCAGGCCAAGGATCGTGAGAGGCGACGCAGGTCGGCAACCGCTCGCCGGTCGCGCGAAACCAGCGTGCCTTCGCCACCTCGCCGAGCGCGCGCGCCGCACTGCCGTCGGCGACCAGCTGCACGTCGTGGAACGGCGCATAGGGTTTTCCGTCCGGGTCGACGCGGGCCGGATCGTCCGGGCGATGCGAGGAGGTGTCCCAGCGCCGCACGGTGAGATCGATGCCGCCGACGAACGCCACGCGATCGTCCACCAGCACGATCTTCTGATGCTGCGAGGAGCCGAACGGCAGCCGGTCGTCGAGCCGCAGGATCACCTGCTCGGGGGTGCGCTGATCGATCACGAAGGAGGGAAACCACTCGCGCTCGGCGGCGAGCAGCACGGAGTAGTTCCACAGGAGAAGGCGGATCGTCAGCTCCGGCCGGCGACGCGCGAGGGCGCCGAGGAAATCGACCAGGGTCTCGGGAAGGTCGTCGTCGGGATCGGTGCGTGGCAGCCGGGTCTTGCTGTGGATGTCCCAGCCGACGATCAGCACCGAATTCCGCGCCGCCGTCAGCGAGCGCCGCAGTGCCGAGAAGTAGCCCTCGCCGTCGATCAGGACGGCGGCGCGATCGGCCTCGGCGACCCGCCACACATTGTGGCCGGGCCGCAGGATGCAATCGGGGTCGAGTTCGACGGCTTCAACGGACATCACGCAACGGGGTTCCAGGACAGGCAAAAATCCCGGCGTCAACGCACGAGCCGCGATTTTGTGCCCTCGCCCCCTCCGTGTCGTGCATCGCGGGCCGCGGACGCGGCTATTCCGCCGCCTCCGAGCTCGCGTGCAGATTGTTGCGCGGATCGTAGTTCAGCACCGGCGCGAGCCACTTCTCGGCCTCGCCGAGCGTCCAGCCCTTGCGGCGGGCATAATCCTCGACCTGATCACGCTCGATCTTGCCGACGCCGAAATAGTGCGCCTCGGGATGGCTGAAATAGAGCCCCGAGACCGACGCGCCCGGCCACATCGCAAAGCTCTCGGTGAGCGACACGCCGATCTCGTCGGGCGCGAGCAGGCCGAACAGCGTGCCCTTCTCGGTGTGATCGGGCTGGGCCGGATAGCCCGGCGCCGGGCGGATTCCGCGATATTTCTCGGCGATCAGCTCCTCGTTGGAGAGCGTCTCGTCGGCGGCGTAGCCCCACAGCTCACGGCGCACCAGCGCGTGCATCCGCTCGGCAAAGGCTTCCGCCAAGCGGTCGGCCAGCGCCTTCGCCATGATCGCCGCATAGTCGTCGTTGGCGTGCGCGAAGCGCGACGTCATCACGTCCTCGCCGAGGCCGGCGGTGACGACGAACCCGCCGACGTGATCACGAAGGCCGGTCGCGACCGGCGCGACGAAATCGGCGAGCGCGATGTTGGCGCGGCCCTCGCGGCGGGCGAGCTGCTGGCGCAGCGTGTGCAGCACCGCGACCGTGCTCTGCCGGCTCTCGTCGGAATAAAGCAGAATGTCGTCGCCTTGCGCCGCCGCCGGCCAGAAGCCGACCACCGCGGAGGCGCGCACCCATTTCTCGCGCACCATGGTGTCGAGCATCTTTTGCGCATCGTTGAACAGCGCGCGGGCGGCGAGGCCGACCGTGTCGTCATCGAGAATCGCCGGAAAGCGGCCGACGAGCTCCCACGCCTGGAAGAACGGCGACCAGTCGATATAGGGCACCAGCTCGGCGAGATCGACGTCGGCAAAAACGCGCCGGCCGAGGAAGGACGGCGCCGGCGGCTGATAGGCCTTCCAGTCGAGCACCAGCGCGTTGTTGCGCGCATCGGCGAGCGACAGGCGGCGCTTTCGCTCCTCGCCACGGGCGTGCGCGGCGGCGAGATCTTCGTACTCGCTGCGGATTTTTGCGACGTAGCCGTCGTGCTGCGTCTCCGACAGAAGCGACGAGACGACGCCGACCGCCCGGCTCGCATCGTTGACATACACGGTCTGCCCGCGCCGATATCTCGGATCGATCTTCACCGCTGTGTGCACACGGCTGGTGGTCGCGCCGCCGATCAGCAGCGGCACCGAAAAGCCCTGCCGCTCCATCTCGGAGGCGACATTGACCATCTCGTCGAGCGACGGCGTGATCAGGCCGGACAGACCGATCACGTCGGCCTGCTCGGCCTTCGCGGCCTCGAGGATTTTTGCCGCCGGCACCATCACGCCGAGATCGACCACCTCGTAATTGTTGCACTGGAGCACGACGCCGACGATGTTCTTGCCGATGTCGTGGACGTCGCCCTTCACGGTCGCGAGCACGATCTTGCCGGCGGCGCTGCGGCCGGTGCCGCCGTTCCTGGCCTTCTCCTCCTCCATGAACGGCATCAGATAGGCGACCGCCTGCTTCATCACGCGCGCCGACTTGACCACCTGCGGAAGAAACATCTTTCCGGCGCCGAACAGGTCACCGACCACGTTCATGCCGGCCATCAGCGGCCCCTCGATCACGTCGAGCGGGCGGTTAGCTGCCTGGCGGGCCGCCTCCACGTCCTCCGAGATGAAGTCGGTGATGCCGTGGACGAGCGCATGCGTCAGGCGCTTCTCGACCGGCCAGCCGCGCCATTCGAGCGTCGCCTTCTCGGCCTGCCGCGTCTCGCCCCGATATTTCTCGGCGATCGCCAGCAAGCGCTCGGAGGCGTCGGCGCGGCGCGCGAGAATCACGTCCTCGCACGCCTCGCGCAGCTCCGGGTCGAGGTCGTCGTACACCGCCATCTGGCCGGCATTGACGATGCCCATGTCCATCCCGGCGGCGATCGCGTGATAGAGAAACACCGAGTGCATCGCCTCGCGCACCCGCTCGTTGCCGCGGAACGAGAAGGAGAGGTTCGACACGCCACCCGAGACGTGCGCACCCGGAAGGTTTTCACGAATCCAGCGCACCGCCTCGATGAAGTCGAGACCGTAGCGGTCGTGCTCCTCGATGCCGGTCGCGACCGCGAAGATGTTGGGGTCGAACACGATGTCTTCCGGCGGGAAGCCGACCTGGTTCACCAAAATATCGTACGCCCGCTTGCAGATGCCGGTCTTGCGCGCGACCGTGTCGGCCTGCCCCTGCTCGTCGAACGCCATCACCACCGCGGCGGCGCCGTAGCGGCGCACGGTGCGGGCGTGCTCGACGAACGCGGCCTCGCCCTCCTTGAGCGAGATCGAGTTGACGATCGCCTTGCCCTGCAGGCACTTCAAGCCGGCCTCGATCACCTCGAATTTCGAGGAATCGACCATCACCGGCACGCGGGCGATGTCGGGCTCCGAGGCGACGAGATTGAGGAACGTCGTCATCGCCTCTTTCGAGTCGAGCAAGCCCTCGTCCATGTTGACGTCGATCACCTGGGCGCCGTTCTCGACCTGATCACGTGCGACCGACAGCGCGGTCGCGTAGTCACCCGACTTGATCAGCTTCTTGAATTTTGCCGAGCCGGTGACGTTGGTGCGCTCGCCCACGTTCACGAACGGGATTTCCGGCGTCAGCGTGAACGGCTCGAGCCCGGAGAGCCTCAGAAAGGGTTTTGGCCGCGCCGCCTCCCGCGGCGCCTTGCCGGAAACGGCATCGGCGATCGCACGGATGTGGGCGGGCGTGGTGCCGCAGCAGCCGCCGACGATGTTCAGAAGGCCGGCGTCGGCGAACTCGCCGAGCATCTCGGCCATCGCCTCCGGGCTCTCGTCGTAGAGGCCGAACTCGTTCGGCAGGCCGGCGTTCGGATAGGCGCAGACGAGCGTGTCGGCAACGCGCGAAATCTCGGCGATGTGGGCGCGCATCTCCTTGGCGCCGAGCGCGCAGTTGAGCCCGATCGACAGGGGCTTCGCGTGGCGCACGGAATTCCAGAACGCCTCCGGCGTCTGGCCCGACAGCATGCGTCCCGACAGATCGGTGATGGTGCCGGAGATCATCAGCGGCACCTGCCGTCCCGCCTCCTCCAAAACCTCCTCGATGGCGACGATCGCCGCCTTTGCATTCAAGGTGTCGAACACCGTCTCGATCAGCAGGAGGTCGGCGCCGCCGGCCAACAGCCCGCGCACCTGCTCGACATAGGCTTCGCGCAGCTGATCGAAGGTGATGGCGCGAAAGCCCGGATTGGAGACGTCGGGCGAGATCGAGGCGGTGCGGTTGGTCGGGCCGATCGAGCCGGCGACGAAGCGGCGTCTGCCGTCCTCCTTCTCGGCTGCGATCGCCGCCTCGCGGGCGAGGCGTGCGCCCTGCTCGTTCAGCTCGAAGACGATGTCCTCGAGGCCGTAGTCGGCCTGCGCGATGCTGGTGGAGGAGAAGGTGTTGGTCTCGACGATATCGGCTCCGGCGCGGAAATAAGCGAGGTGAATGGCACGGATCGCGTCGGGCTTGGTGAGGATCAGGAGGTCGTTGTTGCCGCGCAGGTCGCGCGAAAAATTCGCGAAGCGCTCGCCGCGGAAGGCGGCCTCGTCGAGCTTCAGATCCTGGATCTGCGTGCCCATCGCGCCGTCGAGCACGAGGATTCTCTCACGCGCGATGGCGCGCAGCGCGGTTTCGGTTTCGGACACGGCGGCAGCGGGGTTCGACATGGTGTGCTTTCTTCCTCGCCCGGGTGGAGAGGCGTTTTCTTCTTCGACGACGTATCGGCGCGGGCATCTCGCCCGTCGACGGCTCAGGGCCGGCGTTCGAGCCTGGACAAGCGCTCCTCGATGGCGGCGAGCCGCTCCTCGACCTCGGCGGCCATGTAGCGGCCGACCAGCGACTCGCCGAAGGCGGCCTTCTTGACGGTCTCGACCTTGCTGTCGAGCGCCTCGAAACGACCGTCGTGCTCGGCGAGCTTCCGATCGATCGCATCGAAACGCGTCTCCATGCTGCTTCGCAGTTCACGCAACAGGACCAATATCATGTTCTCGGGCTCGGCCATGGAGGTCTCCTGCAACGGGTCTCTCTACAAATAGGCGTCTCGTCTCGATTCCGCTCCCCCGCCGCCCGCCTCACGCCACGGCTTCGGCCGCCGCAGTAGCCGCCGGGGCCGAGGCCCCGATCGGTCGCAGGCCGAGCAGATGGCAGATCGCATAGACGAGATCGGCGCGGTTCATCGTGTAGAAATGGAATTCGGTGACGCCGCGGTCGACCAGGTCGAATACCTGCTCGGCGGCGACGGCGGCGGCGATCAGCTTGCGGGTCGCCGGATCGTCGTCGAGCCCGGCGAAGCGGTCGGCGAGCCACGACGGGATCGAGGCGCCGGCCTTGGCGGCGAACGACTGCGCGAGCTTGAAGTTCTGCACCGGCAGGATGCCCGGCACGATCGGCAGCGAGATGCCGCGGGCGCGCACCTTGTCGAGGTAGCGGAAATAGAGATCGTTGTCGAAGAAGAACTGGGTGATGGCCCGCGTCGCACCGGCATCCACCTTGCGGGCGAGCATGTCGATGTCGGCCTCGTCCGACGGGCTTTCCGGGTGCCGCTCGGGATAGGCCGAGACCGACACCTCGATCTCCACCTTCTCCGCCGCGGCGAGCCGCTTGATGCCGCCGCACAGGTCGGCCGCATTGACGTAGCCGCCGGGGTGCGGCGCGTAGGGCGTGCCGATGCCGCCGACCGGATCGCCGCGCAGCGCGACGATGTGGCGGACGCCCGCCGCCACGTAGCCGCGGACCACGTCGTCGACCTCCTCGCGGGTGGCGGCGACGCAGGTGAGATGAGCGGCCGGCGTCAGGCCGGTCTCGTCGAGGATGCGCTTGACGGTCGCGTGGGTGCGCTCGCGGGTCGAGCCGCCCGCCCCGTAGGTGACCGAGACGAAGGCGGGCGAAAGCGGCGCGAGGCGCGTCACCGACTCCCACAGCGTCTTCTCCATCTCCTCGGTCTTCGGCGGGAAGAACTCGAAGGAGACGCGCATGCCGTTGCGGTGGTGCGGGACGCGGCTCGGGCGGAGCTCGGTGGACATCAGGCGACCTCACGGGGTTGTGCGTCGGCGAGCGCGACCCGGCGGTCGCGGCCGAGCCAGAGCCCGACGGCGAGTTTTCCGTCGGAACCAGCATCGGGCGGGACGATCTGGTGCGAGCACGGCTCGAGGCCGGACTGCTCGAGCCACTGCGTCACCGTCTCTTGCGAGAAGCCGAGCCGCCGGTGGGCGTGCTGCTCGCGCAAAAATTCGAGATCGTGGGGGGCGAAGTCGACCACCAGGAGCCGGCCCTGCGGGCGCAGCACACGCGCCGCCTCGCGGATCGCGCGGGCGCCGTCGTCGAGGAAGTGCAGCACCTGATGGACGATCACCAGATCGAACGAGTCGGCCGGCAGCGCGAGGTCGAAGATGTCGCCGTGGCGCACCGAGCAGTGGCGGCAGCCGGCGCGGTCGAGCCGGGCGCGGGCGAGCGCCAGCATGTCGCGCGACAGATCGATGCCGAGCCCGCGCTCGATCGAAGGGGCGAACAGCTCGAGCATCCGGCCGGTGCCGGTGCCGAGATCGAGCAGCGCGCGGAACGGCTTTTCGGCGAGCGCGGCGACGATCGCGCTTTCCACCGCCTCGTCGGCGGCGTGCAGCTTGCGGATGCGGTCCCACTCCGCGGCGTGCTCGGCGAAATAAGTCTGGGCGGCGCTGATGCGGGCGGCGCGCACGGCGGCGAGCCGCTCGCGGTCACGGCCGATGGTGCGGTCGGCCGGGTCGAGCCGGCCGATCAGATCGCGCACCAAATCGGCGGCGGCGCCCTGCTCGGCAAGCCGGAAGAACGCCCACGACCCCTCGCGGAACCGGTCGACCAGCCGGGCTTCCGCCAAGAGCTTGAGATGGCGGGAGATGCGCGGCTGCGACTGGCGCAGAATGGCGGTCAGGTCGGACACCGTCAGCTCGCTCTCGGCGAGCAACGCGAGGATGCGCAGGCGCGTCTCCTCCGCCGCCGCCTTGAGGGCGGCGCCGAGATCGTCGAAGCCGAGGGTTTGCCGCATGGTCGAAACGGTCCGTATCTGCCGGTTCCGGCGGCGGGTGGCGCCGGGCGGTCGCCTCCTATATCGCACCTCGCAGCCGATATAAAGATATCTTTATGCCTTGAACTCGGTTGCCGGCGATCGGTTCGGCTCCGCTCGGCGGGCATGCCGGCCGCGCGGCCGATCAAAGGGAAAATCTGCTAAGAGACCGTTCGGAAACCGAGACATTCTTCGCCACGAAACCGCCGACGGCCCGCTTTCCGTGACGACAGCCGCAACGGAGCCCGAATGACCTCCGCCGAACAGAAGAGCCTACCGATCCGCCCGGCCGCCGCGAGCGAGCCGCACGACGCCGACAAGCCGCGCCCCGGCGAGGTCGCGGTCGCGCTGCCCGACACCTTCGACGCCGGCCTCTATTACATCGGCCGCATCCGCACGCCCTGGACGCGGCGCGCGGATTGCCCGCGCAATGCCCGCCAGTCGGAGGCGGTGTGCACGCTCGAGCTCGATCCGCGGTTCGCGCCGGCGCTCGCGGGGGTCGAGGCCTCCGCCCGTCTGCTGGTGCTCTACTGGATGGACCGGGCGCGGCGCGACCTCGTGGTGCAGGCGCCCCGCCACGCCGATGGGCTGCGCGGCACCTTCTCGCTGCGCTCACCGGTGCGGCCGAACCCGATCGCCGCGAGCGTGGTGACGCTGCTGGGCATCGAGGGCACGCGCGTGCGGGTGGTCGGGCTCGACTGCATCGACGGCACGCCGCTGATCGACCTGAAGCCCCATTACCCCACGATCGACGGGGTGGGCGACACAGCCCGCGAGGTGACGGCGGGCGAGCCGGAGAGCGGGTCCGGCACCGCGCGGTCGGACACCTGATCCGCTCGCGGCCTCGAGCCGGGGCATGCAACGATCGCCTCGGATACAAGCATCCGTCATGCGCGGGCTCCGACCCGCGCATCCATCGAGAATGAAAAACGTCTTCGAGTTCGACGTGATGGATCGCCGGGTCTCGGCCTACGGCCGGCCCGGCGATGACGGCGGAGATATCGGCGACCCCGCCGTGTTCATCGAACCATCGTGCTCGTCGAAGCATCGTGCTCGTTGGCGACGTGCACGCCCGAGCGCCCCTGCGGCACACGAATGAAATCGGCAAATTCCCGGCGTGCTTTACGAAAGCTTGCCGCGCATTCGCTCGTCCACAGGCCGCGAAAACCACCACAATTCGGACGTTTTCGGCGCATCGCCCGCCGCCGCCGGGGACTTTTCCGCCGCCGCGGCCAAATCGATTAAAATCCTCATCGAATTGCCGAACCCCGTCTCGAGCGACCTGAACCGGTGATCGGCTACGACCACCGGGACAACGGGGGTGATCAATGCCACGTTCGATCTCGGCTCTTTCGACAACCGTCGCCGCCTTGGCGCTCGCGGGCGCCGTCGTCGCCACGCCGGCCGCCGCCAATCCGTTCTTCGTGCTTCCGCTGTTCGCGCCACCGGCCCCCGCGGCGGTGGCGGTGCCGCCCGACGCCGGCCCGGCGCCCGCCTTCGCGCCCGGCGGAACGGCGATCGAGCCCGAGCCGCAGCGCGGCGCCGCGCCGTCGCGGTTCGCCCGCCGCACCGTCGACTACACGACCGACGCGCCGGCCGGCACGGTGATCGTCGACACGCCCAATACCTATCTCTACTTCGTGCTCGGCAACGGCCGGGCGGTCCGTTACGGCATCGGCGTCGGCCGCGAGGGGTTCGCCTGGTCCGGCACCCAGGCGATCAGCCGCAAGGCCGAATGGCCCGACTGGACGCCGCCCACCGAGATGCTGCGCCGCCAGCCCTATCTGCCGCGCTTCATGGCCGGCGGCCCGCACAATCCGATGGGCGCCCGCGCGCTCTATCTCGGCGACACGGTCTATCGCATCCACGGCACCAACGCGCCGGAGACGATCGGCCGGCGGGTGTCGTCGGGCTGCATCCGCATGGTCAACGACGACGTGATCGACCTCTATCGCCGAGTCGGCGTCGGCACCCGGGTGATCGTGCTGCCGATCCGCGCGCACCACGCCGAACGCCGTCCCGACGCCCGCGGCTGATACGACTTTTTGACGACGACGAACGGGGTTTTCTCCAACACGCACGCCCCGCACACTCACTCTGAGCCTTCATCTCTCGGCCGGTCCCGGAATGCCCCCGCGGCCGGCCTTTTTTCTCTCCTTCGACCACCCGTCGTCGGGCCGCTCCACTCGCCGTTGCCAAGACGCGTGCAAGCTTCCGCAGGGAGAGGCGAGACGAGCCGGCCGTACTACGACCCACCCGACAGGTCGACGTCCGAAACAACTAGGACGGCCACCGGCCTCCATTACCACCTTTCCTTAAGCATTTTCCGAGATTACCCACGAAGTTCCGGAAGCATTAAGGTCGCACGGAATAGAACTCGACGATCGAGCAACCCATCGCTGGTCCCATGGATCTCCGGAAGAAGCTGCTCCCGTTCCAAGCTCTCATCGTCGTCGCCGGACTGATGGTCGGGTTGTCGGCCCTGGCGATCGGCGTGACCGTCGCCGCCCTGCGCACGGACGCGATCCGGGCGACCGAACGCGAATCCGAGAACACCGCGCGGTTCGTCGCCGACCAGATCGCGACCCTGGTGCGCCCGCTCGAGCGCCTGCTGACCGAGCTCGGCGACGTCGTGCCGCAGCTCGGCGTGACGACCCCGGCGGAGTTCGAGCGCACCTTCGCGGTCGGGCCGATCGCCGATCTTCTGGAAGACCGCATGCTGCACGTGCCGCAGGCGATCGGCATCCGGCTGTTCGCCCCCGACGGCCGCCTGCTGGTCGCCGCCGAGCGCGACGGCGGCGAGGCCCCGCGAACGGACGACTACCAGTTCTTCCGCCAGCTCGGCATCGCCGGCGAGAACGGCCTCTATGTCAGCCCGCCGATCCTCACGGCGAGGCCGAAGCAGTGGCGCGTCTATCTCGGCCGGCGCATCGTCGGCACCTCCGGCACCTTCGTCGGCATCGTCGCGGTGGCCGTTCCGGTCGCCTATTTCGACCAGATCTACGCGACCTATTCCCGGTTCGGGGACCGCGCCTTCGTCATCGCGCGCCGCGACGGCACCATTCTCGCCACCAACGCCGAGTCCGTCTCGCTCACCGGCCGGCGCATTCCGGGATCGTCCGCGTGGTACGACGTCGTGCGCGCGGGCGGCGGCCCGTTCCGCTCGCCGGGCTTCTTCGACGGCGTGCCGCGGATCGCCGCCGCCGCATCGGTGCCCGGCCTGCCGCTGGTGGTGAGCACGGCGGTGCCGCGGGCGGACGCGCTCGCGCGTTGGCATCAGCACGCGATCCGGATCGGCGCCGGCACGGCGGTCGCGGCGCTGTGCGCCTTCCTGCTGCTCGCCGGCGTCTATCACCAGTTCCGCCGGCTGGTCGCCTCCGAGGCCTCGCTCGCCGAGGGCAAGGCCGACCTCAAGGAGAAGTCGCGCGAGCTCGAGCGCGCCAACATGCGGCTCGACGCGGCGCTCAACAACATGTCGCACGGCCTGTGCATGTTCGACCGCACCGGCAGGCTTCTGGTCTGCAACGACCGCTATCTGCGCATGTACCGGCTCGGCCGCGAGATGGCGCAGCCCGGCACCACGCTCGAGGAGCTGATGCGCCGGCGCATCGCGGTCGGCACCTATTCGGGCGACCCGCTCGGCTATGTCGCCGAGCTGCGCCGGCTCGGCACCGGCGCCCGGCAGACGCACTTCACCACCGAGCTCGCCGACGGGCGCATCATCGCCGTTCTCAACGACCGCATGTCGGACGGCGGCTGGGTCGCCGTGCACGAGGACATCACCGAGCGCACCCGCGCCGAGCAGCGCATCGCCCACATGGCGCGCCACGACGCCCTGACCGACCTCGCCAACCGCACGCTCGCCGCCGAGCGGATGGACGAGGCGCTGGAGCGGATGGCGGCGTCCGGCCACGGCTTCGCGGTGTTCATCTTCGACATCGACCTGTTCAAGTCGGTCAACGACTCGCTCGGCCACGGCGGCGGCGACGCGCTGTTGCGGGCGGTGGCGCAGCGGCTGCGCGGCTGCATCGACGACGGCGACACCGCGGGGCGGATCGGCGGCGACGAGTTCGCGGTGGTGCAGGGCAACTCCGCCGATCCGCAGGCGGCGGCCGCCGCGCTCTCCGCCCGTCTGCTCGACGTCGTCCAGGCGCCCTACGAGATCGACGGCCAGCGGGTGGTCATCGGCATCTCGATCGGCGTCGCGCTGGCGCCCGTGAACGGCACCGAGCCGAGCCAGATCCTCCGCAACGCCGACCTCGCGCTCTACCGCGCGAAATCCGACGGACGCGGCTGCAGCCGCTTCTTCGAGCCGGAGATGGACGCCGACGCGCGGCTCCACCGCGCCTTCGAGTTCGAGCTGCGCGAGGCGCTGGTGCGGGAGGAGTTCGAGATCCACTATCAGCCGATCGTCGACATCGCCACCCGCAAGGCGTGCGCGGTCGAGGCGCTGGTGCGCTGGCGCCACCCCCGCCACGGGCTGATCTCGCCCGACAAGTTCATCCCCGTGGCCGAGGAGATCGGGCTGATCGTCCCGCTCGGCGAATGGATTCTCCAGACCGCCTGCGAGACCGCCGCCGCCTGGCCGGAGACCGTGCGGCTCGCGGTCAACCTGTCGGCGGTGCAGGTGCGCTCGGGCGGGCTGGTGGAGACGGTGCGCACGGCCTTGGCCCACAGCGGCCTGCCGGCCCCGCGGCTCGAGCTCGAGATCACCGAATCGGTGCTCCTGCAGAAGGACCGTGGCGGCCTCGCCGTGCTGCACGACCTCGCCGCGCTCGGCGTCCACATCGTGCTCGACGATTTCGGCACCGGCTACTCGTCGCTCAGCTACCTGCAGATGTTCCCGTTCAGCAAGATCAAGATCGACAAGTCGTTCGTCGCCGAGCTGTCGAGCCGAGCCGACTGCGCGGCGATCGTCTGCACGGTGATGAACCTCGCCAAGGCGCTCGACATGGCGACCACCGCCGAGGGCGTGGAGACGGTCGAGCAGGTGACGCTTCTGCGCGCCGCGGGATGTCGCGAGGCGCAGGGCTGGCTGTTCGGCCGCCCGGTCCCGGCCGACCGGCTGGTGCTCGACGCCCGGCTCGGCACCACCTCGGCCGCCGCCTGATTGCACGCGTCGCGATCGGCTCGTAGCCCCTCGTTGACACGCGAAAACCATTCCCTAGAGTGGGCCCTTCGTTCCGAGGGGAGCCCCGAAAGGGGCTGAGACACCGCGGGCCACCCGGCGCCGCCCGTCAGCGGGCGGCGAGGCCGAAGGCGAAAGCGGAAACCCTACGAACCTGATCCGGGTCATGCCGGCGAAGGGACAGGGACACTTCTCCCTCCGACGCATGCTGGTTCCGGACGGCCCACGGGAGCATCCGAATGAACAAGCACACCCCCGCCACCGAGATCGCCGTTCCGAAGATCACCACCGGCCCGATCGTGGCCTCGCGCAAGATTTACACGAGCCCCGAGGCCGCCCCCGACCTGAAGGTGCCGTTGCGTGAGATTCCGCTGACCGAAGGCGCCGGCGAGCCGCCGGTGCGGGTCTACGATCCCTCCGGCCCCTATACCGACCCGGACGCGACGATCGACCTCGAGGCGGGTCTCGCGCGGCCACGCACCGCCTGGGTCGAAGCGCGCGGCGGCGTGGAAGCCTATGACGGCCGCGAGATCAAGCCGGTCGACAACGGCAACGTGTCGGACGACCACCTCGCGCGCGCCTTTCCGTGCCATCACCGGCCGCTGCGGGCGCAGGACGGCAAGCCGGTGACGCAGCTCGAATGGGCGCGCGCCGGCGTGATCACCAAGGAGATGGTCTACATCGCCGAGCGCGAGAATCTCGGGCGGCAGAAGATGCTCGAGCGCGCCGAGGCCGCGCTCGCCGACGGCGAGCAGTTCGGCGGCGCAGTGCCGCCGTTCGTGACGCCGGAGTTCGTGCGCAGCGAGGTCGCGCGCGGCCGCGCGATCATCCCGGCCAACATCAATCACGCCGAGCTCGAGCCGATGATCATCGGCCGCAACTTCCTCACCAAGATCAACGCGAACATCGGCAACTCCGCGGTCTCCTCCTCGGTCGAGGAGGAGGTGGAGAAGATGGTGTGGGCGATCCGCTGGGGCGCCGACACGGTGATGGACCTCTCCACCGGCCGCAACATCCACAACACCCGCGAGTGGATCATCAGGAACGCCCCGGTGCCGATCGGCACGGTGCCGCTCTATCAGGCGCTCGAGAAGGTCGACGGCGATCCGGTGAAGCTCGACTGGGAGGTGTTTCGCGACACGCTGGTCGAGCAATGCGAGCAGGGCGTCGACTA
The DNA here is from genome assembly GCF_000293785.1 of Rhodovulum sp. PH10. Taxonomy (GTDB): domain Bacteria; phylum Pseudomonadota; class Alphaproteobacteria; order Rhizobiales; family Xanthobacteraceae; genus Rhodoplanes. Next base: position 86,674 of record NZ_AKZI01000008.1, on the reverse strand, counting down.
CTTCACCATCCATGCCGGCGTGCGGCTCGCCTACGTGCCGCTGAGCGCCAACCGGGTCACCGGCATTGTTTCACGCGGCGGCAGCATCATGGCCAAGTGGTGCCTCGCGCATCACAAGGAGTCGTTCCTCTACGAGCGGTTCGACGAGATCTGCGACCTGATGAGGAAGTACGACGTGTCGTTCTCGCTCGGCGACGGGCTGCGGCCCGGCTCGATCGCCGACGCCAACGACCGCGCGCAGTTCGCCGAGCTGGAGACGCTCGGCGAGCTGACGAAAGTGGCGTGGGCAAAAGGCTGCCAGGTGATGATCGAGGGCCCCGGCCACGTGCCGATGCACAAGATCAAGATCAATGTCGACAAGCAGCTGAAGGAGTGCGGCGAGGCGCCGTTCTACACGCTCGGTCCGCTGACCACCGACATCGCGCCGGGCTACGATCACATCACCTCGGCGATCGGCGCGGCGATGATCGGCTGGTTCGGCACCGCGATGCTGTGCTACGTGACGCCGAAGGAGCATCTCGGCCTGCCCGACCGCGACGACGTGAAGGAGGGCGTGATCGCCTACAAGATCGCCGCCCACGCCGCCGACCTCGCAAAGGGCCACCCCGCCGCGCAGCTGCGCGACGATGCGATCTCGCGCGCCCGCTTCGAGTTCCGCTGGCAGGATCAGTTCAACCTGTCGCTCGATCCCGACACCGCGATCGCCTATCACGACGAGACCCTGCCGAAGGACGTGCACAAGGTCGCGCATTTCTGCTCGATGTGCGGCCCGAAATTCTGCTCGATGAAGATCACCCAGGACGTGCGCGACTACACCGCCTCGCTCGGCGACAACGAGAAGGCGGCGCTCGACGGCATGGCGAAGATGTCGGAAAAGTTCCGCGCCATGGGCGAGGAGGTTTATGTCGACGCCGACGCGGTGAGGAAGAGCAACGAGAGCTTGTGAGGCCGACTGCGGCACTGTCACCTCATCCTGAGAGCCGCCCCCCGGGTCCGCGCTTCGCGCGGCCCGAGGGCAGGCTCCGCCGGCGTCTCGAAGGATGAGGCCCCAGCTTTGCCGTCGTCCGTGCCCTCGTCCTTCGAGACGCACTCCTGCGGAGTGCTCCTCTGGACGAGGCCCAACCCTGTCGCCTTTCGTACGAGAAGGCGACAGAGGCGTTCGGCGGATCGGGCGAAGCGCCCGGTCCGCAAAACCCGGCGCCGCTAATTCAGCGACAGCACCAGCCCGCTGAGATCGAGATTGGCGATCAGGCCGACCTGCCGGCCCTGCAGCTCGAGCACCGCGCCCTTCTCGTTGCGCAGGACGATCAGCCCGGCCCCGCGCCCCACCGCGCCGCCGGCACCGGCCGCGCCGTACACCCCGGCGACGTCGGACGGCCGGCGGATATTTCGGACGCGACCGTGCAGATTGGCCTTCGAGGCGCCGAACACCAGGCCTGCGCTCAGGCCGCCGATCGACAGCCGGTATTTTCGCCCGTTGAAGGTCAGCGTGCCGCTGCCGCCCGAGCCGCCGATGATCCAGCCGCCCTTGTAGATCGTGATCGCGATCCGCCCGCTGTCGGCGCTCGCCGCGGAGACCGCGACCAGCACCATCGCCAAGGCGACGAGAATGCTCCGAAAACCCGACATGACCCGCATGCTGCAGTCCCTCCCCGGGGCGTGACGCCCGACCGGCCGGCTTTTCCCGCGCACGGACGCGCCGGGAAATCATTCGGCCGGCTGCACCATACGTCGGTGCCGGCGCCGTTCCCAGCACCCCGTCCGCCCGTACCGGCGCCGCCGAAAACGGCCGGCGATAAACCGTGTCCGCCGATCGTGCTCCACCGCCCGGCCGGTTGCGGCTAGACTGCCGCCCGCCGCGCCCGTGCGAGACCGCCCGCGCCCGGATCACCCGCACCGAGACCCAGCCGAGGCCACCCGAGATCACCCCCGTGGACCCCTCCTCCATCAACGCCTTCGACGCGGTGATCGGCAGCTTGGCGCTGATCGCCGCGGTGATGGGATTCGCCACCGGCCTCCTGCGCAGCATGGCGACCATCATCGGCTATGTCGCGGCCGCCCCCGCCGCGGTCGCACTGACGCCGGTGGTGACGCAAACGCTCGCGGCGCGGCCCGACCTGCCGCAGGTGCCGGAATGGGGGGTGTTCGGCCTTCTGCTGCTCGTCGTCGGCATGGTGCTCGGCGCACTGATGCGGCGCACCGTCGGGCTTCTGGTCGGGACGGTGGTCGGCCTGCCGGACCGGCTCGCCGGGGCGATGCTCGGGGTCGGGCGGATCGGGCTCGTCGCGGTGGCGATGGTGCTGATCTTCGACCGGCTGGTGCCGGTGCATCTGCAGCCGCGCTATCTCACCGAATCGCGCCTCCATCCCTATCTCTCGGCCGCCGCCGCGGCCGGCGTGAAATCGCTGCCGCCGGAGGCGGAGACCCTGATCGACCGCTTGCGGCGCGACCACGGCCTCTGAGCCTCGAGGCCTCCTCCGCCGCCTCCGGCCCCTGCGCCGCTCCGTCGCGGTTTTCGCCTGCGCCCCGACGGTGGTACGTCGTTCGCTCGCTTGCCTTCGGCGCGCCGCGAACCATGCCGCGCCGACCGCGTTTCCGGGACGGAGCCTTATTCTCGATGCTGCAGGACCTTTCCCGACTGACCGCCCTTCCCCGGCGCTGGGCCGCGGCGCTGCGCGAGCGCCGCTTCGCCGAGCTCGCGCCGGTGGCGACGCTGTTTCTGGTCGCCGCCGCGCTGTTCGGCTTCTTCCAGATCGCCGACGAGGTGTTGGAGGGCGAGTCGCACGCCTTCGACGAGGCGATCCTGCGCACGCTGCGCAACCCGGCCGATCTCGCCGACCCGATCGGGCCGGCCTGGCTCGAGGTGGTCGTTCGCGACATCACCGCGCTCGGCAGCATCACCGTGCTGACGCTCGTCACCGCGATCGTGGTCGGCTATCTGGTGATGGACCGCAAGCGGGCGGCGGCGCTGTTCGTGCTGGTGTCGGTCGCCGGCGGCGCGCTGCTCACCAGCCTCACCAAGCTGGCGATCGCCCGGCCGCGCCCCGATCTCGTCGCCCATCTGGTGCAGGTCGATTCCTACAGCTTCCCGAGCGGCCACGCGACCGCCTCCGCCGTCACCTTCCTCACGCTCGGCACGCTGCTCGCGCGGGTGCAGACCGGCTGGCGCCTCAAGGCCTATGTGATCGGCGTCGCACTCGCCCTGACGATCACGATCGGCGCGAGCCGGGTCTATCTCGGCGTCCACTGGCCGACCGACGTGCTCGCCGGCTGGTGCCTCGGCGCCGCCTGGGCGATGCTGTGCTGGCAGATCGGCCTGTGGCTGCAGAGCCGCGGCAAGATCGAGACGCCGCCCGACCAGCCGCCCCGTTGATCGGCGCCTGCGCGCCGCACGCGATCGAGATGCCTCAGCGCGACGCGCCGAGCACCACCAGCGCGACCTTCTTGCCTTTCCCGTCGGTGACCAGCGCGAGGCCGAGCGCGCCGAACCGCTCGTCGAGCAGCGTGCGCCGGGAGTTGCCGCCGTCGAGCCACTGGCCGACGAAGAACCGCAGGTCGGCCGCGGTGGGCGCGGTGCCGCAGCCGCCGCAGGCGGCGGCGAGCGTCGAAAGCGTGCGCCAGTCGCGCCGCGCACCGGCCGGCAGCGCGTCGCGCAGCGACCCGCCGCCACCGATCGACAGCGCGTCGGCCTGCGGATCGGGCACCAGCGCGCGGGCCGCCGTGTCGAGCGCGTCGCTCGCCGCGAGCGGCGCGACCTTCGCCTCGCGGCGCGCCGCATTGATGCGGTCGAGCGCCACCGCCACCTGCCGCTCGTGCGGGATTTCGCCCGCCGCTTCCCCCTCCGAGGCGCCGCGTGGCGTTCCTGGGCCGGCAAAGGTCTGCACCGCATAAAGCCCCTGGTCGGCGTCGACCACGATTCCGTAGCCGAACCGCGCAAGCCCGTGTCGAAGGATGTTCTCGCGATGCTCGGGGCTGTTCATCCAGCCGCGCTCGAGCCGCTCCACGTTCGCCTCGGTCGGCGGCGGCGGGCAGTTGTCGCAGCGGGCGATGTTCTCCGCGATCAGCTCCCATTTGCTGCCGCCGGCGGCGACGTAGCGGTCCTGCACGGTGCCGCCGTCGGGCGAGGTGTGCGAATAATAGCGCCGCCGAGCCATGTCCTCGGCGTGGGCCTGCGCCGCCTCGTTCAGGTTCTCGCCGAGCGTCAGCGGCGGCAGGCCGTTGTCCGAGCGCGACTGGTTGACCGCCTCGAGCGCGCGCTGCCGCAGGGCGTCGAGATCGCCAAACGTTTCCGCCCGCACGATCGGCGTTGCGGCGATCATGCACAACGCGAGCACCACGCCGAGAACGCTCACGAGAAAAGACGTCCGCTTCGCCATCGCCGCACCTCCTGTCGGAGACCAACCCGATGGCGGCGCGCGAGTTCGCCGGCCTCGTGCGGCGTCACGCCTCGACCCGGCGCTCGCCCAACAGCTCGCGGCGACGCAGCTCCAGCTCGTTCATGTAGCGGCGCAGCGCGTGCGCCTCGCTGAGCTGGCCGACGACGCGCCGCGTCGCGTCCGACTCGACCACCGCCAGCACGTCCGCCTCGGTGCTCTCGAACACCCGGATCGCCTGCTGCACCGTCATGCTCGGCACCAGCACGTCGTCGACGTGGCGGATGATCTCGCGGACGCTCGCCCCGCCGTAGAGCGTCGGCACGTGGGCCTCGGGCACCACCACCAGGCCGGCATAGCGGCCGTCCGGCTCCACCATCACCACCTGGCCGGTCGAGCCCGGCGGAAATGTCTCGCGGAACGCGGCGACGGTGAGATCGGCCGGGGCGGTGCGCACGTCCGGCCGCATCATCACGCCGACCGTCAGCTCGCGGATCCAGCCGATGTCGGCGGCGCTGCGGATCGACTCGCCGCGCACGTGAAACCGCCAGGTGGCGAACGAGTAGCCGAAGATCTCCCGCGTCACCTGCGAGGCGAGGATCACCGCGATCAGCACCGGCGCGGTGAGCCACAGATCGCCGGTCGATTCGAGCGCGATGAAGGCCATGGTCAGCGGGCCGCCGATCACCGAGGACGACAGGGCGGTCATGCCGATCAGCGCATAGAGGCTCGGATCGAGGGTGACCGCGAGCGGCGTCGCCGCCAGCCCGCGCGAGACGACCTCGGCAAAAATCTGGCCGAACAGCGCGCCGAGCAGCAGCGAGGAGAAGAACAGGCCGCCGCGAAAGCCCGAGCCGAGCGAGGCGATCGAGGCGAGCGCCTTCAGCACGAACACCAGCGCCACCGCAGCGAGCGGCAGGCCGAGCGCACCGGAGACGTGCAGCGCGCCGTGCCCCGACGAGAGAACCTTCGGCGTGACGAGCGCCAGGAGCCCGACCAGAAGGCCACCGATCGCCGGGCGCAGCGCCGCCGGCACCTTCAGCTTCACGAACGCCGTCTCGCACAAGGTGACGCCGCGCATCAGCGCGATGCCGACGAGGGCCGCGAGCAGGCCGAGGCCGGCGGCGGCGACCAGATCGTGATTCTCGACCGCGATCCCGCCCGGCGCCACCACGCCGAGATGCGACGGCGCGAGCCCGGTCGCCACCACCCAGCCGACGACGGACGCGACACCGACCGGCGCGAGGCCGGCGATCGAGTAGTTTCCGATCACCAGCTCGAAGGCATAGAAGGCGCCGGCGAGCGGCGCCCCGAACGCACCGGCGATCGCCGCCGCCGCGCCGCAGCCGGCGAGCGTGCGCAAGTCCGCCCGACGCAGGCGGAAGGCGATGCCGAGCCGCGAGGCGAGGCCGCTCGCGAGCTGGGTGTAGCCGGCCTCGAGCCCGACCGAGGCGCCGACCCCGCTCGACCACACCGTCTGCGCCGCGACGATGACGCTGCCCGGCACCGACATCCGCCCGCCGTGCAGCGCGTTCGCCTCGATCGGGTCGATCTCGCGCTTCGGCCGGCGCTTCTTGATCAGCACGAAGGCGAGGCCGAGCATCAGGCCGCCGAGCGAGGGCACCGACAGCACCACCACCGGATCGACGAAGGGCTGCGCCGACAGCCGGGCGCCGGGCGGCAGGCCGAAGAACACGGCATGCAAAGTCTGCACACCGACCCCCATCGCCGCGACGACGACGCCGGCGACGACGCCGACGATCGCCGCCAGCAGGACGAGCCCGGCCTCGCGCGAGCGCACCGCGACGCGGATGGTGTGCGGGATCTCGAAATCGGTGACGACGTGAAGCAGCGATCTCGGCACCGGGCGGCTCACGAAGGGCAGGAGGAACTGATCACGTGCGGATCACTCGGTCGGGGTCGGTCGGTCGATATCGCTCGCAGGTCGCACGGCGCGCGCCGCCACGAGGTGGGGTGGAGTTTTGTGACGTCGCGATGACGGCGGAACGAGGGCGGAGCGGACGACGGCCTCGTCTCGCGCATCACTGCATCGCGCCGAGCCGCTGCGCTGCCCGCCGTTACGAGGCGGTCATGCATATCGGGCTAGGAGGTTTAAGTTTCCACAAACGACTCTCCGGTAACAGATCACCATCGCAACCGACAGTGCCCGGTCATGATCTCCACTGCCCGCCTCCGGCCCGGCATCGCCGCCAAGGCCGTCTTCCTGATTCTCCTGCTCGCCGGCATGTCGGTGCTCGCCAACTGGTTCTGCCTGCGCAGCGTGGACCGGCTCGACACCGTCAACAAGACACTGGCGCAGAGCGTCTCGCCGGCCCGCCTCGCGCTCGCCGAGGCGAAGGCCGCGGTGACCGCGATGGGGCTCGCGACCTACAAGACGATCGCCGCCGCAGACCCCGAGAGCGTGCGCGCCGCCGCCGGCGAGATCCGCAATCAGTACGAGGTGGCGGTCGTCTCGCTCGACAACGTGGTCGCCTACTTCCCGAGCCAGGTCGAGACGGTCGCGGCGATCCGCACGCGGCTCGACCGGGTCTACGGCCTCGCCTCGCGCGCCCGCGAGGCGGTGCTGAACGGCCGCCCCGAGGCCGCCCGCACCACCATCGATCTCCTGTTCGAGGCGGCGCTCGACGACACCGCGTTCCAGACCAACCGGCTGATCAACATTCTCGGCGCCGAGGTGAAGACGGTGGTCGCGCAGGCCGAGACCGAGCAGGCCTGGGCGTTCTGGGCCGCGGTGATCGTGCTCGCCGGCGGGACGCTCGTGACCGTGCTGCTCGCCGCCGGCGCCACCCATCTGTGGGTGTCGCGCCCGCTGCAGCGGCTCGCCGCCCACGCGGTGCGCGTTCGCGAAGCCGATCTCGTGACGCTGCCGCAGGACGATCCGATGCTCCGCCGCACCGACGAGATCGGCACGCTCGCGACCTCGTTCAACCGCACCATCGCCGAGCTCGACGCCACCCGCGCCGAGCTCGCCGCGCATTATCAGCGGCTCGATGCGGCGATCAACAACATGCCGCAGGGCATCTGCATGTTCGATCGCGATCGGCGGCTGATCGTGTGCAACCGGCGCTATGTCGAGCTGTACGGCCTCGATCCGTCGTGCGTGCGGCCGGGCACGCTGCTCGGCAGCATCCTGCAGAAGCGCATCTCGGGCGGCTCGGCCGAGACCGCCGCCTATGTCGAGCAGCAGCTCACCGCGGTCGCCGAGTCCCAGCCGCTCTATCTGATCCAGGAGCTCGACGACGGCCGGGTGATCTCGATCTCGCACCAGCCGATGCTCGACGGCGGCTGGATCGCGCTGCACGAGGACGTCACCGAGCGCCGCCGCGCCGAGGCGAAGATCGCCTATCTCGCCCATCACGACGCGCTCACCGGCCTGCCGAACCGCGTCACCTTCCGCCAGGAGATCGAGCGGGGGCTCGCCCGGGTCGACCGCGGCGAGAGCCTCGCGGTGCTGTGCGTCGATCTCGACCGCTTCAAGACCGTCAACGACACGCTCGGTCATCCGATCGGCGATCAGCTCCTGCAGGCGGTGGCCGAGCGGCTGCGCCAGTGTCTTCGCACCACCGACACCGTCGCGCGGTTCGGCGGCGACGAGTTCGTGGTGCTGCAGGTGGCGGCCGACCAGCCGGTCGGCGGCACCGTGCTGGCGACCCGGCTGATCCAGGAGCTGAGCGCGCCGTTCGAGGTCGCCGGCCATCACGTGGTGGTCGGCGCGAGCGTCGGCATCGCGGTCGCTCCGGCCGACGGCCGCGACCCCGACGTGCTGATGAAGAACGCCGACATGGCGCTCTATCGCGCCAAGGAGGACGGCCGCGGCATTCACCGCTTCTTCGAGCCGGCGATGGACGCGCGCATGCAGTCGCGCCGCACGCTGGAGCTCGACCTGAGAAAAGCGCTGGCGATGGGCGAGTTCGAGGTGTTCTATCAGCCGCTGATGAACCTGAAGTCGGAGAAGGTGTCGGGCTTCGAGGCGCTGCTGCGCTGGCGCCATCCGGTGCACGGGCTGGTGCCGCCGGCCGACTTCATCCCGCTCGCCGAGGAGATCGGCCTGATCACGCCGATCGGCGCCTGGGTGCTGCGCCAGGCCTGCGCCGACGCCGCGCGCTGGCCGAAGCCGTACAACATCGCGGTCAACCTGTCGCCGCGTCAGTTCGCGGCCGGCACCGTGGCGCTCGACGTGATCTCGGCGCTCGGCGCCTCCGGGCTGGCGCCGCAGCGGCTCGAGCTCGAGATCACCGAGACGGTGCTGCTGCAGGACACCGACGCCACCATCGCCACGCTCAACGAGCTGCGCGACCTCGGCGTGCGCATCTCGATGGACGATTTCGGCACCGGCTATTCCTCGCTCGGCTATCTGCGCCGCTTCCCGTTCGACAAGATCAAGATCGACCGCTCGTTCATCCACGACCTCGCCGAGCAGTCGGACTCGATCGCGATCGTCCGGGCGATCGCCGGGCTCGGCAGCGCCCTCGGCATCACCACGACCGCCGAGGGCGTCGAGACGCCGTTCCAGCTGCAGCAGCTGCGCGACGAGGGCTGCACCGAGGTGCAGGGCTATCTGCTGAGCGAGCCGAAGCCCGCCTCCGAGCTCGGCCCGTTGATGAGCATGTGCGGCCGCCGCCTGCAGGCGAGCTGACCGGCGGCGCGCCGGCCGACGCGCGACCTCAGCCGATCGCGGCGGCGCGGACCGCATCGATCAGCATCGCGTGCTGACCGGCGTCGAACGCCGCGCCGAGCAGATAGGCGAAGCCGAGCAGCGCGAGGAAGCCGAGAAAGAACAGCACGAAGACCCCGAGCGCCACCTGCTTGGCGATGCGCGAGACGTTGGTCAGGCCGACGGCGCCGGCAATCAGGGAAATCACCAGAGCAATGATCGCGAATTTGAGCATCCGAGCCTCCTCTGCCCTCGTGAACGGGCGATGAGGCGGCGAGTTCCCGCGCGGTCGCGAGAAAGTGGCAGCACGCTACCGGAAGAGCCGACGCCCGGCTGCCGCAGCGACGTCCTCGCGCGGCGGCTGCATGCCGTGCACCATCGGGCGCGGTCGGCCACATGGTTCGAGACGGGGCCGGCGGCCGCTCCTCGGCACGAGGAGAGAGGCAGTGCGATTGCGCGCCGCGATCACAGCCAGGTCTGCCTGCCGGCGGCGACCGAGACGGCGGTGCCGTTCCACACCAGCGCCATCGGCGTCGTACGGTGGGCGGCCATCATCTCCTGATACTTGGCGATCGCCCGCACCGGGTCGGTCTCGTTGCGGTAGGACTTGTCCGGGTCGGTCTGCTCGAGGGCGTGCGCCTGCTCGGCGATCGCCTTGGTGATGCGCAGCGACAGCGCGAGGTGCGAGTCGCCCTGCACCACCGATTCGACCGCGGCGAGGTCGTCACGGTCGCCGCTCGCATGAATGCCGGTGGAATCGATGGTGAAGGTGATCGGCGGCTCGGCCGCGAGGCCGGCACTGCCGAGCACGCGATCGAGCTCCTCGGCGAGATCGACGGCGAGCGAGGCGACGCCCTCGCGGGTCGGCTCGGCGAAGCGGTGGACGTCGCGCGGATCGATCCGAATGCCGGCCGTGCCGGCGCGGATGTCGCCGCCGGTCGACGTCGTGATGCCGGTGCCGGTGCCCGATGTCGCGCCCGATGTCGCATCCGTCGAGGCGGTGTCCACCAAGGTGTCGAAGTCGCGGTCCGCCGCAGCGGAGGACCGCACGGTGTGAAGAACTCGATTGGAGAACATGGAACTGGGCGACACGAACACGGCACGGAACTCCTGGGACGCACGATCGCCATTCCCCTAGCAATCGTCGTGCCCGCGCCGGTCGTGACTTTCCTTCTTGTTATGAAACGCTTGGCTGGTCGGACAAACGTCGAGCCGGGCAGATTGTTCCGTCCCGGGCAGCTCTTGCCGGGCTCTCGTACCGATCTCGGCGACCGATGGTTAACGCGACGGCGCGGGAAAAACCGTCGATGCGACGGCCGGCGACGCGTCGGGGGACCCGATCACGCGGAGCGCCGCTCCTGATCGCCGTGCGCGGCGGGATCGTAGACCACCGCGGTGTCGCGGCCCGAGCGCTTGGCGGCGTAGAGCGCGGCGTCGGCCTGCGCGAGCGCGGCATCGACCGTGGTGTCGCCGGCGAGCGGGCAGGCGCCGATGCTGATCGACAGCGCGACGCTGCCGCCGTCCTCGAGCCGCACCGGGCGGCCGCCGATCGCGGCGAGCAGGCGCGCGGCGACCTCGGCGAGGCTTTCGTCCGGGCGGTCGACCGCGACCACGATGAACTCGTCGCCGCCCCAGCGGCCATAGACGTCGTCCGGCCCGAGCGCGCCCTTCAGCCGCCGCGCCGCCTCGGACAGCACCGCGTCGCCGCCGTGATGGCCGTGCGCGTCGTTGATCGTCTTGAACAGGTCGAGGTCGATCAGCAGCAGGCCGAGCGCGAACTTCTCCTCGCCGGCGCGGGCGCGCAGCGCCTCCACCGCCACCAGCACGCCGCGCCGATTGTAGATCGCGGTGAGCGGATCCTGGTGTGCCAGGCGGCGGAGCTGCTCGGTGCGCTCGGCGACCATCGTCTCCAGCAGCTCGGTGTGATCGCCGACCGCGGTCGCCATGCGCGCAAAAGCGCGCGACAGCCGGCCGATCTCGTCGCGGCCCCGATCGACCGAGGCGGCGAAGTCGCCCGCCTCCATGCGGCGGATCGCCACCTCGAGCCGCGCCAGCCGGTCGAGCACGCTGCGGCGAAACAGCAGCGTCATCAGCGCGACCGCGGCGGTGGCGATCAGCGCCAGCAGCACCGCGATCGGCACGAACATCTCGCGATCGATGACGGCGTCGACGTCCATGAGTGTCACGTTGTACCACCCGACCCGATCGAGAAAGCCGATGCCGACGAGGTAGTCCTTGCCGCCGATCGTCACGAAGCTCGATTCGACCGCACCGGCGCCGCCGTCGAGGCGCTTCATCATGCCGGCGATGGTCGCCCGGCCCGCCTCGTCGTCGACCAGCGCGAAGATCGTCTTCTTCGCCTTGGTGTCCTTGGTGAGGCTGTGGAAGTCGACCATCCGCGGGTCGCGGTGCGCCTGGATCGCCCCCGACTGGTCGACGAACATGCTCTGCACCCCGGTCTGCGGGATGTCCACCACCTCGCGGATGAAGGCGGTGAGATCCACGCCCGTGCCGACCACGCCGAGGGTTTTCTCGCCGCGGCCGACGACGCAGTTGATCCAAACCTTGGTGACCAGCAGGTTGTCGTCGCGGTCGACATTGAGGCGACAGCCGCGGCCGCGGGCGATGGTGGTGAAGTACCAGCCGTCGCGCGGATTGTCGCGGCTCACGGTGTAGCGCTTCGGCGCGTCGGCATACTGCCCGGTGCGATCGTTGAAATAATAATTGCCGGAGGCGTGGACGACGAAGAACCAGCTCTCGTCCTGGAACGAGCGGCGGAACCGCTCGAACTCGGCGAGCGCCCGCTTGCGCTTCACCGGGTCGCCCTCGTCCTCGGCCCAGTCGACCACGCTCGGCGCGCGGGTGAGGTTCTCGGCGAGCGAGACCTCGCGCATCAGCGCGTCGAGGCCGCGATAGCGATCGTAGAGCACCTGCTTCTCGGCGAACAGCGTGCCGAGCTGCACCACGGTGTTGCGCACGATCCACTCGAAGGCGACATAGGCCGGCAGCGACACCACCACGAACACCGCGAGGGTGAGCAGGAGGACCCGGATCTTGAGGCTCGCCGAGACCCGGTGGTGAAGCGCAGAAAAAGCCGCGAGCATCGTGCCGTTTCCCCCACCCGTCCCCAATGGCGACGCCGATCCGCATGCGCGAGCGTGCCGACCGGTATCTCGTTCTTTAGGGGAATTCCCACACCGACCGATTAACGCCCCCACACCAGAATGCGGAAAAGTGGACCCTCGCGGCCGAGCCTCCCGTTCACCGGGCGTTAACGACCCGGACGAATCCCGGTAACACTGGAGTCCCGCCCGAACCGGTCGCGACCGGCTCGCACGAGACTTCACCGCCGGCCGAAAAAATCCCATGCCCGTCTTCTCGCCACACCAGGAAAAAGCGCTCGCCGCCGTCGGCCGCTGGCTGAAGGACAAGCCGGGCCGCGCCGGCACGCCGCAGATTTTTCGGCTGTTCGGCTTCGCCGGCACCGGCAAGACGACGCTCGCCCGCCATCTCGCCGCCGACGTCGACGGCCCGGTGAAATTCGCCGCCTTCACCGGCAAGGCCGCGCAGGTGATGCGCAACAAGGGCTGCCACGGCGCCTCGACCATCCACAGCCTGATCTACAAGGCGCAGGAGAGCGCGAGCGAGCAGCCGAGCTTCACCCTGTGGGACGACGCGCCGGCCGCCAAGGCCAAGCTGATCGTGATCGACGAGTGCTCGATGGTCGATGCCGAGCTCGGCCGCGACCTCCTCTCGTTCGGCGTGCCGCTCCTGGTGCTCGGCGATCCGGCGCAGCTGCCGCCGATCCAGGGCGGCGGCTTCTTCACCGAGCACGAGCCCGACGCGATGCTGACCGAGGTGCATCGCCAGGCCAAGGACGACCCGATCGTCCATCTCTCGATGCAGGTGCGCGAAGGCAGCCGGATCGCGCCGGGCGACTACGGCGAGAGCAAGGTGGTGCGGCGGGCCGACCTCGATCCGGCGAGCGTGCCGCGCGCCGACCAGGTCTTGGTCGGGCGCAACGCCACGCGGCGCGCCTACAACGCCCGCCTGCGCGAGCTGAAGGAGTTTTCCGATCCGCTGCCGCTCGCCGGCGACAAGCTCGTGTGCCTGCGCAACAACCGCAAGAAGGGCCTTTTCAACGGCGGGCTGTGGAGCGTGCAGGAGCGCAAGATCGGCCGCTCGCGGGCGCTCGTGACCATGCGCATCGTGCCGGACGAGGACACCGCCGAGCGCTCGGCCAAGGCGCTGAAGGTGACGGTGCGCTCGGAGTGCTTTCTCGGCGGCATCGAGGAGTTCGAGTGGGCGCAGCGCAAGGTCTACGACGAGTTCGACTTCGGCTACGTGCTCACCGTCCACAAGGCGCAGGGCTCGCAATGGGACGAGGTGGTGCTGTTCGACGAGAGCTTCGCCTTCGCCGAGACTCGCGAACGGTGGCTCTATACCGGCATCACCCGCGCCGCCAAGCGCCTCACCGTGGTGGTTTGAAGCTATCGGTGCGGCAGTGAGAGCCGGCGCCGCGCAGCGGGCGGGGCCCGGCCGGGAACATTTGCAGGATGCGGTGATTGGCGTTGCGGTCTTTCGCACGAAAAAGACCCAAGGGAGACGCCCATGACCGCCAGGACCACCAGGACCGAGACGACGCGAACGCGCGGCTCGCCCCGCCCCGCGACGACGCCCCTGAAAACCCCGGCCCCCTCGTCGCCGCGCGTGTCGGCGCGCACCGGTTTCGCCTTTCTCGGCGCGCTGGCGCTCGGCCTCGCGCTCGCCGCGCCGCCCGTCGCTCCCGTCTCGGCTGCGGAAAAGCCGGACCGCCCGGCGACCGCGCCGGCCCCCGAGCGCGACGGCACCGCGCCCGGCAACGAGGGCTCGACCGGCTGGACCGGCGGCACCGGCGGCGCCTATATCGGCACCTCGCCGCACGCGCCCGCCCCCGGCTCGCCGACCGCCCAGCCGGAGACCGCGGAGGGTGTCGCACCCGGACCCGGCGGCGGCTCGGGCTCCGCGACGGGCACGGGCACGGGCCCCGGCCGCGGAAGCTCCGACAGCGCGCGCTGACCGCTACCGGGAACGACGCTCGGCGGTCAGGCCGCGTCGGCAGAAGACCGGCGCGCCTCCGGCCGGGCGGCCGCCGCGCGGGCCTCGAGGAAGGCGCCGTCCATCCGGTCGACCAGCGTGGTCGCGACCTCCGTCGCGATCAGGTCGGCGTCGCGCTCGAGCGCGAAGGCGATGTCGGCGAGCCGGCGGAAGCCGAGCGCGCGCGCCGCCCCTTTCAGCGTGTGCGCCTCCGCCTTCATCGCCGCGCGATCCGCCTGCCCGACCAGATCGCGCAGCAGCCGCAGGCGCGCCGCCGAATCGGCGAGGAAGCAGGCGAGCGTCTCGTCGAAGCCGTCGTCGCCGATCGCCTCGCGCAGCTCCGCCGCGTCGTCGAGATCGAGCACCGGGGTGTCCGGGCCGGGCAAGCTCGAGCCGGGCAAGCTCGCGCCGGGCAAGCCCGCGCCGGGCAAGCCCGCCCCGGCCGTGTCCGAACGCGGCTCCGGCGGCGCGACCGAATGGTCGGCCTGCGGGTCGCCGGGATACGCCTCGTCCGCCGCCTCGGCGAGCAGCCCGCGCGTCACCTCGGCGAGCGTCTCGAGCAGCGTCACCTTGCGCACCGGCTTCGCCATGAAGCCGGTCATGCCGGCCTCGCGGCAGGCCCGGACGTCGTCGGGAAAGGCGTTGGCGGTGAGCGCGACGATCGGCAGGCGGGCGAAGGCGCCGCCGCGCGCGCGGATCCAGCGGGTCGCCTCGAGCCCGTCCATGCCGGGCATGCGCACGTCCATCAGCACGATGTCGAACGCCTGCTCGGCGACCGCCGCGACCGCCTGCCGGCCGTCCGGGGCGATCCTCACGGCGACGTCGAACTCCTTCAGCATGCGGGTGACGACCAGCTGGTTGGTGGCGTTGTCCTCGGCGAGCAACACCTTCAGCGGCCGGCCGAGCCGCATCAGCTTGGCGCGGAACGAGGCGTAGGAGACCGGCGCGCGCTTCTCCTCGGCAGGCGGCGCGGCGGCGACCGGCAACGTCAGCGACACCGTGAAGGTCGAGCCGGCGCCCGGCGTCGAGGCGACCGCGATGGTGCCCGCCATCTGCTCGACGATGCGTTTCGAGATCGCGAGCCCGAGCCCGGTGCCGCCGAACCGGCGATTGATCGAGGAATCGGCCTGGACGTAGTCGGAGAACAGCGTCGCCAGCCGCTCCGGCGCGATGCCGATGCCGCTGTCGCTCACCGCGCAGACGAGGCTCGCGCGGTCCCCCTCGACCGTGCCGTCCATCCGGATCGCCACCCGCCCGCCGCGCGCGGTGAACTTCACCGCATTGCCGGCGAGGTTGAGCAGCACCTGGCGCAGCCGCGCCGGATCGCCGAGCAGGTGGCCCGGCACCGCGGCCGAGACCTCGGTGCGGAACGACAGGCCCTTGGCGCGCACCTGGGTGGCGAGCACGCGCTCGACCTCGGCGACCAGCGCGCGCGGCGAGAACACCACCTCCTCGAACAGCATCCGCCCGGCGTCGAGCTTGGACAGATCGAGGATGTCGTCGACGATCGCGAGCAAACTCTCGCCCGACTGGTCGATCGCCTCGAGGATTTTTCGCTGGTCGGCGTCGAGCGGCGTCTCGAGCAGGGTCGCGGCGAGGCCGAGCAGCCCGTTGAGCGGCGTCCTGATCTCGTGGCTCATGGTGGCGAAGAACGCCGTCTTGGTCGCGCACGCCTCCTTGGCGGCGATCTCCTGCTCGCGCGAGCGGGCGGCCTCCGCCTCGGCGCGGGCCCGCTCGTCCTGGGCGCGCTTGATGTCGGTGATGTCGGTGTGGGTCGCCACCCACCCGCCGGTCGCGCGCATCCGCCGGAAGACGGCGATGAAGCGGCCGTCGGCGAGCGGGATCACCCAGTGATCGTCGACCTCCGGCACCGCGTGCGAGCGCTCGTCGACCTGTCGCTCGACGATGCCGGCGGCGATCCGGTAGCCGACGATCTCCTGCAGCGTGGTGCCGGGCTTCGGATCGAGCGGCCGCAGGCCGTAGAGATCGACGTAACGCGCGTTACACACGATCAGCCGGCCGTCGGCGTCGAACATGGCCAGGCCCTGGCCCATGCTCTCCAGCGCGTCGCGGAACCGGCGGTTCTGGTCCGACAGCTCCGCCTCGCCCGCCGCGAGGTCGCGGTTGGCGCGGCGGATGCGGCGGAGCGACACGGCGACGAAGGTGGCGATCGCCGCCGCGATCAGCGCGGTCGCCAGCGCGAGCGCGACCAGCACCCGCTCGGCCGTCAGCAGGGTCGCCCGCGATTCCGCCAGCGAGGCGGCGATGCGCTTGGCAAAACCGCGGTCGATCTCGCCGAGCACCGCCTCGGCGGTGCGGATGCCGTCGTGGATCTGCAGGAAGTGAAACGTGCGCTCGACCTCGGTCGAGCCGTCGCGCCGCCACTCGGCCACGTGCTCGTAGCTGTCGCGGATGGTGGTCATCGCCTCCCACAGGGCGATCTGCCGCTCCGGCGGCACGAACGCGGCGGAGGCCGAGAGGAGCTGGTCGAGCGGCGCGCCGAGCGCGGTCGCCCGCGCCATCTTCGCCTGCGCCGTGGCGATCACCCGGTCGCGCTCGGCCGGCTCGACGCCGATGCTCAGGGCCGCGAGCCCGGACAACACCTCGGAGAAATCGCGGTGCAGCGAGCGGGCGAGATCGTAGCGCTTGATGTCGGTCTCGATCGCCTCGATCCGCGCCTTGCCGGTCGACAGCTCCCACGCATAGAAGAACGCCGGGCCGACGATCGCGACCACCAGGAGGGCGGTGGCGATCACCAGCGGCACGGCATCGCGGGCATGCGCCCTCGCCGCCGTCGAGCCGCGCTCCGGCGGCGCCGGGGCGGTCAACGGACGGTCACCTTGACGGGCTGACCGGACACCGGGTCGAAATAGATCTCCACTCGCCGCCCGGTCTTGTCGCGCCCGTAAATCTCGTAACAATTGCCGTCGGTGGTCTTGAACACCGCGATGTCGTAGCCGGCGTCGACGATGCGCTGGCGCATGGTCTCGCGCGGCACCCAGGCGGCCTCCGGCGAGGTGGTGCAGACCGGCGAGGCGTGCGCGGCCGAGGCGACGGCGACGAGGGCGGCAACGGCGACGAGTGCGGCGACGGGGACACCGCCGGCGAGAGCCGGCCGGGAGACGACCACCCCGCCGATCTGCGGCAGCGGAAAACGGGAACTCACGGCGGCCTCTCCGAACGCTGGCGAACGACCAAAACCGGATACGAGTCTAGGAATTGGCCGTTAAGCCTTCCCTACCTCGAGCGCTACGGCGATGACCGAAAAAGGTTGTTCCATGAATACGAAAATACCCTCTTCGAGGTTTTGGCCGGGGCACCGCCGGCCGGCCGCACCGGCCGTCTCGGTGCTCCTCGCGGGCCTGCTCGCGACCGCGACGGCGCTGCCGGCGAATGCCGCCGACCTCCACCGCGCCGGCCCGACACACCACGCGCGCGCGAAAGTCTCGGCGGGTCCGATCGTCGGCGGCATCGTCGCCAATACCGGCAATTACGCCTACGGCCCGTACGTCGTCGCCGATCCCCTGGCGGCGCCCGCGCCGCGTCCGTGGCCGGGACCGGTGGTGCGGCCGGGCGTCGTCCTGCCGGTGCCGCCCGGCTGCTTCGTCGCGCGCCGGCGGATCTGGACGGAGTATGGCTGGCGGTGGCGCACCGCGCCGATCTGTTACTGAAGGATTGCTGAACAAGTATTCACGATCGTTGAGCTTTCACGCGATGCTCTCGGTCGCCGTGGCAGCGTATTCGCCCCACTGTCGACAAAATGGCGGAGCCATTTTCCTGCCCTCGGCCGGGCCCACCGCGCACGGTGTCGATCCGCCGCCGATACGAGGTTCAACGAGGGGACCATGACGAAAACCCTGACTGCTCTCGCGGCGGCGGCGCTCGCTGCCGCGGTCACGCTGCCGGCGGGCGACGCGAACGCCCAGTGGCACTACCACCACGACAACGGCGGAGCGGTGGCGGCCGGGGTGATCGGCGGGCTGGCGGCCGGCGCGATCCTCGGCGGGGCGATCGCCAACTCGCGGCCCGCCTACGGCGTGCCGGTCTATGCCGCACCGCCGCCTCCGCCCCCGCCGCCGCCGTATCGCGCCTATGCGCCGGTCGCCGGCTGGGTGCCGTATCCGGCCTATGCCGAGCCGATCCCGGTCGGCTGCCCCGGCGGCTACTGGGCGCGCCAGCCGATCTACGGGCCGTACGGCGAGTTCATCCGCTACTCGCGGCCGCACTTCTTCTGCCCGTGAGGGGCTCGCCCGCAGCGGCGCATGACAGAAACGTGACCAGCGGCCGGCTCTCGCCGGCCGTTTTCGTTCCTATGTCGAAAGAATGGGGTTGGCCCTCGCCTCCACGACCGGCGTGACGGCGCCTCCGACCGCATTACGCGCCTCGGTTGCGCGCGTTGACAATTCGCCACCGAGAAGCCCAATGTTGCACATCGTCGACAGGTCACCGATGTCCGACTCCCGTGGGGGGCGAAGGTCCGGATGGCGAAGGATCGGTTTCACCGGCTGCAGAACCCGTGGACGCAGACGGACCAGGATGCCGTGCGGCAGGTCGAAACCGGAGAGATTTGGGGACGGCCGGCGCGGGGGAGCGACATCCCGAGCGTCAAGGCCTATCGCGGCCCGATGCCGGACGGCCGTCGGGGAATCGAGTTCACGACCCCCGTCGCGCCGCAGCCGGGCAGCGGATCCCTCTACGAAGCGCGGTGGTATTATCCCCTGACTCCGGGAGTATTGTTGAAGCGTAATTTGGAGAACGAGGAATTCGCTGTTATTCCCGCAGTGGTGAAGAATTTTCAGCCATGACAACGTGCCCTTTACGGCCACTGCCTAGAATCCGCGATCCGGAAACGGCGGCCTCGGTGCTCGAGGACCAACCGCGGGCCGATCCGCTCGACCCGCCGGAGGAGGAGCACATGGCATCCATGAAAATCGCCGACCTGAAAAAGCTTCTCGAACGCGAGCCTCTCGTTCCTCAGGCCATCGTCGGAGAAGCGATCGACCTGCTGGCGAAGCACGCCGGATTTCCGCTCGAGTCCGGGCAAGACGACTTCGACTGCTATGACGGCGCCGGGTTCGAGCTGGACGGGATGCCGTTCGCCCTGATGCGTTACCAGGGCCATCCCGCCGACAGCTCCACGATCTACTTGCCCCGCCACCTGCGTGACGTCGCCGACATCACGGCCGCCGTGCATCGCATCACATCGCGGCTGAACATTCCCGATACCGCGATCGTATGGGAGCGGCGCGACGGCCCGGATCTCTGATCCGCCGACCGCCGCGCCTCATCGTCTCACCGCCGCGCCGCCTTGCCGCGCATGTGGTCGAGCACCGCCGCGGTCGGCCAGCAGTCGCGCTTCAGGCCGTTCGCCTTCTGATAGGCGCCGACCGCGAGCCGCGTGCGCATGCCCGCCTTGCCGTCGATCTTGTCGTCGTAGAGGCCGAGCGCGGCGAGGTGGCGCTGCATCTCCTCGAGATCGCGGCTGTGCAGCTGCACCACCTTCTCCCACGGCGTCGTGAACGGCCCGCCGCCGGCGATCCGGTCGGCGACGTTGCCGACGAACAGCACGTAGAGATCGGAGAAATTGTAGTCCTTGATCACGTAGTAGTTTCTCAGGATCAGGAACGCCGGGCCGTAGAGCCCGGCCGGCATCAAAAGCGACGCCTCCTCGCCGAGATCGGCTTTTTGCGGCTCTTTCCCGACCGGCCGATAGCCGTCGGCGAGCCAGGCGCGCAGCGGCCTTTTGTGATCGGGATCGGCGATGGTGCAGTCGAGGCTCGCCGGCACCTTCACCTCGTAGGCCCATTGGTGGCCGGGCTGCCAGTGCTTGTGGGCGAGCTGCTCGGCGGCGGAGGCGAGCGCGTCCGGCACCGAGTGCCAGATGTCGGGATGGCCGTTGCCGTCGAAATCGACCGCGTGCTGGTAATATTCGGACGGCAGGAACTGGGTCATCCCCATCGCCCCACCCCACGACGAGCGCATGTCCCCGCGGGCGACGTGGCCGTCCTCCAGCATCTTCATCGCGTACAGAAACTCGTTGCGGAAATAGTCGGCCCGCTTGCCATAAAAACCCTGCGTCGCCAGCACCTGCAGCGCGTCGTGCGGCAGCCTGTAATTGCCGAACGAGGTCTCGCGGCCCCAGATCGCCAGCACCACCGAGGCCGGCACGCCGTAGCGCGTCTCGATCGCCGCCAGCGTGTCGCGATGCTGCCGGTAGAGCCGCTTGCCCTGGCCGGCGAGGTTGGCGAGCGTGCGCTCGCGCAGATACTGCTCGGGCGTCTGCACGAACTCCGCCTGCCCGCGCGGCGGCTTCTCCGCCCGCCCCGGCACCCGCAGATCCGGCAAGGACAGATCCGGCTCCAGGCCGCGGATCGCCGTCTCGAAGGTTTTTCGCGAGACGCCGAGCTTTTGGGCGTCCGGCCACAGGCTGTCGAGCCATTGGCGGAACGCCGCGTCGGCGGCAGCCGCCGGCGCCACCGCCGCGCCGAGCCACACGACGGCCGCCAGCAGCAGAACGGCGGTGCAGAGCAGGTTTTTCCGGGTCATCCGGGCCTCTTCGGGAACGTTCCGGGAATTCGGACGAATCGGAAACGGAGAGAGGCCGGTAAACAAGGTTTTAATTTGGAGACCGCGAGATTACCGGCCGCCCGACGCGCCCTGCGGTGGGCGGAGGAGACGCGGCGCGCCATGCCCGCTCGCCACCTCGTCGGTCACGTCCGACGATCCGCAGGGTCCGCCTCGCCCGCCGGAACATTCCGTGATTTCAGACGAATCGGAAACGGACAGGGGGCGGTTAACAAATCCTCGAGATCCGCGAAGCCGCATGCGACGGGCATTTGCGAGGGCTTCGTCGGTATGTTCGTGCTCCGGTCTCGGAACACGAATCGGAAACGGAGCGTGGCCGGTGAAGATTCGGTTGACGAAAGGGCGCGGCGGGCGCGATTTCGCGGACGCGATTGACACCTCGGCCCGCACGGCGTCACGTTCGCGGGTTCGGCAGTGCCCGTATCCGGCGCCGCATGCCGTGCGACAACCATGGGACGTGCAATTGCCCGAAACGTCGACCCCCGACCGCCCCCACCGCTTCTGCCTGGTGCTGATCAAGCCCTCGCACTACGACGACGACGGCTACGTGATTCAGTGGCTGCGCTCGCCGATCCCCTCGAACTCGCTCGCCGCGGTTTTCGGCATCGCCGCCGACTGCGCGTCGCGCGACGTGCTCGGGCCGGACGTCGCGATCGAGATCCAGGCGTTCGACGAGACCAACACGCGCATCCGCCCGGCCCGCGTCGCCCGCGCGATCGAGACGGCAGGCGCCGGCATGGTGATGCTGGTCGGCGTGCAGTCGAACCAGTTTCCGCGCGCGCTCGACATCGCCCGTCCGCTGCGCGAGCGCGGCATCGCGGTCGCGATCGGCGGGTTCCACGTGTCGGGCGTCACCAGCATGCTGGGCGGCGAGGACACCGACCTCGATCGCGCGCGAAACATGGGCATCACGCTGTTCGCCGGCGAGGCGGAAGGCCGGCTCGACGCGGTGCTGCGCGACGCCTATGCCGGGACGCTCGCGCCGATTTACGATCACATGCGCGACCTGCCCTCGATCGCCGGCGCGCCGATCCCGATTCTCTCGGCCGAGCGCGTGCGGCGCACCGCCGGCGGCGCCACCACCTTCGACGCCGGGCGCGGCTGCCCCTACCAGTGCTCGTTCTGCACCATCATCAACGTGCAGGGCCGCATCTCGCGCCGCCGCTCGCCCGACGACGTGGAAAAGATCGTCCGCGCCAACTACGCCCAGGGTTTGCACAGCTTCTTCATCACCGACGACAATTTCGCCCGCAACAAGGACTGGGAGCCGATCCTCGACCGGCTGATCCATCTGCGCGAGGTGGAGAAGCTGAGGATCGGCTTCATCATCCAGGTCGACACGCTGTGCCACAAGCTGCCGAACTTCGTGGAGAAGTGCGCGCGGGCGGGCGTGCGGCGGGTGTTCATCGGCCTCGAGAACATCAGCCCCGAAAATCTCGCCGGCGCCAAGAAGCGGCAGAACAAGATCACCGAGTATCGCAAGATGCTGCTCGCCTGGAAGGCGGTGCGGGTGATCACCTATGCCGGCTACATTCTCGGCTTCCCCAACGACACGCCGGAGTCGATCCGCCGCGACATCGACACCATCAAGCGCGAGCTGCCGGTCGATCTCTTGGAGTTCTTCTATCTCACGCCGCTGCCGGGCTCGGAGGATCACCAAAAACTGGTGCGGGCCGGCACGCCGCTCGATCCCGACCTCAACAAGTACGACCTCAATCACGTCTGCACGGCGCACCCCAAAATGTCGGAGGCCGACTGGAACGCCGTCTATCTCGACGCCTGGCGGCACTATTACACGACCGAGCACATCACCACGATCATGAAACGGGTGGCGGCGAGCGGCGGCAACGCCTCCAATGCGCTGTTTCTGATCACGTGGTTCAAGGGCTCGATCGATTTCGAGAAGATCCACCCGCTCGAGGCGGGCTTTCTGCGCAGAAAATTCCGGCGCGACCGGCGGCCGGGTTTTGCGCTCGAGCCGGCGGTGACGTTCTATCCGCGGTATTGGGCGCACACCGCGTCGAAGCTCGTGAAGCTCGGGCTTTTGTATCTGCGACTGCGGCGGATCTATCTCGGCATCAAGCACGACCCGAACAAGGGCGCCTATTCCGACCGCGCGACCAGCGACTGGGACGACGCGGACGGCGAGGCCGCGCTGTTCGGCACCGCCGCCGCGCGCGATTTCGTCGATGCCCAGCACCGGCTCGCCGCCGCACGTGAGAAAGGCGTCGCCGTCACACGCGAAACGGAGGCCGCGACGCCGCCGCACGGCGCCTGAGCCGGGCGGCGACGCGCATCGCGGGCACGAGTGCCACGCAGCCGCAGGCGGCGTGCGTCAGTGCCCCTCGGGCGGCTGGCTCAGGCGGTCGACATAGGCGATGCCGATCGCCGAGAGAATGAACACGCAGTGGATGATGGTCTGCCACATCACGCCTTCGGTGGTGACCGCGGCGCGCGCCGACGACAGGCCGCCGGCCTCGATGAAGGTGCGCAAGAGATGGATCGACGAGATGCCGATGATCGCCATCGCGAGCTTGATCTTCAAGACGCTCGCATTGACGTGACTGAGCCATTCCGGCTGGTCGGGGTGCCCCTCGAGCCGCAGCCGCGACACGAACGTCTCGTAGCCGCCGACGATGACCATCACGAGAAGGTTCGAGATCATCACCACGTCGATCAGGCCGAGCACCAGCAGCATGATCTGCTGCTCGGTGAAGTCGAACGAGTGCGCCACCAGGTGCCACAGCTCCTTCAGGAACAGCACCACATAGACGCCCTGCGCCACGATCAGCCCCACATAGAGGGGCAGCTGCAGCCAGCGCGATCCGAAGATCAGCGCCGGCAGCGGCTTCAATTCCTTGAACGCCACCGCGTCGGCGCGGTCCAGCATTCGGGTCGTCTCGGTCATCTCGTCCTCGTCGTCGGCAAGCCGCTCGAAATGAAGCCGGCGGCGCAATCGCGAGCTTCAATATAGGAAACGCTCTGCGCGCTGCCGGAGACGTTTCGCCGCAGGGTGGCGGAAGGGGACATGGCCCGTTCTTCGCTGGCATCGAGCGCCACGGCTCGGCCCACCCGCATTGCGGGCGAACACGACGACTCCTATGCTCGGGCGATGGCGCGCACCCCTCGCCTCTACGAAACGCGGGCGCTGATCCGCCGGCTCGAGCAGGACGGCTGGATCGGCCGGCCCGGCAAGGGGGACCATATCGTGTTTCGCCATCCGACCCGGACCGGACGCGTGGTGGTCGATCCGGGAAAGAAGGAGATCCCGATCGGGACGCTCCGCGCGATCTACCGGATGGCGGGTTGGGAGTGGTGACGGCGGAGACCGGCATGACGACACATGCGATCGCGATCGTTCACGAGGAAGCCGGCGTCTACGGCATCGCCTTCCCGGACTTTCCGGGATGCATCGCGGCGGGCGACGACCTCGACGACGTGCTCCGCCGTGGCGCGGCGGCGCTCGCCGCCTATATCGACAGTCTACTGGAGGACGGCGAACCCGTTCCGACCCCGCGAAGCCTCGACCGGCTCAAGGCCGATCCCGTCTTCCGGGACGATGCAGAGGGCGGGATGATCGTCGCGCTGCCGGTCGATCTGTCCGGCAACAAAATCGTGCCGCTCGACGTGGCGCTCGACGAAAAGCTGATCGCCGCGGTGGACCGCGCCGCCGAGCGCGCCGGCCTGTCACGCTCGGACTTTCTCGCCGCGGCCGCCAAGGCGAAGCTCGGCGCTTGATACCGGCGTGCACTCCAAAGGACCTCTCTCCGCCTCACCCTGAGGAGCACTCCGCAGGAGTGCGTCTCGAAGGGCGAGGGCGGCCTCATGGTTCGAGACGCGGCCTTCGGCCGCTCCTCACCATGAGGAGAAAGTCACTGCAATCGCGCGCCGGTACGAGGCATCGGCCGCGGTCCGGCTGGTCGCTTTCGCCGCCACGCAGCACCGGCCTCGGCCGATGACCGATCCGGTCGCTTCCCACGAGGCCGGGCCGAGCCCGGCCGCCCGCCCCGTCAGCGGGTGAACTTCTTGTACTTCAGCCGGTGCGGGATGATGGTGTCGGTGCCGAGCCGGCGCATCTTGTCCTTCTCGTAGTCCTGGAAATTTCCCTCGAACCACTCGACGTGGCTGTCACCCTCGAAGGCGAGGATATGGGTGGCGATGCGGTCGAGGAACCAGCGATCGTGGCTGATGATCACGGCGCAGCCGGCAAAATCCTCCAGCGCCTCTTCGAGCGCGCGCAGCGTGTCGACGTCGAGGTCGTTGGTCGGCTCGTCGAGCAGCAGCACATTGGCGCCCGACTTCAGCATCTTCGCCAGATGCACGCGGTTGCGCTCGCCGCCCGAAAGATTGCCGACCTTCTTCTGCTGATCGGCGCCCTTGAAATTGAAGGCACCGCAATAGGCGCGGCTGTTCACCTCGCGCTTGCCGAGCATCAACAGGTCGAGCCCGCCGGACAGCTCCTCCCACACGGTGTTCGCGGGGTCGAGCGATTCGCGCGACTGGTCGACATAACCGAGATGCACGGTGTCGCCCACCGTGATGGTGCCCTTGTCGGGCTGCTCCTGGCCGGTGATCATGCGGAACAGCGTGGTCTTGCCGGCGCCGTTCGGGCCGATCACGCCGACGATGCCGCCGGGCGGCAGCGAGAAGGTGAGATCGTCGATCAGAAGGCGGTCGCCAAAACCCTTGGTCAGCCCCTCGAAGTCGATCACGTTCTGGCCGAGACGCTCGGCCACCGGAATGACGATCTGGGCGGTGGTCGGCGCCTTCTCGTTGGCTTTTGCGAGCAAGTCCTCGTAGCGCTGGTACCGCGCCTTGCTCTTGGCCTGACGGGCCTTCGGCGAGGCGGCGATCCACTCCTGCTCGCGGGCCAGCGTCTTCTGGCGAGTCTCCTCCTCGCGGCCTTCCTGCTCGAGGCGCTTCTGCTTCTGCTTCAGCCAGGAGGAATAGTTGCCCTCGTAAGGGATGCCGCGGCCGCGATCGAGCTCGAGGATCCAGCCGGTCACGTTGTCGAGGAAGTAGCGGTCGTGGGTGACGATCAAAATCGCGCCCGGATAGGTGCGCAGATGGCCTTCGAGCCAGTTCACCGTCTCGGCGTCGAGATGATTGGTGGGCTCGTCGAGCAGCAGGAGCTCGGGCTGCTCGAGCAGCAGCTTGCACAGCGCGACGCGGCGGCGCTCGCCGCCCGAAAGGTTCGTCACGTCGGCGTCGTCCGGCGGGCAGCCGAGCGCGTCCATCGCCTGCTCGACCTGAGAATCGAGGTCCCACAGATTCTGCGCGTCGATCTTGTCCTGGAGCGCGGCCGCCTCGTCGGCGGTCTCGTCCGAGTAGTTCATCATCAGCTCGTTGTAGCGGTCGAGAATCGCCTTCTTCGCCGCCACGCCGAGCATCACGTTCTCGCGCACCGAGAGTTCCGGATCGAGCTTCGGCTCCTGCGGCAGATAGCCGACCCGCGCGCCCTCGGCGACCCAGCCGTCGCCGGTGTATTCGGTGTCGATCCCCGCCATGATGCGCAGCAGCGTCGACTTGCCGGCGCCGTTGACGCCGAGCACGCCGATCTTGGCGTCCGGATAGAACGAGAGATTGATGTTCTCGAGCACCTTGCGGTTGCCCGGATAGGTCTTGGTCAGACCCTGCATGTGGTAGATGAACTGCCGGGCCATTGCCGCCTCGTTGTCGCCGGGTTGTCGGGATTTTCGCTGATGTAGCGAGCGGCGAGGCAAAGGGCAAGCCGGCCGGATCGCACCATCCGCCGCCGTCGTTCGCCGCCGGGCGCCGCCGCCTTGCGCCGACCGGCGCCGGCAGTCCCCTTCGTGATGTCGCTCACGGTTCGCCGGCGTGCCGCCGCGCAAGGTGCCGTCCGTGGCTCGGCCGGCGCTCTCCGGCACGCCTCCCGGTAACCGGACGTTAACGCCGCTTCGATCCGCGCGAAATCGCGGACGGCCGTGAACCGGATTTTAGCGATCGTGACGTACAAAATCGCATGTTGCGACAACAGCGACCCTTCACCGGCAGAAAGCCGGTTTCGGCCGCACGAAGGATGGAGTGCGCCATGACCGTCTCCAAGAAGTCGGCCCCTCCGCTCGGACACACGCTCCTGGCCGCCTGGCGCTCGCTCGCCGCCGACCTGTTCGGCGGCTATCGGCCGGAGCGGCACTACATGCGCGGCCCCGGCCCGAAATGGCGCGAGAAGAACACCGTGCAGCATCTGGTGATTCGGCCCGACCGCACGGCGCGGCCGCGGCTCGCCCGCATCCGCATCCGGATCTGACGCGACGACGTCGGCCACCCTCGCCGCCCGCCGGGCGTAGTCGCGGAGGATGCCACCGGGCGGTGAGAGCCTGATCCCCCGCCCGGCCATTGTTGCGCCGCAGCAAAAGCCGCACCGTCCTCGCAGCGATGTCGGACCGGCCGAGACGAGGCTGGAAAACCTCGGCCGGTCTCGCGTCTTCGACTTGCCGACGATTCGTGTCGTGGCCCGAGGAATCGCCCCTTCTTCAATTCAGTCGGCCAGTACACACGCGGCTTGCTCGAATATTTCTGTGGTTTAAAATTCGTTACACGCAACAATACTTCGATTCACCGCAGCCATCGCATCGCCGCAATCGGGTCACGATTCAGAATTGCTTGCCATTTCGCCGAATTCTTCGTATGGCCCCGGCGACCATACGAAACACGTTCGGAGGAGACATGCGGACCGCGACGTTCGCCGGTGCCGCGGCGCTCGTGCTGGTGAGCACGATGCTCGTGTCGACCGCAATCATCGGCCCGGCATTCGGCCAGCCGCGCGAGACGAGCGCGCCGGCCCAAACCGCCGACCAAGCCGCCGACCACAGCACCGACCGGGCCGCCAGCCGGCGGGTCGCCGCGCTGTCGGCGCGCGACGCAGGCGATTCCACGGCGGCCGCTGCCGCGTCCACCGCCGCCCCCGAGGCCGCCACCGCGGTGCCGCCGCAGGTCGCGCTGGTGATCGGCAACGCCGCCTATCCGGACGGCGACGCGCCGCTCGCCACCCCCCGGCACGACGCCCGCGCGCTCGCCGAGGAGCTGAAGAGCCACGGCTTCGACGTCGAGCTCGGCGAAAACCTCTCCAAGCAGGGGCTGTCGCAGGCGATCGCCCGCTTCGAGGCCAAGATCCGGACCGGCGCCACCGCGCTCCTGTTCTTCGCCGGGCACGGCGTGCAGCTCGGCCGCGAGAGCTACCTGATCCCGGTCGACGCCCAGATCTGGCGGCCCGAGGACGTCAAGCGCGACGGCATCGCGCTCGACCCGCTGGTCGCCGAGATGAACACCCGCGGCGCCGCCAACAAGCTCGTCGTGCTCGATGCCGCCCGCCGCAACCCGTTCGAGCGGCGCCTGCGCGGCTACTCCTCCGGCCTCGCGCCGATCGCCGGCCCCGAGGGCACCCTGGTGCTCACCTCGGCCGCCCCCGGCACGGTGGTCGAGGAAACGTCCGGCGACACCAGCCTGTTCGTGCGCGAGCTGATCGGCCAAATCCACGCCCCCGGCACCAGCGCCGACCAGGCGTTCAACCGCACCCGCATCGCGGTCGCCAAGGCGAGCGGCGGGGCGCAGGTGCCGGCGGTGTTTTCCGCGATGACCGACGACCTGTATTTCCGCGAGCCCGGCACGCCGACCACCCGCCAGAGCGCGCGCTGAGCCGCTCCCGGCCGCTCGCGGCCGCTCGCGGCTTTCGCGACCCGAGAGACCGATGGACGAGCCGGCCGCCGCGCCGGCTCGTTCCCGTTTTTCGGGGCGCGCGACATCGGGCCGGTGGACGACGGGCGCCGGCGGCGTGGTGCGCCTTGACGGGTCCTCTCGAATCGCGCGCACAATGCTCGCGCGTCGTGTCAGGCGGCGGACCGGTCCGCCGGCCCGCCAGCGGCCGTCCGATATTGCAGGGCCGACCGTCCGGGCACGTTGTTTTCTCGACCCCCGGTGCGGTGGCGACATTGAACGCGTGTGCGCTGTGGACCCGCGACCTCGACCGCCCCGACGCGCGCGCCGCGAGACGGCCGAGCGTCGGCTGCCACACGAACGACGCGCCACCTCGTTACCGTTCGACCGCCGCCCGACCGCTCGTCCGCGCGACGCCGCACCGTCGACCCGCGGCAGGCCACACCATCGGCCCGCGGCACGCCGCACCGGCCGCCTCACGATCGCCGCGCCTCGGCCGGCGTCGATCGCCATTCACGATGCCGCATCAGGAGCATCCGACCATGTCCGACCCGACCTCGCCGAAACCGACCGTCAGCCCGCCGCCGGCCGAGACGGTCTCCGACCCGGTGCCGCCCGAGACCGGCCCGGTCGCCGCCGATCCGGTGCCGCCGCCCGCCGCAAAGCCCGAGCCGGTGCGCGTGCACGAGACGGTGGTCGAGGTGGAGCCGACCCCCGATCCGTACCGGTCCGCGCCGCATCGGGCCGAGCCGCCCCGGGTCGAGCCGGCCGCCGACACGCCGCCGGGCTACGAGCCGCTGAAAAAGCCCCAGCCGCCGAAGTCGATCGTCGACCACGCGATGGAGTTCACCCAGGCCTATTCCAAGGTCTTGCTCGCCGATCTCCGGATCCTGTGGATCGACATCAAGCCCGGCCTGTTCGCCTTCGCCGCCAAGCAGAAGTATTTCCTGATCGGCCTGGTGGTGCTGCTGATCCTGATCCTCTGGATCTTCTGATCGGCCGAGCGGCGCGCCCCGACGTTTTCTCCGCGGCCGGCGCAGGCCGGCTGCGGTGGTGTCGTTCGCCGCTGCCGATCCGGTGCGCGCTCCGCTCGGCGAGTGCGGGGCGCGCCGGCGCCGGTCAGCGCCGGCGAAAACCCTCGCGGATCGAATCGATCCGGTCCGGCATGCCGCCGGACGCGCCGGGCGACGGCGGCGGATCGGTGCACGGCACCACGCCGTTCGGCGTCATCACCCCGGAATCGTTGTCGAAGCGGAATTGCGGGCAGAGGCCGGAAGGGTCCGGCCACAGCCGCACGGTGCCGACATGGGCCTGCGGGTCGCGCTCCGGCCCCGGCACCGGGGCGGTCGGGGTGACGAAGTGCTGCCGGACGACGACGCCGAGCACCACCGTCGCGACGATGATCACCGAGACCAGCGCGATCCGCCGAGCCTGGCTCGGCCGGGTTTTCGCAGCCTTGGGCGTGCTCTGCTGCATCGGACCACCGAGAAGCGGACCGACCCCCGCGGCCGATCGTATCGAGGGTTGCACGGGCTCCTCGAGAATTCGTTAACCGCGTGGGACGGTCTCAGCCGCCGTCCGAAAGCACGTCCGGCACGATCGCCACCATCCGGCGGGTTCCGTGCTCCACCACCACCAAGCGGTCGCCGACCACCAGGAAGAGGTCGCCGCGATACTCCGGCAGCGCCTGGTCGAGGCCGGGCGAAACGTCGTGCAGCGAGATCTGTCGCGGCACCGTCGCGCCGATCGCCACCGTGAAGGGCACGCTGGCGGCCCGGACCTCCGGCCGCGCGATCACGTAGTCGCGAATCGCTTTGCGCTGCTCGGGCGCGAGCGAGATGCGGTCGGAGGCGGTGGCGGAGATCGCCTCGTTGCGGCCGACGGTGATCGGGTCGGGCGCCGCGCCGATCCGGGCGGACGGCGGCTTCTGCGTGCGGCCGGCCTCGCTCGTCCCTTCCTGCTGGCCGAAGCGCGGGCCGGTGGCGTCGGTGGTCGACTGCTGCGCGTCGAACTGCCCGAACACCATCCAGGCGAGCAGGCCCACGCCGACCACCACCGCGGCGACCGCGCCGCCCATCATCAATCGCCGCGTGCCCTGGCGATCCTCCGCCGGGCGGTCCTGCCTCGGAGGCTCCGCCCCGCCGCCGCGCGAGGTGTCCATGACGGTTCTCCGCTCGCCGTTTTTCCCGTGACGGCAACGCGGTGGCGCGGCAGAGGTTGCCGCCGAAAGCCGAGGCGTCGGCGGTCGAATGCCCGGGGTCGGCGACGAGACACAGGAACGAAGCCGCGCACGCCCGCATTGGCGAGCAGGGGGCCGGAACGCCGAGCCGTCCGTGCCCCCGAGGCGGTCCGGCCGAACGAACGCCTCCGCCTCCGCCGGCCGCCGCGCGCCTCTCCCTCGCGCCACCGGCCTCGTTCGCGAGGAGCCGCGGACGAGCCGATGGAGACCGCGAGCGGAGAGGCGATGCGGGGGGCACTCGTGCGGCACTCGTGCCGGGCATCGTACCTTCGGTTTCTCGCCGCCGCAGCCTTCCGGCCCGGACCTCCGAGCCGCGATCCGAGGGGGCGAGCCCCTCAGGCGAGGCGGCCGGCGGTGTGCAGGATCAGCACGTCGCGGATCGCCTTGTTGAGCGGCGTCGGCACGCCGACCGCGGCGCCGAGATCGACCACCCCGCCCGACAGCCACGGCAGCTCGAGCCGCCGCCCCGCCGCGAGGTCGTGATACATCGAGGCGACCATTTCCGCGGGCAGCGTGTCGACGAAGGCGAGCCGGTCGGCGGCGAAATCCTCGGCGATCGACACGCCGCTCGCGCGCGCCACCGCCACCACCTCCTCCATCACGCCGAGCAGCAGCGCGCGGGTGTGCGGATTGGTGCGCACCGGCCCGATGGTGCAGCGGGTGGCGCAGGTGGTCGCCGAAAGGCCGACCAGGAAGACGAACTTCTGCCAGATCTCGCGGGTGATGTCGGGGCTGATCTCGGCGGCGACCCCGCCGGCCTTGCAGGCCTCGAGAAAGGCCTCGGCGCGCGGCGACACCCGCCCGTCGAACTCGCCGAAGGCGAGCCGCTGCATCTGCCCGACCTGGGTGATGGTCCCGGGCCGCGGCACCGCCGCGGAAATTTGCGCGATCGCCCCCATCACGGGCGCCTCGCCGAGGATCGGCCGCAGCATGTCGTCCTTCTGCACGCCGTTCTGCAGCGACAGCACCGCCGTGTCCGGCCCGACGATCGGCAGGATCGCGCGGGCGGCGGCTTCCGTGTCCCACAGCTTGACGGTGAACAGCACGACGTCGACCGGCCCGCCGATCGAGGCCGGGTCGTCGGTCGCGGTCACCCGCGGCAGCGCGAACGACTCGATCGTGCTCTCGACCGTGAGCCCGTTCGCCTTCATGGCGTCGAGATGCGCGCCGCGGGCGACGAACACGACGTCGGCGCCGCCCTTGGCGAGCCTCGCCCCGTAATAGCCCCCGAGCCCGCCGGCTCCCATCACCGCGATCCGCATGCGCTTCTCTCCGACTTTCCGACGCTTCCGACACCGGCACGACCGTCACGACGCGGCGGTCGAAAATGCCTCTACTCCACCGCCCGGCCGGGCGACAGGGGGCGTGCCGCTCGCCGCGCATGCGGCGGCGCGGTCGCGAGCCCTCGGGCCTGCCGCCGCCGGCGCCGGGAGGCGTCCGGCAGCGGCGCCGCCGAGCGGCGCGAAACCCTTGGCCGCAACCGCTAATCCGCCGCAGGCAGGGGGCGGCCCGGCGTTCTTGAACGCTTAAAACTTTTGCCCATATCTTGGAGGTCCGGGCCGCGGTGGGCCGATCGTACCACCGGCCCGGGCTGGAGCGCCGCAAGGGCTCCAAAACCCCCAAAGTCGCTGACCAAGGACTTTGACATGACGCGTGTGTCCTCGCTTTCCAGCCCCTTCCTGCTCGGATTCGACGAGATCGAGCGGGCGCTCGACCGGGTCACCAAGGCCGCGGACGGCTATCCGCCGTACAATATCGAGCGGATCGGCGGGGCGGAGGGTCAGGCCGAACGGCTGCGCATCACGCTCGCCGTCGCCGGCTTCACCCGCGAGCAGCTGGACGTCACGGTGGAGGAGAACCAGCTCTTCATCCGCGGCCGCCAGCAAGAGGACAAGGCACGCCAGTATCTGCATCGCGGCATCGCCGCACGGCAGTTCCAGCGCACGTTCCTGCTGGCTGACGGGATGGAGGTATTGGGCGCCGACCTGAAGAACGGACTGCTGTCGGTCGACCTCGCACGCCCGGAACCCGAGCGCGTGGTCCGGTCGATCGCCATCTCCGAGCAGGAGTGACCCGCAGGAGTGATCCGAAAGGCACGCTGCTCGTCCGTCCGAGGGTCCCGCAAAGGACTCGGCACAGCAACAAGAACGAGGAGTCGAGGGCCATGACCAACGAAGCCACCACCACCCGCAACCCCGGCATCTCTCTCGAGGCGCTGGCCCATCTCGGCGACGGCCGCATCGCCTATGTGAAGGCGATCCGCTCCGAGGATCTGCCGTCCCTGTTTCCGCAAGCGCCCCAGGTGGCGCCGGGCATGCAGCTGTTCGCCCTGCACGCCGCCGACGGCACGCCGATCATGATCACCGACAGCCGCGAGGCGGCGGTCGCCAATGCCTGGAGCCAGGAGCTCGAGGCGGTCAGCGTGCACTGACCGACCGGTCGGCCGACCGGTCGGCGGGGCGGGCGACCCCCGGCCCCGTCGACCGACCCGTCCATCGCCGGGCCGCCCGATGGGACGATCCCACCACCACCGTGCCCGGCCCGTGCGCCGGGCATCGTGCTTTTTTATTTCCCGAAACGCTCGCCGCGGCGGGTCCCCGTCGGATCACCGGCACGGCAGATCGCGCCGCATGAAGACGCGGGAGCCCTCGTCGAGCCCCCGCGCGACGTGCTGCGCGCGAATCTCGCGCAGCGACGGCGACAGATCGGCATCCTCCAGCGCGGCGAAGCCGAGCCGGCGATAATAGGGGGCGTTCCACGGCACGTCCCGAAAGGTCGACAGCAGCAGCGCCGACCAGCCCCGCTCGCCCGCGAGCGCGGCGACCCGCGCGATCAACGCGGCGCCGATGCGACGCCCGGCATGGGCGGGCAGCACGTCGATCTCCTCGATATAGGCCCCGGCATCGACCGGCCGCACCATCACGAAGCCGATCGCGGTGTCGGCGTCCCGATCGGTCGCGACCAGCAGTCGTCCGGCCGCGATCCGATCGGCCAGCACCGCCGCGGCGGTCGCCGCGTGCCCGGCGACGGCGGCGAACGGGGTGGCGAGGAAGCGGGTCGCGGCCAGCCTCTCGATCTCCCGGAGCCGGTCGATCTCGGCGGCGACACCCTGGCGAATCGGCACGGCGGGGGGATGGCTCACGTCGACCGGCCGGCGAGGCCGCCGGTCGTGGCGCGCGCGACGGCCGACCTCATGCCATCGGCGGCGGCAGCGCCAGCACCGCATAGAGCGCCTCGCGGTCGTGCGAGTCGCGCAGCATGCGGGTGATCTCCGGCTCGCGCAGCATGCGGGCGATGCGGGCGAGCGCCTTCAGATGGTCGGCGCCGGCGCTCTCGGGGGCGAGCAGCAGGAAGACGAGGTCGACCGGCTGGCCGTCGAGCGCCTCGAAGTCGATCGGCCGGTCGAGCCTGGCGAACAGGCCGAACAGCTTGTCGAGCTTGGGCAGCTTGCCGTGCGGGATGGCGATGCCGCTGCCGATCGCGGTCGAGCCGAGCCGCTCGCGCTGCATCAACACCTCGAGGATCTCGCGCTCGGTGCGGCCGGTCAGCTCGGCGGCCCGCTCGGCGAGCTCCTGCAGCGCCTGCTTCTTGGTGTTGACCTTGAGCGCCGGAATGACCGCTTGCGGCGCAATCAGATCATTCAACGGCATGGATCGGTCCGATACGGGGGAAAGGGGGCTCGGCGCTCGCCCTGGGGCGCCATGGCGGCGCGGACGATAAGGAGCCCTCCCGGGCACGTCAATAGCCCCGCCCCCCGCGCGAAAACGGCGCCGTTCGCCCCACCAGGGGGCGCCTCTGCCCTGCGGCCGGCGTGCGTTGACTTTGCCGGACCGGAGCGGAACGGTGAGACGCGGACAACAGAGAAGAGGGTCGAGAATGACATCTCCCATGCTGCCACGCGAGCGATGCGACTATTCCGCGATCGTCGATCGTCCCGCGCTGAAGCTGCCCGGAGGCGCCCGCATCGTCGTCTGGTCCATCGTCAATTACGAGGTCTGGGACATCTCCCGCCCGATGCCCCGCCAGGCCCTGCCGGCCCCGACCGGGGTGCAGCTGCTGCCCGACGTGCCGCACTGGAGCTGGCACGAATACGGCATGCGGGTCGGGGCGTGGCGATTCTTCTCGCTCTACGAGCGGCTCGGCATCCGCCCGACGCTCGCCGCCAACGGACGCCTGTGCGAGGCCTATCCGCGGGTCGCCGAGGAGGCGAAGCGGCTCGGCTGGGAGTTCATGGGCCACGCCTACGATCAGATGCCCATGCACAAGTGGGAAAACCAGGCCGAGATGATCGCCCGCACCCAGGAGGTGCTCGGCCGCTTCGCCGGCAAGCCGCCGGTCGGCTGGCTCGGCCCGGGCCTCACCGAGACGCTGGAGACGCCCGACCTCCTGAAGGCGGCCGGCGTGAAGTACATCGCCGACTGGGTGCACGACGACGAGCCGACCACCATCCGCACCACCCACGGGCCGCTGGTGACGCTGCCCTACACCGTGGAGCTCAACGACATCACGCTGATGGCGATCCAGCACCACGAGAGCAAGCAGTTCCTCGAGCGCGCGATCGACCAGTTCGACCGGCTTTACGAGGAGGGCAAGGACCGCGCGAAATTCATGGCGATCGCGATCCATCCCTACATCAGCGGGCAGCCGCACCGGATCAAGTATCTCGAGCAGATCTACGCGTACGTGAACCGGTTCGAGGGGGTGCTGCACTGGAACGGCGAGCAGATCCTCGACTGGTACGAAGGCCTGCAGGCTCCCGCCGCCGCCGCCGAGTGAGTCCTGCGGCAGGAAACTACGACCTCATCCCGAGGGTCGCCGAAGGCGACGTCTCGAAGGATGAGGCCCGCACCGTGGCCTCGTCCTTCGAGACGCACTCCTGCGGAGTGCTCCTTCAGGACGAGGTCGGACTCTGTCGCCGTGGTATGAGTGCCGCTGCAAACGACGCCCGGCCTCGCAGCGAGATCGTGAACCTTCGCCCCGGCCTGCGCGGCCGGGGCTTTTCTCTTCCCGTCCGGCCATCCGGCATGCATTCCGGCAACGCAGCCATGCGCCGCGCGAGCGGCGCCTAGTCGCCACACTGCGCCGCGCGAGCGGCGCCTAGTCGCCACACTGCGCCGCGCGAGCGGCGCCTGGTCGCCACACTGCGCCGCGCGAGCGGGCCCTTCCGATACAGGACTGCGCGATGAAACAGAGCCCGGGCGAGCCCGCGGTCACGACCCGCTGCGCGGCCCGTGCTCGGTGTTGTCGCTGATGACGAGGCCGGACATCGGCTCGATCCACGACAGGTGGCTCACCACGTCCTTCACGCCGGGCACGTTCTCGGCGCACACCTTCATCGCCGCCGCCTGCTTCGATTCGGTGATGCTGCCCCACAGCTCCACCACGCCGTCCTTGACCACCACGTCGACCAGGGCGACCGGCGCCCATGGCTGGCCGGCCAGCTCGTCGAGCACACGCTGGCGGATGTCGGCGTCGCTGGCCGCCGCCGGCGGCATGTCCCGGCTGACGCTGGCGAGCGCGTGCAGAAGATTCGCGCGGCTGACGATGCCGACCACCTCGCGGCCGCGCACCACCGGCACCCGCTTGACCCGCCGCCGCTCCATGATCGAGACGATCGCGTCGAGCGTGGTGTCCTCGGTCACGGTGACCGGGTCGCGCGTCATCACCTCCTCCACCTTGCGCCCGTGCGAGCGCACATAATCCTTGGCGAGGCTGTTCGGGCCGATCAGGATCTCGAGCCAGCGCGGCCGCTTGCGGCAGGTTCCGGTCTCGGCGCGGCGCAGGAAGTCGCCTTCGGTGACGATGCCCACCAAGTCGCCCTCGCCGTCCACCACCGGCAGGCCGCTGATGCGGTTGTCGAGCATTTGTCGAACCGCCTCCTCGACGGTCGCCTCGGGGCGGATCGACACGACCCGGCTCGTCATCACATCGCAGGCTTTCATCGCAGGTCCTCCTCTCCGTCCGGATCCCGGCTGCTTCGGCGCGACGGAGGCGAGGCGCCCGAGCGGCGGAGCCCTGCCCGCGCCACCGGCGCCGGCCTCTCCCATCGACACGCCCCCATGAATACTCCCCCTCTAATCAAGTGGGGACGAATTGTGACGGGCGCGCCTCTCGCGGAGGAATATTCCCCCGATTTCCGCTGGCCGGGCGGCCGATCCGGACGGTACGATCGTCGATATTGCGCGACAACGGGACCGTGAAGCGAGGATGTCGCGCCGCGATCGCGTGTGCTATGCGACATGGCTTCGATGGCCCGGCCGGGCGTACCAGGAGAGCACGACATGGATAGAGCGGTTGCGGCGTCGAACGGTCCACGGGGCGAGCTCGGCGAGCTCGGGCTCGGGGCGCCGCCGGTGCCGAGCTATCTCGATGTCCACTACTGGTGGGCCTATGTGCACCCGAACGCCATCAAGGTGTTCGAGCGGCAATGGCTCGCCAACCTGATTCTCTGGGGCAATTACGGCCGGCTGCGCGACGCCGCGCTCGACGCGCTGGGCGACCGGCTGCCCGGCCGCACGCTGCAGATCGCCTGCGCCTATGGCGACCTGACACCGCACCTCGCCGACCGGGTCGCGGCCGGCGACGGCAGCCTCGACATCGTCGACGTGCTGCCGGTGCAGCTCGCCAATCTGCGCCGCAAGCTCGCGCCGGACGCTCCGGCCCGCCTGCTCGAGATGGATTCGGCGGCGCTCGAGCTGCCGGACGACACGTACGACCGCGTCGTGCTGTTCTTCCTGCTGCACGAGCAGCCGACCGAGTGGCGTCGCCGCACCATCGCCGAGGCCTTGCGGGTGGTGAAGCCCGGCGGCCGCGTGGTCATCGTCGACTATGCGCGCCCGCGCTGGTGGAACCCGCTGCGCTGGACTTTTCAGCCGCTGCTGGCCGTGCTCGAACCGTTCGCGCTCGATCTGTGGCGCGACGACATCACCACCTGGATCCCGGAGACCACGAGCGCCCGCCCGGTGGCGCGCGGCTCGTATTTCGGCGGCCTTTATCAAAAGCTCGTTCTCGCCTGTTGAGCGGCGATCCGCCATTTTTGCCCGTCGGCCCTGCGGGAACCGACTCTTGCTTTTTATCAAGGTGTTGCGTCGGGGCGGATGCGATGGTCGAGGTGAGGGGACAGGATTTTCTGGGGGACTCCCCGCCCGTTTCGAGGTTACCGAAGATGCCGACTGCTGCAGTACGTACGCCGGCCCCGGCGCGAACCGAGGCCGGTTCGCCGGTGGATAGCGCCAAGGCCCCCACCCTCTCGATTCCGCGTTATCTCCAGCGGCATTATTGGTGGGCCTACATCCACCCGAACGCGATCCGCTTTTTCGATCACGACCCGATCATCAACTTCATCCTGTGGGGCAATTACGCGAAGCTGCGCAATGCCGCGCTCGACGAGCTGGGCGAGACGCTGCCGGGCCAGACGCTGCAGGTGGCGTGCGCCTATGGCGACCTGACGCCGCATCTCGCCGAGCGGGCCGCCGCCGGCGGTGGCCGGCTCGACGTGATCGACATCGTGCCGGCGCAGCTGCGCAACACCCGCCGCAAGCTGAAGGCCGACGCGCCGGTGCGCCTCCTCAACATGGACGCCTCCGACCTCAATTTGGCCGACGAGAGCTACGACCGGGCGATCGTCTATCTGCTGTTCCACGAGCAGCCGGACGAGTATCGCGAGCGCACGCTCGCCGAGATCTTCCGGGTGGTGAAGCCGGGCGGCACGGTGGTGATCATCGACTTCGCGCAGCCCGAGTGGTGGCACCCGTGGCGCTACTGGTTCAAGCCGCTGCTCGCCGTGCTCGAGCCGTTCGCGCTCGACCTGTGGAAGAAGCCACTGACCAGCTGGATGCCGGCCCCGTGGTCCGAGCGCGAATGGCCGCGCCGGCAGTATTTCGGCGGCTACTTCCAGAAGCTCGTGATCACGCGCTGACGCGCGCCGCCGACACGACCGGCGCCGAAACACAACGGCGCCGACGCGACGGGCATCGAGACGTCCCGGCGGCCGAGCCGCCGAGACGATCAGAGAACACCGAAATTTTGCCGCGGGTCACCGACCGGCGGCGTAGCCCTGCATGCCGCGCGGATTGGCCGCGGCGCGCCGCCGCACGCCGTCGCGCGAAGCCGCAGTGAGCCGCCCCTCCGACCACGCACCGCCGACCTCCACCACGTGGCCGCGCTTCTCCAGCTCGGCACGGGTCGCCTCCGGCAAGCGCTCCTCGACGACGAGAACGCCGGGACGCGCGGTGCGCGGCCAGAACGACCCCGGAAAATGCTCGCTGTGCCAGGCCGGAGCGTCGATCGCCTCCTGCAAATTCAGGCCGGCATGGACGTGCCGCAGGAAGAGCTGGGTCGACCACTGGTCCTGCTGGTCGCCGCCCGGCGTGCCCCAGGCGAGATAGGGCTCGCCGTCGCGCAGCGCCATGGTCGGCGACAGCGTCGTGCGCGGCCGCTTGCCCGGCGCCAGCGCCGCCGGGTGCCCTTCCTCCAGCCAGAACATTTGCGCCCGCGTTCCCAGGCAAAAGCCGAGGTCCGGGATGGTCGGCGACGACTGCAGCCAGCCGCCCGACGGCGTCGCCGAGACCATGTTGCCGTCGCGGTCGACGATGTCGAAATGCACGGTGTCGCCACGCACCTCGCCGGGCACGGGATCACTCCCCCGCGTGCCGATCCGCCCGACCGTCGGCTCGCCGGCGCCCGCCGTGCCGCCCGCACGCGCCTGCCGCACCTTCACCGCCGCGCCGAACCCGTCGATCGTGCCGGGCCGCTGCTCGAGCGAGGCCTCGGCGCCGACCAGCTTGCGGCGCGCGTCGTTGTAGGCGTCCGACAGCAGCACGTCGGTCGGCACCTTCGCGACCTCCGGATCGCCGTAAAACGCCTCCCGGTCGGCATAAGCGAGCTTTGCGCACTCGACCTGGAGATGGACGAAGTCGGGCCCCGCCGGATCGAGACCATCGAGCGAGAAGCCCTTCAGGAGCGCGAGCTGCTGCAGCATCACCGGGCCTTGTGACCAAAAACCCGCCTTGCACACCGTGTAGCGGCCGTAGTCGTAGGTGACCGGCGCCTCGATGCGGGCCCGGAAGGTCGCCATGTCGTGGCCGGACAAGAGGCCGCGATGGCGCTCGCCGGAGGTGTCCATCACCTTGGTGGTGCGGCAGAAGCGATCGATCGCCGCGGCCACGAAGCCCTGCGACCAGATCTTTTTCGCCCGCGCGATCTCGGCGTCGCGGCCGCCGCCGCCCGCCTCGGCCTCCTTCAGGAGCCGGCCATAGGTGTCGGCGAGCACCGGATTGGCGAACAGCGTGCCGGTCGCCGGCACCTCGTTGCCCGGCAGCCACAGCGCCGCCGAGGTCGGCCAGTGCTGACGAAACAGCGGCGCCACCGAGGCGATGGTCGCGTTTGCCCGCTCGACCAGCGGATGGCCGTTGCGGGCGTAGGAGATCGCCGGCTCCAGCACGTCGCGAAGCCGCATCGTGCCGTACTGCCCGAGCAGCATCATGTAGGCCTCGAAGGTGCCCGGCACGCAGGCCGCCAGGAGCCCGGTGCCCGG
Organism: Rhodovulum sp. PH10; assembly: GCF_000293785.1. Classification (GTDB taxonomy): domain Bacteria; phylum Pseudomonadota; class Alphaproteobacteria; order Rhizobiales; family Xanthobacteraceae; genus Rhodoplanes. The sequence continues at coordinate 46,514 of NZ_AKZI01000008.1, read as the reverse complement.
CACCATGTCGAGGCCGATCCCGCGATAATAGGCGATGGTCGCCGCCGACGGCGCCGGGCCCTGCCCGCAGATCACCTCGGTCTTGCCGCGCCGCACGTCGTGCAGAAGGATCGGCACGTCGCCGCCCGGCCCGTTGAGATGCGGCTCGACCACCTGCAGCACGAAGGCGGTGGCGACCGCCGCGTCGAAGGCGTTGCCGCCCTTCTCGAGCGTCGCCATGCCGACCGCGGTGGCGATCCAGTGGGTCGAGGCGACGACCCCGAAGGTGCCCTCGATCTCGGGCCGGGTGGTGAAGGGACGGGGGTGCGTGCTCATGGCCGGTTCCGGGCATTTCGGGGGAATGGCGGCACGGCCGGAGGCGGTACCGCGCGACGGCGCGCACTTGACCACAGCTGCGCCGCCCCGCCAATGGCCCGCCCCGAGCGGCCCACGAGGGCCGCCGATGGCGCGCCGGCCGGGCCCGGGTCGGGCTACCACGAAACGGGAGGAAACCGGGGTTTCACGAACACAACCTCGTGATCCTCAGCCGGTGAGAAAAGCTATTCCGATCCCTCCGAATCGTTGCATCATTGCACGATACAACCCTGACAATATTCTTTTCCGCGAATAATTTAGTAAGGATTCGTCCGACTTCAGGCCGGTTGTCTTTCTTGATAGGCAGCCCGGTCGATCTTTTGTTGCGTTTCTTCACACCGACGGTTGCGGACCGATCCGCGCTCGGGCATCCCGTCCGAGGCCAGGAGGACATCCATGACGACACTCGTGCGCAGCAACCCCAGAGGGCACTGGGCCCTGTGGGCTCTGATCGTGGTGCTCGGCACCGTCTCGCTCGGGATCGTCGCGTTGCACCGGGGCGAGAGCATCAACGCCGCCTGGCTGGTGGTCGCCGCGGTCTGCACCTATCTCGTCGCCTACCGCTTCTACGCGCAGTTCATCGCCGACCGCGTGCTCGGCGTCGAGCCCGAGCGCAAAACCCCGGCGCACCGTCACAATGACGGGCTCGATTACGTGCCGACCAACAAGTACGTGCTGTTCGGCCACCATTTCGCGGCGATCGCCGGCGCGGGCCCCTTGGTCGGCCCGGTGCTGGCGGCACAGATGGGGTATCTCCCCGGCACGCTGTGGATCCTCGCGGGCGTCGTCTTTGCCGGCGCCGTGCAGGACATGACCGTCCTGTTCTTCTCGACGCGGCGTGACGGCCGCTCGCTCGGCGACATCATCCGCGCCGAGATGGGTCCGGTCGCCGGCGGCATCGCGCTGGTCGGCGTGCTGCTCATCATGATCATCCTGCTCGCCGTGCTGGCGCTGGTGGTCGTGAAGGCGCTGGTCGGCAGCCCGTGGGGCACCTTCGCCGTCGTCTGCACCATCCCGATCGCGATGCTGATGGGCATTTACACGCGATTCATCCGGGTCGGGCGGATCGCCGAGATGTCGATCATCGGCTTCGTCCTCCTGATGGCCGCGCTACTGTTCGGCCGCACGGTGTCGCAGACGCCCGAGCTCGCCCAGTGGTTCACCTGGAACGGCAAGCAGCTGGCGATCGCGATCATCGGCTACGGCTTCGTCGCCTCGGTGCTGCCGGTGTGGCTGCTGCTCGCGCCGCGCGACTATCTCTCGACCTTCCTGAAGGTCGGCACCATCTGCCTGCTCGCGATCGGCATCCTGATCGTCCAGCCGGACCTGAAAATGCCGGCGATCACCAAGTTCGTCGACGGCACCGGGCCGGTGTGGGCCGGCAGCCTCTTCCCGTTCCTGTTCATCACCATCGCCTGCGGCTCGGTGTCGGGCTTCCACGCGCTGATCTCGTCGGGCACCACCCCGAAGATGATCGAGAACGAGAGCCAGATCCGGCTGATCGGCTATGGCGGCATGCTGATGGAGTCGTTCGTCGCCATCATGGCGCTGATCGCCGCCACCGTGATCGAGCCCGGCGTCTATTTCGCGATGAACAGCCCGGCCGGCCTGATCGGCACCTCGGTCGAGCAGGCCTCGCAGGTGATCGGCACCTGGGGCTTCGTGGTGACGCCCGACATGCTGACCCAGATGGCCTCCGACGTCGGCGAGCACACCGTGCTGTCGCGCGCCGGCGGCGCCCCGACGCTCGCGGTCGGCATGGCCCACATCCTGTCCGGCCTGATCGGCGGCAAGGCCTTGATGGGCCTGTGGTACCACTTCGCGATCCTGTTCGAGGCGCTGTTCATCCTCACCACCGTCGATGCCGGCACGCGGGTGGCGCGCTTCATGATCCAGGACATGGTCGGCAGCGTGATCACGCCGTTCCGCAACACCGAGAGCTGGGTCAACAACCTGATCGGCTCGGCGCTCGCGGTGATGTGCTGGGGCTACTTCCTGTACCAGGGCGTGATCGATCCGCTCGGCGGCATCAACACGCTGTGGCCGCTGTTCGGCATCTCCAACCAGATGCTGGCGGCGATCGCGCTGACCATGTGCACGGTCGTGCTGTTCAAGATGAAGCGCGAGCGCTACGCCTGGGTCACCATGGTGCCGACCGCGTGGCTGCTGATCTGCACGCTCACCGCCGGATTGGAGAAGATCTTCCATCCGAACCCGAAGATCGGCTTCCTGGCGCACGCCCAGATGTTCGGCGACGCGCTGGCGCAGAACAAGATCCTGGCGCCGGCCAAGACCCTCGAGGAGATGAGCCGGGTGGTGTTCAACGACTATGTGGACATGGCGCTCGCCGCCGCCTTCGTCGCGGTGGTGCTGGCCATGCTGGTGTTCGGCATCGCCTCGATCCGCAAGGCGCTCGGCACCATCCGCATCACCGCCACCGAGGTCGGCGACCTCGGCGGGAGGACGGTCCGTGCCTGAGGCCGGCCGGCAGCTCGATCGCAACGACCCCGCCGGCGCGAGCGCGCCGGCGGCCGAGCAGGGCACGCTCGGCATCATGGGGTGGGCGGTGCGCACCGCCCGCCTGATGGTCGGCGTGCCCGACTACGACACCTATGTCGCGCACCGCCGGGAAACCCATCCCGGCGAGCCGATCATGACCTACGAAGAATTCTTCCGCGAGCGCCAGGACGCCCGCTACGGGTTCGGCAAGGGCGGCCGCTTCCGCTGCTGCTGACCACTCGTGGTCCCACTGGTGGTTCCGCTCGCGGGCCCACTCGTGGGCTCACGCTCGGGCTCACGCGCGACGAGGAGAGACCTGGCGGCCCCGGCGACGGGGCCGTTTTTTTTCGTGCGGAGAGCGCAGCGTCCATTCGCACGCGGCTTCGAGACATCGCACGGCTTGCGCGCCTCTCTCGCCTGCCCGAGCATCGCGCATTGACGCGATATAGCTCCGAGGCTATACATGGCATGGACGGTCGTCTTCGACGATGTCTTCGATCGCGAATTCGAGACGCTGGCCGATGGTGTCCAGGATGCGCTGCTGGCTTCGGCCAAGTTGCTCGCGGAGTACGGTCCGCGGCTCGGGCGGCCGCATGTGGACACCCTGGCGGGCTCGACCTACGCGAACATGAAGGAGCTCCGCTTCGAAGCGGACGGCGGCGTCTGGCGGATCGCTTTCGCGTTCGACCCCCGACGCCATGCGATCCTTCTCGTCGCCGGCGACAAAGCGGGGGTCGGTGGCAGGCGTTTCTATCGAGCCCTGATCGCCAAGGCCGACCGGCGTTATGCCGCCCATCTCGCGCGGCTCGCCGGAACCGGACGAGGATGAGCCGGGACACAGGGAACTCGGAAAGGGATTCGGACCATGGCCCGCACGCTCGACGATGTTCTCGCCTCGCTACCCAAAACCCGGCAGCGGCGGGTCGACTCCCGCTTCCGCGAACTGAAGGACGAGGTCGAGAGCTTGCAGGAGCTGCGGCGCGTCACCGGCAAGGTGCAGGCGGACATCGCCGCCGCACTCGAGATCACCCAGCCCTCGGTGTCGAAGATCGAAAAGCAGACCGACATGTATCTGTCGACGCTGCGGAGCTTCGTCGAAGCGATCGGCGGCGAGCTGGAGCTGGTGGTCCGGCTTCCGTCCCGCCCGCCGATCCGGCTGCGGTCGCTCGGCGAGATCGCCCCGACGGCTCGGACGACAGCCGCCCCTCGGACCAAGAGGTAGAGAGACGATTGCAGGAGGGCGCAGCACCCCGCATCGGCACGCCTTTGCGTCCTGCCCTCGCGCCGAGTGCCTTCGCCGGTTCTTCGGCCGTTCGGGTATCATGGCGAGGTCCTCACTCCGGCCCCACCCGCGGCCGCCGATCCCCCTCGCGGGCACGGCCGAGAGCCACTATGTTCGACGCACACCCGCACGCAACGAAAGAGCCGCCATGCCCGCCACGACCTCCCTCATCGACCGTGCCGGTCTCGACCGCGCGACCATCGGCACCTTGATCGGCCGCGGGCTCGACGGCGCCGACGACGGCGAGCTCTATCTCGAGTACCGGCAGTCCGAGATGCTCCTGTTCGACAACGGGCGGCTCAAGCAGGCGACCTACGACACCAACCAGGGCTTCGGGCTGCGCGCCGTGAAGGACGAGGCGGTCGGCTACGCCCATTCGTCCGACCTCTCGGAACAGGCGATCGCGCGCGCGGCCGATGCGGTGCGCGCCGTCAAGGGCGGCTATTCCGGCACGCTGGCGGGCGCCCCCGCCCGCACCAATGTCCGCCTCTACACCGACCAGAACCCGCTCGCCGGCCTCGCCTTCGGCGACAAGGTGAAGCTTCTCGAGGCGATCGACGCCTACACGCGCGCAAAAGACCCGCGGGTGCGCCAGGTCACCGCCAGTCTCGCCGCCTCCTGGCAGGTGGTCGAGATCGTCCGGCCGGACGGCGCGAGCTTCCGCGACATCCGTCCGCTGGTGCGCGTCAATGTGTCCGTCGTGGTCGGCGAGGGCGACCGCCAGGAGACCGGCAGCCACGGCTATGGCGGTCGCTCGACGGTCGAGCAGTTCGTCGCGGTCGAGGCGTGGCAGGGCGCGGCCGAGGACGCGGTGCGGCAGGCGCTGGTCAATCTCGAATCGGTGCCGGCGCCGGCCGGCGAGATGGACGTCGTGCTCGGCCCCGGCTGGCCCGGCGTGATGCTGCACGAGGCGGTCGGCCACGGCCTAGAGGGCGACTTCAACCGCAAGAAGACCTCCGCCTTCGCCGGGCTGATGGGCCAGAAGGTCGCCGCCGACGGCGTCACCGTGGTCGACGACGGCACGCTCGGCGCGCGCCGCGGCTCGATCACGATCGACGACGAGGGCACGCCGTCGAACCGCACCGTGCTGATCGAGAACGGCGTCCTGGTCGGCTACATGCAGGACCGGCAGAACGCCCGGCTGATGGGGATGAGCCCGACCGGCAACGGGCGGCGCGAAAGCTATGCCCACGTGCCGATGCCGCGGATGACCAACACCTGCATGCTGGCCGGCACCCGCGAGCCGGAGGAGATCGTGTCCTCGGTGAAGAAGGGGCTCTATCTCGTCAGCTTCGGCGGCGGGCAGGTCGACATCACCTCGGGCAAGTACGTCTTCCAGTGCACCGAGGCCTATCTCGTCGAGGACGGAAAAGTCGGCGCGCCGGTGAAGGGGGCGATGCTGATCGGCAACGGGCCGACCGACCTCCACCGGATCTCGATGATCGGCAACGACCTCGCGCTCGATCAGGGGGTCGGCACCTGCGGCAAGAACGGCCAGGGCGTGCCGGTCGGGGTGGGCCAGCCGACGCTGCGGATGGACCGCATCACCGTCGGCGGGACCGGCGCCTGACGCCGGCGGCGCTGCTGCCGCCGGGGGCGACCTTGCGGGATATTGGCGACCTCTGCACGTGTTGGTATCATAGTCGCGGAACACGAGACAGCGGAGGCAACGCCATGCGCGCGACGCAGCTACTTCCCCTCGCCGCCGTCCTGTCTCTCGCTGCCGCGCATCCCGCGCGCGCCGCCGACTGCCTCGACTCGCAAAGTGCCGCGCGGATCGCGGGCAAGCTCGTCAACGAGATGTTCCACGATGCGGCCGGGCGGCCGGAGCGCGCCTGGATCCTGGTGCTGGACGAGCCGGCCTGCCTGACCGGCCCGGACGAGTTCGACCGGGTCGAGAAGGCCGAGACTTTGCACGTCGCCCCGGCCGAGCAGGATCTGGCGCCGCGCTTCGAGCGGCTGATGGGCAAGATCGTGGTGGTCGAGGGCACGCCGTTCGGCGCCCACACCGCGCATCACCACGCGCCGATCGTGATGATGGTGTCGTCGATCGCGCCGCGCTGAGGCCGGGCGGCCGTCCGAACGGCGACGGAGTCGGGCCTCGTCCAGAGGAGCACTCCGCAGGAGTGCGTCTCGAAGGACGAGGTCATCGTTTCGCTCTGTTGGTATTCTTCGCCTCGCACCGCTGGCCTGCGAGGATCACACCCTCACGTCGACCAGCTTTCCGCGGCCGTCGGTCGGCACCCGGCTCTCGGGGGGCGGCTCGGCGCCGCCGCTCTCCACCGCCCGCTCGATCACGTCGGTGAGGGTGCGGTCCTCGTAGGAGGCGGCCGCCTGCGGCAACTGCGCCTGCAGGCGCTGGGCCGTGTCCGACTGGGCGCGACGCACCGCGTCGAGCCAGGCCACCGTCAGTCCGGTCGTAAGCTCCATGGCGGATCTCCGCGCTGGTGCAGCCGTCTCTCCGATTTCGCGGCCGCAATGCTCGAGACTTCCCTGACGAAACGCGCCGCCGCGGCGTTCGGCCACCGTTTCCTCCGCCGTCTTGCGCGCAAGGTGAATCCTTCGTCACCATCGCCCGGCGCGGCCCGGCGGAATACGCACCGCCCGCCAGAACCGTGCGTCACGCCCGGCGACGCGCCGCCGCAAACCCCGTATGAAGAGCCGATGCGCGCAACTCCCCTGACCATGTCGCCGCTCGACTGGGTGATGCTGATCGCCCTGTCGACGCTGTGGGGCGGCTCCTACTTCTTCGCCAAGATCGCCGTCGCCGAGGTGCCGCCGCTGACCATCGCGTTGGTGCGGGTGGCGATCGCCGCGCCGATCCTGCTCGCCTTGTGCGGCGCGACGGTGCGGCGCGGCCTGCCGCGCCACTGGCTGGCGTTCCTGGTGATGGGCCTGCTCAGCAACGCCGCGCCCTATGCGCTGATCGCCTGGAGCCAAACCCGCATCGGCAGCGGCATCGCGGCGATCCTCAACACCACGACGCCGCTGTTCGCGATCGTGCTCGCCCACCTGTTCACCCACGACGACCGCATCACCCCGGCCCGCACCGTCGGCCTGCTGCTCGGCATCGCCGGCGTCGCGGTGATGGTCGGCCCGACCGCGGTCGAGGGGCTCGGCGGCGAGATTTTGGCGGAGACGGCGTGCCTCGCGGCGTCGGCCTGCTACGCGCTCGGCGCCGTCTACACGCGCCGCTACCGCACGATCGCGCCGGACGGCATCGCCGGCGGGCAGACGCTGGCGGCGAGCCTGCTGCTCGCCGGCCCGGCGCTGCTGATCGACCGGCCGTGGACGCTGCCGGTGCCGTCGCTCGGCGCCACTGCGGCGGTGCTCGCGCTCGGCGCGGTGTCCACCGCGCTCGCTTATGTGATGTATTTCCGCATCCTGGCGCGGGCCGGCGCCACCAACGCGCTCTTGGTGACCTTCCTCGCGCCGGTGAGCGCGGTGCTGCTCGGCGCCGTGCTGCTCGGCGAGCGGCTCGAATCCTACCAGATCGCCGGAATGCTCGGCATCGCCGCCGGGCTGGTCGCGATCGACGGCCGGCTGGTCCGGCGTCTCTTCAGAGGCGGCACGCGCTGAGCGGCCGCGCCCGCGGGCTCGCCCGAGAGGGATCGCAGGGACGGCACGCAGGCGCCGTCCGTCGACAGCGCGAAATCAGCGGGTCGGGATCGGCTTCTCGCCGCGATAGTCGTAAAAGCCGCGCTGGGTTTTCCGCCCGAGCCAACCGGCCTCGACGTATTTCACCAATAGCGGGCACGGCCGGTACTTGGTGTCGGCGAGCCCCTCGTGCAGCACCTGCATCACCGACAGGCAGGTGTCGAGGCCGATGAAGTCGGCGAGCTGCAGCGGGCCCATCGGATGGTTGGCGCCGAGCCGCATCGCGGTGTCGATCGCCTCGACGGTGCCGACCCCCTCGTACAGCGTGTAGATCGCCTCGTTGATCATCGGCATCAGCACGCGGTTGACGATGAAGGCCGGAAAGTCCTCCGAGGTCGCCACCGTCTTGCCGAGCCGGTTGCAGAAATTGCGCGCCGAATCGAACGTGGTGTCGTCGGTGGCGATGCCGCGGATCAGCTCGACCAGCTCCATCAGCGGCACCGGATTCATGAAATGAATCCCGATGAAGCGCTCGGGCCGGTCGGTGGCGGCGGCGAGCCGCGTGATCGAGATCGAGGAGGTGTTGGAGCCGATCAGCGCGTCCGGCCGCAGCATCGGGCAGAGCTGGACGTAGATCTTGCGCTTGACGTCCTCCTTCTCGGTGGCCGCCTCGATCACCAGGTCGCAGTCGCCGAAGCCGTCATAGGCGGTCGCCGGGACGATGCGGGAGAGCGCGGCCTGGCGCTGGTCCTCGGAGATGCGGTTGCGCCGCACCTGCCGGGCCATGTTGCCGTTGATGGTGGCGAGCCCCGCCTTGATCCGGTCCTCGGTGACGTCGTTGAGCACGACGTCGAAACCCGACAGCGCGCAGACATGGGCGATGCCGCTGCCCATCTGCCCGGCCCCGATCACGCCGACCTTGTTGATGCTCGTCATGTGTCCCATCCGAGGGCGTCGCCCCGGCGTCCCCGCACGCCGCGCGCGGGGAGCCGGAGACCGGCCCGATTCTTATATCGCCAGTCTCGTTCCCCCGCCACGGCCGTGACGGGTCGTCGCCGATGCCGGCCGGCCGGTCGACACGCCGCTACTTGCCGGCCTTGGCGAGCTCGTCGGTCAGCTCCGGCAACACCTTGAAGATGTCGCCGACCAGGCCGTAGTCGGCGACCTGGAAGATCGGTGCCTCCTCGTCCTTGTTGATGGCGACGATCACCTTGGAGTCCTTCATTCCGGCGAGATGCTGGATCGCTCCCGAGATGCCGCAGGCGACGTAGAGCTCGGGCGCCACCACCTTGCCGGTCTGGCCGACCTGCCAGTCGTTGGGGGCGTAGCCGGCATCGACCGCCGCACGCGAGGCACCGACCGCGGCGCCGAGCTTGTCGGCCACCGGCTCGATGTACTTGGCGAAATTCTCGCGGCTCTGCACCGCCCGGCCGCCCGACACGACGATCCGCGCCGAGGTCAGCTCGGGCCGCTCGGAGACGGCGAGCTCCTCGCCGACGAAGCGCGACAGGCCGGGATCGGCGGCAGCCGTCACCGGCTCGATCGGCGCAGCCGCTCCGCCCTCGCCGGTCGCCTGGAACGACGAGATGCGCACGGTGATCACCTTCTTGGCGTCGCGCGACTTCACCGTCTGGACGGCGCTGCCGGCATAGATCAGCCGCTGGAAGGTGTCGGGCGCGACCACCTCGATGATCTCCGAGATCTGCATGACGTCGAGCAGCGCGGCGACCCGCGGCATGACGTTCTTGCCGGTGGTGGTGGCCGGCGCGACCAGCGCGTCGTAGCCGGGCGCGAGCGCGACCAGCAGCGCCGCGGTCGGCTCGGCGAGGAGATGCTGATAGATCGGCTCCTCGGTGACCAAGACCTTGGCGACGCCGTCGAGCTTCGCCGCGGTGGCGGCGGCGGTCCCCGCATGGGTGCCGGCGACCAGCACGTGAACCTCCGCACCGAGCGCGCGCGCGGCGGTCAAGGCCTTGGCGGTGGCGTCCTTGAGGACCCCGTCGACGTGTTCCGCAACCAGAAGGGTCGCCATCTCACAGCACTCCGGCTTCGTCTTTCAGCTTCGCGACCAGCTCGGCGACCGAGCCCACCTTGACGCCCGCCTTGCGCGTCGCCGGCTCGACGGTCTTCAGCACCTCGAGGCGCGGCGCGATCTCGACCCCGTAATCGGCCGGGCTCTTCTCGGCGATCGGCTTCTTCTTGGCCTTCATGATGTTGGGCAGCGAGGCGTAGCGCGGCTCGTTGAGGCGCAGGTCGGTGGTGACGATCGCCGGGCCCTTCAGCGCGACGGTCTGGAAGCCGCCGTCGACCTCGCGGGTGACCACTTCCCCCTCGTCCGACATCTCGAGCTTGGAGGCGAAGGTGCCCTGCGGCCAGCCGAGCAATGCCGCCAGCATCTGGCCGGTCTGGTTGCAGTCGTCGTCGATCGCCTGCTTGCCCATGATGACCAGGCCGGGCTTCTCCTCGTCGACGACTTTCGCCAGGATCTTGGCGACCGCCAGCGGCTCGACCACGCCGTCGGCCTTCACCAGGAGGCCGCGGTCGGCCCCCATGGCGAGCGCGGTGCGGATGGTCTCGGCGGCCTGCGCCGGACCGATCGACACGGCGACGATCTCGGTCGCCTTGCCGGCTTCCTTGAGACGAATGGCCTCCTCGACGGCGATCTCGTCGAAGGGATTCATCGACATCTTGACGTTGGCGAGCTCGACTCCGGAGCCGTCCGACTTGACGCGGACTTTGACGTTGTAGTCGACCACCCGCTTGACGGTGACAAGAACCTTCATGGTGTTCACTCCCCACGGCAGCGCGGCAAACTATGGCCCGGTACCGGCACTGTCAACGCGAGCGGAACTGCAGTGCAGCACGAAAGGAAGGCACCCGCTCCGGGTCGTGCGGCCGCGCCGGGGCGCGGCGGCACAGTCGAGAACAGTCGAGAATAGTCGAGCGAAGATCAGCGGTTCTGGCCGGGCGCCCACAACACGTCGCCGCCGCCCCGCGCATTGGCCCAGCGTGCCGCGACGAACAGAAAGTCCGACAACCGGTTGACGTATTGCAGCGCCACGGAGGACACCTCCTCGTCCGGCTGCTCGGCCAGCTCCGCCATCAGCCGCTCGGCCCGCCGGCACACCGTGCGGGCGAGGTGGAGATGGGCGGCGGCCGCCGTCCCGCCCGGCAGCACGAACGAGCGCAGCGGCGAGAGGTCGGCGTTCAGCGTGTCGATCTCCCGCTCCAGGCGCTCGACCTGGGCGGGCGTCAAGGTCAGCCGGGCGCCGTCCGGCCCCTTGCCCTTGGCGGTCGCCGGCACGCACAGCTCGGCGCCGAGGTCGAACAGGTCGTTCTGGATGCGCGCCAGCATGGCGTCGAGGTCGCCGGTGTCCTCCTCGCCGGCCGGGCCGGTGTGCAGGCGGGCGAGGCCGAGCGCCGCATTGGTCTCGTCGACCGTGCCGTAGGCGGCGATGCGGCGATCGTGCTTCTTGCGGCGCTCGCCGGTGCCGAGCGCGGTGGTGCCGTCGTCGCCGGAGCGGGTGTAGATGCGGGTGAGAACGACCATGAGCCTTCCGGATTTTTCGGGGGTTTTGCCGACACCGAGATTAATGCCTGGAAGGATCGCCGCAAGCGGGCGTGTCGGCGCGAAACGTCGGATCCGGCCGATCGGCCTGCGGCCCGCCGGAAAGCGGCCCGACCCGGCCCGGCCCGCCTGCTCCCGGCGCCTCCGGCGTCAGCCGCCCATCGCCCAAATGGTCAGCATGATGACCACGATGGCGAGGAGTTGCAGGATCACCCGCCAGCGCATCAGCGTCTGCGAGCGCGACGGCGGCCCGCCGCGCAGCATGTTGGCGAGGCCGAGCACGAGCACCACGGCGACGGCAGCGATCGCCAAGGGAACGACATACACGCCGAGCGTCTGAGCCATGCACTTCCTTATCATCGGTGGCAGCCGCCTGTCAGCCCGCCACCACCGGCCGCCGCCGCGAGCGGCCGGCGGCCACCACCGACGGCCGCGGCGGTGAACGGCGCCGCCCGCCGGAGTGCGCACCGAAAGGGTATCGCGCCCCTCCCCGGCCGCCCGGCATGCTCGTCCCGAGCCGGGGATCATTGCGCGAAAAAATCCCGCAAGCCATTCGATCGATGCAAGTTTCGCGTGTTCGTTCGAAGCGCGCGAACACCTCGTAAAGCCTAATACGCATTTACGAGAGCGCAGCTGCCGAAATTAAGGAGACCGTGACCGTGGTGCCCCGATGGTACTCCAATGGGAGTGGCTCGGGCATGACCAACGAGAGATCACGGCCGGCCGGCCTGTTCGCAGGCATCCGCATCCGGCTGCTCGGCTTGATCCTGGTGGCCCTGACGCCGTTGATCGGCACCCTCGCGGCGGCGCTGCTGCACGAGCGCGGCGAAGCGATCGACAGCGCCGGGCGGCGGGTCGAGACGCTCGCGCGGCGCACCGCCGGGCGCTATCGGGAGATCGTGGTCGAGGCCCGCACGGTGCTCGAGATGGCGGCGCTCGCCCCCGAGGTGACCGGCGGCTCGCCGCAGACGTGCGCCCGCTTCCTCGACCGCGCCGGCGAGAACCGCCCATGGGCCGACGGCTTCTGGGTGATCGACCCGTCCGGCCGGGTGGTGTGCACCACCACCCCCGGCGGCCTCGACGTCGACCTGTCGGACCGCCCCTACGTCACCCGCGCGATCGCCGAGCACCGCTTCGTGGTCAGCGATTTCCTCGTCAACCGGGTGACCGGCGTGCCGGTGAACGTCGCCGTGCTGCCGCTGCTCGGTCCCGAGGACACCGTCACCGGGCTGGTCGCCGTCACCCTGAAGATGAGCTGGTTCAATCGGCTGGTCGAGGACCTCGGGGCCGACGGCAAGGTCACCTTCTGGCTGACCGACGCCGCCGGCATCCTGATGGCCCGCTTTCCCGAGCGCGCCGAGCGCATCGGCCGGTTCAACGGCGACAGCGAGCTGCTGCAGGAGATGCTGCGGCGGACCGATGGCTGGGCCGACACCGCGACGCTCGACGGGCCGCGCCGCATCTACGGCTTCGTCCAGATCCCGGAGACCGGTGCCCGGGTGGCGGTCGGCCTCGACCGGGCGGAGGTGCTGGCGCCGGTCGAGACGCGGATCGTGCGCGGCATGCTGGTGATCGCCGCGGCGCTGTTCTTGGCGGTCGTCACCGGCATCGCGATGGCGCGGCGGATCGTGTGGCCGCTGGAGGTGCTCACCGCCGGCGCCGAGGCGGCGCGGCGCTCGCGCGCCGTCTCGCTGCCGCGGGTCGAGGGGTACGCCGAGATCGAGTCCTTGTCGCGCTCGCTCGATGCCCTGCTCGACGAGCGCGGGAAGCGCGAGGAGGCGCTGTCGGCCGCCCGCGCCGCCGCCGAAAAGGCCACCGCCGAGGCCCATGTCGCCCACGCCCGCCTGCTCGACGCCCTGGAGACGGTGCCGGTCGGGCTCGCCTTCTTCGACGCCGAGGACCGCTTCGTCCTGTGGAACCGGCGCTACGACGAGATCTACGAGGGAAGCCCGGAGGCGGTGTTTCCGGGCTACACCTTCGAGGAGCGGCTGCGCGCCCGGGTGAAGGCCGACCTTATCCCGTCCGCGCGCGGGCGCGAGGAGGAGTGGATCGCCGAGCGTCTCGCGCGCTTCCACGCCGAGGCGAGCCACCACGAGCAGCAGCTCGCCGACGGCCGCTGGGTGCGCATCGAGGAGCGCCGCACCGCCGACGGCGGCTCGATGGGCATCCGGGTCGACATCACCGAATCGAAGCGGCGGGAGGAGTCGTTCCGGCTGCTGTTCGACGCCAACCCGGTGCCGATGTGGGTGTTCGACCGCGAGACCCTGCGCTTCCTCGCCATCAACGACGCCGCGGTCGAGCATTACGGCTACGACCGCGAGACGTTCCTGACGATGAGCGTGCTCGACATCCGCGACCCGGTCGACCACCAGGAGGCGAGCAAGGTGGCGCGCTCCGACGAGCCCGCCCGCGGCGACCGCGTGTGGCGCCACCGCCGGGCCGACGGCAACGAGGTGCTGATCACCGCCTATACCCGGCTGCTCGACTATCAGGGCCACCCGGCCAAGCTCGCCGCGCTGATCGACATCACCGAGAAGTGGCACGACGAGGCGCGCATCCGCCACCTCGCCCATTACGACGCGCTCACCGACCTCGCCAACCGCACGCTGTTCCGCGCCCGGCTGCAGCGGGCGCTCGACCGCTCGCGCGACCCGGACGAGGGGACCGCGCTGATCTGCATCGACCTCGACGGCTTCAAGGACGTCAACGACACGCTCGGCCACCCGATCGGCGACCAGCTCCTCAAGCTGGTGGCCCGCCGGGTGAGCGGCTGCGTGCGCGAGGAGGACACCCCGGCCCGGCTCGGCGGCGACGAGTTCGCGGTGATCCAGGACGGCATCCGCTCGCGCGAGGACGCGAGCGCGCTCGCCAGCCGCCTGGTCGCCGTCATCAGCGCCCCCTACATGGTCGAGGGGCACGAGATCACGGTGACGCCGAGCGTCGGCATCGCCACCACCTTCGACGGCTCGTGCGACCTCGACGACCTGCTCAACCACGCCGACATGGCGCTTTATCGCGCGAAATCACGCGGACGCAGCGGCCACTGCTTCTTCGCCCCCGAGATGGACGCCGAGCTGAAGGCGCGCCACGCGCTGGAGACGCATCTGCGGGCGGCGTTCGAGCGGCGCGACTTCGCCGTGCACTACCAGCCCTGGGTCGACCTCGCCGACGACAGCGTGTCGGGCTTCGAGGCGCTGCTGCGCTGGCACCATCCCGAGCACGGGCCGGTGTCGCCGGCCGAGTTCGTGCCGCTCGCCGAAAAGATCGGGCTGATCGTGCCGCTCGGCGAATGGGTGCTGATGCAGGCCTGCGCCGACGCGGTGACCTGGCCGGAGCGGGTGAAGATCGCCATCAACCTGTCGCCCGTGCAGTTCCGCACCGGCGACATCGTCGAGACGGTGCGCGCGGCGCTGGCGACGAGCGGGCTTTCGGCGGCACGGCTGGAGCTCGAGATCACCGAGACCGTGCTGCTCGAGGACAACGCCTCCAACCTCGCCACGCTGCACGCGCTGCGCGACCTCGGCGTCAAGGTCGCGATGGACGATTTCGGGACCGGCTATTCCTCGCTCGGCTATCTGCGCCGCTTCCCGTTCGACAAGATCAAGATCGACCGCTCGTTCGTCAGCGAGCTGCCGGGCAGCCACGACTGCCTCACCATCACCCGCGGCATCACCGAGCTCGCCGCCGGCCTGCGCATGACGACCATCGCCGAGGGCATCGAGACGCCCGGCCAGCGCGAGGTGCTGCGCTCGCTCGGCTGCGACGAAGGCCAGGGCTTCCTGTTCGGGCGGGCGGTGCCGGCGAGCGAGGTGGCCGCCATTCTCGCGGCGACGGAATCGGCCGCGGCGTGACGGCCCGGCCTGCTTGCCGGGCCGGGACGCCGGCAACCCGAGCCCGGGAACCGACGATCCTGTGAGCCGGCGAGCCGGCGCGGCCGGCCGCTACAGCGTCACCTGCTCGTGGCCGCATTCCTTGCACTTGTAGCGCACGCGGGTCTCGCCCTTCTCGGCCGAGACGCGGTTCTTGGCGCCGCACTTGCCGCACGTGGCCTCGATCCGGGTCGCCCCGTGCTTGATGGTGACGCTCTTGCGCTCCAGCGCCTCCCGGACCAGGCGCTCGGCTTCCTCGCGCATTTCCTGCTTCGACGCCATCTCGTCCCTTCTTCGTGCTGGTTCCCGGCCGCGGTTGTCCCGCGGCCCCCACCGATGAGGGCGCGCTCTTAGCACGAGTCGGTGGCGGAAGCGCGACCCGGATTTCTGCGCCCGGCACGCCGCAGCCCCCCGGCCGGCGCCGGCCGGAGCGGCGGCGCCCCCTCTCCCCGTGGCGCGAAAAAGCTCGTACCGACGGCGGGAGACCACGGCCTCGTCCGTCGAGCCCACTCCTTCGGAGTGCCCCTCCGGACGAGGTCGAACGCGGGCGCCTTCGGCATCAGTTCCGCTTGTCGAGCAGCCGGCGGGCGATGACTTGCGCCTGGATCTCGGCCGCCCCCTCGAAGATGTTGAGGATGCGGGCGTCGCAGAGCAGCCGCGAGACGCGGTATTCGAGCGCAAAACCGTTGCCGCCGTGGATCTGCACGGCGTTGTCGGCCGACGCCCAGGCGACGCGGGCGGCCAAGAGCTTCGCCATGCCGGCCTCGAGGTCGCAGCGCTTGCCGGCGTCCTTCTCCTTGGCGGCGAAATAGGTGATCTGGCGGGCGATCATGATCTCGGCCGCCATCATCGCGATCTTGTCGGCGACGCGCGGGAAGACGACGATCGGCTGGCCGAACTGCACCCGCGTCTCGGCGTAGGCGAGCGCCTCCTCCATCGCCGCCTGGGCGACACCGATCGCGCGCGCGGCGGTCTGGATGCGGGCCGCCTCGAAGGTTTGCATCAGCTGCTTGAAGCCCTGCCCCTCGACGCCGCCGAGAAGGTTTGCCGCCGGCACCTCGAAATCGTCGAAGGCGATCTCGTACTCCTTCATGCCACGATAGCCGAGCACCTCGATCTCGGTGCCGGACATGCCGTTCGCCGGGAACGGGTTGGCGTCGTCGCCCCGCGGCTTCTCGGCGAGCAGCATCGAGAGGCCCTGATAGCCGGCGTCCTTGGGGTTGGTGCGCACGAGCAGCGTCATCAGGTCGGCACGCACCGGATGGGTGATCCAGGTCTTGTTGCCGGAGACCTTGTAGACGTCGCCCTCGCGCACCGCGCGGGTGCGCAGCGAGGCGAGGTCGGAGCCGGTGTTGGGCTCGGTGAACACCGCCGTCGGCAGGATCTCGCCCGAGGCGATCTTGGGCAGCCAGTGGCTCTTCTGCTCGTCGGTGCCGCCGCCCAGAATCAGCTCGGCGGCGATCTCCGAGCGGGTGCCGAGCGACCCGACCCCGATATATCCGCGCGAAAGCTCCTCGGAGACGACGCACATCGACTCCTTGCCGAGCCCCATGCCGCCGTACTCCTCCGGCAGCGTCAGGCCGAACACGCCGAGCTCGGCCATCTGGCGGATGGTCTCCATCGGGATGTAGCTGTTCGCCCGGTGCCAGCCGTGCGCGTGCGGCACCACCTCCTGGTCGGCGAACTTGCGCATCTCGTCGCGGATCTGCTCGTAGGTGTCCTCGAGGCCGCAATCGCCGACGGTGGCGCCATGGTGCTCGCGCATCAGCGCGACGAGGCGCGCGCGGTTCTCCGGCGTGTTGCCGCAGCCCGCCAGCGCGTCGAGCGAGGGCGACAGCTTCTTCAGCACCTCGGCGGTGTCGAGGCCGAGATCGGCGGGCCGGACGAACTCGTTCTGGCTCATCGGGATGCCGCCGGCCACCTGGGCGAGGTACTCGCCGAGGCCGATGCGCACCACCAAATCCTCGATCTCGCCGAGCTTGCCGGCCTCGGTCATGCGGGCGGTGTAGGCGGCGAGCTGTCGCACCGCCTCGGCATAGGTGGCGAGCCAGGCGAGGCCGTGGGTGGCACGCTGCTCGCGGTCCTGCCCGCGCGCGCCCGAGCCGCCGCCGAGCCGGCCGCGGACCGATTCGATCGCGCTCGCCAGCACGACGTCGAGCGCGTCGGCAGCGGTTTGGGCGAGGGTTTCGAGACGAGGCGCGGAATCCGAGCGGGGGGCGGCCAAGGACATGCGAATCTCCGAGAAAACACAGTGACATCCGGCACGCCGCGAGGTCTCGCCCCACGCCGCCCGGATGATCCAAAATCGACCTGACGTCCCATGATTGCATCTTTTCGCATCTGCGTGGAGAGGGAAATCTCGCTTGCCGAACGGCACCGCACGGCCCAATTGGAGCCGGTGAGACCCCCCGCCGAGGCGAGAAACGGGTTCCCGCTCCATGCCGCACCGCCTCGCCTTCGCCGCCCGGGTCGCCGCCGACGCCTTCCTCGCCTTCAACCGCGACGACGGCTGGGCGGTCGCCAGCCACATCGCGCTGTCGGCGCTGATGTCGCTGTTTCCGTTCCTGATCTTCGTCACCGCGCTGACCGGCTTCCTGGGCACCAAGGATTTGTCCGACCAGGTGGCGCTCTTGCTGCTCGAGGCGTGGCCGCGCGAGGTGTCGGGGCCGATCTCGAGCGAGATCGAGAGCGTCCTCACCACCGCGCACGGTGGCATCCTGACGATCGGCGCGGCGCTCGCGGTGTACTTCTCGTCGAGCGGCGTCGAGAGCCTGCGGATCGGCCTCAACCGCTCCTACGAGGTGGTCGAGAGCCGGCCGTGGTGGATGCTGCGCATCGAGTCGATCGGCTACGTGCTGCTCGGCGCGATCGGCATGATCGCGCTCGCCTTCTTCATCGTGCTGGCGCCTTTGACCTACAACGCGCTGGTGGTGTGGTTTCCCGAGCTGCGGCAGTTCGCCTTCTCGCTCACCCTCGCCCGCTTCACCATCGCCACCATCGTGCTGGTGGTCGCGCTGGTGATGATCCACAAATGGCTGCCGGCCGGCCGGCGGCGGCTGCGCGACGTGCTGCCGGGCGCGGCGGCGACGCTCGCCCTGTGGATCGTGCTCGGCGTCGCCTTCGGCCGCTATCTCGCGAGCTTCGCCAGCGCCTATGTGACCATGTATGCCGGGCTCGCCTCGGCGATGATCGCGCTCGTCTTCCTGTACTGGACCGCGGCGATGTTCCTGTTCGGCGCCTCGCTCAACCAGGCGATCATCAAGCGGCGCAAGGCGGAAGCCGAGAGGATCGCCCGGGCCGAGCGAGCCACCCGCGAGGCGGCCGAGCGGGAGGCCCGCACGCACGAGGCCGCATCCGCGACGGAGCCCGCGAGGACGCCGGCGACGGCCGAATCCGGCGGCCCTGCGACCCACGGTGGAGCCCTGCGCGACCCCTCCGGCGGCCGGGCGGAATCCTGATCGTCATCTGGACGAGTACGTAACGCACATCTCGGCATGCGCCGAGAAGTGCCTCTGCCACGGGCGTTTCCCGTCGCCGGGCACACGCGGCGCGATGGCCCGACGCGCCACTCGCCCGCGCCGCCAAGATGCCGCCTTGTTTCTGGTTAGTGATCTGCGCCATCGACTTGCTACCGATCACACGGGGGTGTGGGGGTGCCAGGGCGCGATGGCGGCGACGGGCCGAGCGATCGGTCGCGTCGCGCCATCCGCGACCGGGCAGCGGGGTTCCTGGACGGGGTTCCTGGACGGGATCCCCGGACGGGGCTTCCAGCAAGCAGCAACGCCATTTCGAACCGACGTCGCGTACGCGCGGCGGCACCGAACGCGCGTCGAGCGCGAGCGCCTCGACGTGCGCGGCTCGTCTCGTTCAGTCGACGTTAACCGTGCCGTCGCAGCATGGTTGACCTGTTGCAAAGGCGCCCACCGACATACGACCGGTCTTTTCGGAAAACCCGAACGGACGCGGGACGGAGGGCGCGGGGGAGGGGGACGGCTCAGTGGGATCGCGGCTGCGGTCATTGCGCGAGAAGGCGCTGGCGGCGACGGCTCCGTTCGGCTTCGCCATGCTCACCTTCACCGTCATTCCGGTGCCGATCGGCTACCAGGATCTCGCCTCGCTGATCGCCGAGCGCTCGTCGGTCGGCGATCATTGGCGCGAGCCCGGGCCGCGCTCGCCGTCGGCGCTCGGCCTGCTGCACACCGCGACCTTCACCTTCCCGACCCCGGTCGGCACCGACATTCCCGAGCCCACCGGCTTCAAGCTGGCGAGCCTCGACGTCGCGAGCCTCGACATCGGCGAGACCACCGGCTCGACCGCCACGCGGGCGCTGTTCGACCTGTCGACGCGGGCGCCCGAGCTCGACCGCGACCTCGTCAACCGCACCCGCAAGGGCAACCGGCTGGTGCCGCGCGCCGTCGCCGAGGCGCGCGCAAAGCAGGCGCTGGAGGCCGAGCGCGCGCTCGCCGAGGAGATGACCGCGCCGCAGGGGCAGGCGCCGGTCGGCCCCGACACGGCTGCCGCCGAGACACCGGCCGCCGAGACACCGGCCGCCGAGACACCGGCCGCAAAAGCCCCGGCCACCGGCGAAGCGCCCGCCCAGATGGCGGCGCTCGCGCCGGCACCGGCGCCGGCCCCCGAAGCGGCCGCCCCGGCCGTCGCCCCGGCCGTCGCCCCGGCCGTCGCCCCGGCCGTCGCCCCGGCCGTCGCCCCCATGGCCGCACCGGAGACACCGCCACAGGCGGCAGTCGCTCCGGCCGCGAGCGCCACCGCCGAATCTCCGGCCGCCCAGTCGCCGGCCGCCCGATCTCCGGCCACCGTGCCGCAAAAGGCCGAGCGGCAGATCGGCTGGCCGCGCGTGCTGCCCGAGCAGCAAGCCGCCGCCGCCGAGGCGGCCCGGCAGGCCGCCGAGGCCGCGACCCCGGCGCCCGCGAAAAAGGCCGAGATCACCGTGCCGGCGCCGCCGCCGGAAGCATTCTCCATGGGCTCGATGGCCTGGCTCGGCGCGCCGGAGCCGAGCGCCCCGCCGGTGCCGACGAGCCTGTCGCCCGAGCCGACCGCCACCAACGCGCCGTCGCTCGCCAACATTCCGCCGCAGCCGGGGTCCGCGCCGGCGGCCAGTTCGAAGCCCGTCATCGTGGCGAAAGCCGAGACGGCCAAGCTCGAGACCGGCAAGCTCGAGGCCGGCAAGACCGAAGCGACCGCCCAAAAGCCCGCGACCGCGGCAGCGGTGTCGCCGAACGCGTCCGAGGCGGCGAGCGAAAGCACCGAGGCCGACGACGCGCCGGTGATGATCGCGGACGCCGCGGCGCCGGCCGAGAAGGCCGCAGCGACACCCGCCGAGCCGACCCCGGTGAAGGCCGCCGAGGCGGTCATCGCCAAGAGTGCCGAGACGGCCACGAAAACCCCGGCCGAAGCGACGACGACGGAAAAAACCGTTGCCGCCCCCGCCCCTGCCGAGACCGCGAAAAATGCCCTGGCGGTGACGACGGCCGCGCCGTCCGAAACACCGACCGAGATTTCGGTGGCCACCGAGGCGCCGGCGAAGGCGCCCGTGGCAGGCGATGCCGTCTCTCCCGCCGGCGCTTCTCCGGCTGCAGCGTCGGCGAAGGCGGCCGCGCCGACGAAGGCGGTCGCCGAGGCGACGGCTCCGTCCGCACCGGTCGAGACCAGCCCGGCCGAGACCGCACCGGCCCAGGCCGCGTCCGCCGAAACCCCGACGGCAATGCGGCCGATCGTGCTGGCGAGCGCATCGCCCGACCTGCCGATCCCGGTGGCGATCACGCCGAAGGCGGAGCTGGCCGGTCCGTCCGCTTCCGCCGATCCGGCCGCATCCGGCGAGCCGGCCGCCGAGGCCGACGCGCAAAAGAACCCGGCGCTCACCACCTCCCGCCTCTATTTCGGCGCCGAGCCGTTGTCCGGCACCGATGCGCTGCAGCCCTGGTCGCCCGGTCCGGTGGCGATGGGCGAGCCCTCGTCCGATCTCTCGGCGACGCCTGCCGTCCCGCGTGCAAAGCCGCGCCTCGCCTCGCTCGACCCGGAGACCGGCGGCGAGACCGTCGCCCACAAGGGCGTGGTGATGCCCGGCATTTTGCTCAGTCCGGCGCAGCGCCTCGGCCTCGCCGGCGACGAGCGCGCCAAGGCGGAGAAGTGCCTCGCCGATGCGATCTATTTCGAGGCGCGCGGCGAGTCCGAGCGCGGCCAGATCGCGGTCGCCCAGGTGGTGATGAACCGCGTCTTCTCGCGCTACTATCCGAACGACGTGTGCGGCGTGGTCTATCAGAACGCCGAGCGCCATCTCGCCTGCCAGTTTACCTTCGCCTGTGACGGGCACAAGGAGGTGATCAACGAGCCGGACGCCTGGGCGCGCGCGCAAAAACTCGCCACCGAGACGCTCGACGGCCGCCACTGGCTGAACGACGTGGGCAAGGCGACCCATTATCACGCCTATTGGGTGCATCCGTGGTGGGTGCGGACGATGCACAAGCTCGACCGCATCGGCGTGCACACCTTTTATCGGCCGCGCCGCTGGGGCGACGGCGCCGACGAGCCCTCCTGGGGCTCCGCCGCGATCATCGCGCCCGCCGAGAAGCTCTGACGCCGGCGGCGGGAAACTATCACCTCATCCCGAGGGCAGGCTCCGCCGGCGTCTCGAAGGATGAGGCCCAGGTTCGACCTACGTCCGTGCCCTCGTCCTTCGAGACGCACTCCTGCGGAGTGCTCCTCCGGACGAGGCCGAACCCTGTCGCCATCGGTCCAAACCTCCTCCACATCGCGTTTTTCGGGCAGGCCGGCGCGCGCCGGTGCGTTGTGGCTTGCATTTTCTCGCGTTATCCGCCTTGAGTACAAATACCGACGACCACTCCAGAACGGGGGGCTGCCGATATGGCGGGGGACGCGAAGCGCCGGTTCCAGCTCGTGCTGATCAAGCCGTCGCACTACGACGACGACGGCTACGTCATTCAGTGGCGCCGCTCGGCGATCCCGGCGAACTCGCTCGCCTGCGTCTATTCGCTCGCCCGCGAGGCGGCGGCGCGTGAGGTGCTCGGCGCCGACGTCGAGATCGACATCACCGCGATCGACGAGACCAACACGCGTGTGCGGCCGGACGAGATCGCCGGGCTGATCGCCCGCCATGGCGGGTTCGGCATGGTCGGCATGGTCGGCGTGCAGTCGAACCAGTTTCCACGCACCATGGACATCGTGCGGCCGCTGCGCGCCGCCGGCGTGCCGGTGGTGATCGGCGGCTTCCACGTCTCCGGCCTGCTCGCGATGCTCCCGGAGATGCCGGCCGACCTGAAGGAGGCGCTGGCGCTCGGCTGCTCGCTGTTCGCCGGCGAGGCGGAGGGCCGCTTCGAGGCGGTGCTGCGCGACGCCGCCGCGCGCGACCTGAAGCCGATCTACGATCACATGAACGACCTGCCGGATATCGAGGCGGCGCCGGTGCCGTATCTGCCGCGCGAGGTGGTGACGCGGGTCTACGACAATCACGCGAGCTTCGATGCCGGCCGCGGATGCCCGTTCCAGTGCTCGTTCTGCACCATCATCAACGTGCAGGGCCGAAAATCGCGGCGCCGCTCGCCGGACGACATCGAGGCTTTGATCAAGCGCCACTGGGCCGACGGCATCCGCCGCTTCTTCATCACCGACGACAATTTCGCGCGCAACAAGGACTGGGAGCCGATCTTCGACCGGATCATAAAGATCCGCGAGCAGGACGGCATCGACGTGCGCCTGATCATCCAGGTCGACACGCTGTGTCACAAGATCGAGGGGTTCGTCGAGAAGGCGCGGCGCGCCGGCGTGACGCGCGTGTTCATCGGGCTCGAGAACATCAATCCGGCGAACCTGAAGGCCGCCAACAAGCGGCAGAACAAGATCACCGAGTACCGAAAAATGCTGCTCGCGTGGAAGCATGCGGGCGTGATCACCTATGCCGGCTACATTCTGGGCTTCCCCGGCGACACGCCGGCCTCGATCCGCGAGGACATCGAGATTCTCAAGCGCGAGCTGCCGCTCGACATTCTCGAGTTCTTCTGCCTGACGCCGCTGCCGGGCTCGGAGGATCACAAGACGCTGTGGAAGGCCGGAACGGTCATGGACCCCGACATGAACAAGTACGACCTCGAGCACGTCGTGACGGCACACCCGCGGATGACGCAGGCGGAGTGGGAGGCGATCTATCGCGCCGCCTGGGCCGCTTATTATACGGACGAGCACAAGCTGACCATCATGCGGCGCGCGGCGGCGGCCGGCATGGGCTTGTCACGATTGCAGGCGGTGCTGTTCGCCTTCTCGGTGGCGTTCCCGGTGGAGAAGCTGCACCCGCTGCAGTTCGGCGCGTTCCGGCTGAAATACCGGAAGGACCGGCGGCCGGGGCTGCCGATCGAGCCGGTGTGGTCGTTCTATCCGAAGCTTTTGTGGGAGTTCGCGACGAAGCACGTCGCGCTGGCGAAACATTGGCTGGCGATCGACGCGATGCGCCGCCGCGTCAAGACGGAGCAGGCCGAACGGCCCTACACCGACATCGCGATGACGCCGGTGACCGACGACGAGACCGAGACGCTGGAGCTGTTCGCCAAGGGCACCGGCAGCCGCGAGCGGCCCGCGAAAGCGCCGGCACCGGCAAAGGCGCCGGCCGGGGTGGAGCAGCCCGCCGACGCGTGAGGGCGGACGCGCGAGGCGAGGCGGCAGCGTCGGCCGCCGCCCGCTCAGGCCGGCTCCGCGGTCGCCAAGTTTTCGGTGAGAAACGCCCGCGCCGAGCCGGCGATCGCCTCGACCGCCGCCTCGAACGGACCGAGCGGGCCGGCCGTCAGCATCCAGGCGTCGAGGCCCGGCGAGAAATCCTCCACCGTCACCACCCGCACCGCGTCGCGCCACGGCGAGGCGGCGAGAATCCCTTCCGGGATCAGCCCGATGCCGAGCCCGCGGGCGATCAGCGCGAGCTGCAGGCTCGCCCCCCAAGTCTCCGCCATCACCTCCACCGCCGCGCCGTGGACGGCGAGCGCGCGGTCGAGCTGGGCGCGGAAGCCGCAGCCGTCCGGATTGATCACGAAGGTTTGGCCGGCGAGCGCGGCGACGCCGACCCGGTCTTCCAGCGGGCTGTCCTTGGGCACCACCACCAATACCCGCTCGGTGCCGAGCTTTTTTGCATGCGGGCCGTCGAGCGGACGGTCGTTCTTGGCCATCACCACCGCGGCATCGAGCTGGCCGTCGGCGAGCTGGCGGCGCAGCGCGCCGCTGCATTCCGTGGTGAGCCGCAGCGCGACCGCCGGGCAGCGGGTACGCACCGCCTCGATCGCCGGGGCGAGCACCGCTTCCGACAGCGCGAGCGTGAGGCCCACCCGCAGCGGGCCGGCGGCGGTCGCGCTTCTGCTGTCGCGGGCGAGCGCATCGGCGGCGCGCAGCACGGCGACGCAGCGCCGATAGGCGGCCTCGCCCGCCCGTGTCGCCTTGGCCGGCTTGGAATCACGGTCGAGCAGGGTGACCCCCAACACCTCCTCGAGCCGCTGGATGCGGCGGGAGACGGCCGGCTGGGTGAGCGCGAGGCGACGCGCGGCGTGGCCGATCGAGCCGCTGTCGATCACCGCGACGAAGGCGCGGACGTCCTCGAGGTTCATGGGGCGCGCCCCCGCTCGGGTGGCGAGGCGGGGATGCACCGCGCCGGCGCTCCCTCTCCCCGCTGGCGGGGCGGGAGATCCGCATGTGAACTCGAGCGCATGCGTCCGTCATGCGCGGGCTCGACCCGCGCATCCATCAAAATCGAGAAAGTCATTTTGTATTCGTCTCGATGGATCGCCGGGTCGAGCCCGGCGATGACGGCCGAGACCCTGGTGACTTTCGCCGTTCTCATTGGAACACCCCGACCTTTGGCGATCCATCCACGCACGCGGTCGTGCCAGCGGGCCGAGGTGAAGAGAGCCTAGGCCGAGCGGCACGGCTTCGCACCCTCTCCCCTTGCGGGAGAGGGTGGCGAGGACGGAGCGAGGCGACGTCCGAGCCCGGCGAGGGGTGCATTCGGCCAACACCCGAACACTGCGGGCAAAAACACCGTCGGCCGCGAATCATTCCGATCGCGCATCTTCATCATCAGGATGTTTCATTTTTTTCATGATAGGTGATCTGCTATGAACGATCAACGCGCCCTGCCCCCGTAAAACTCCCGATGGGCGCGACGAGGCACCGAGGAGGTTTGTCCATGACCGCGACCACCGGACCGGGCGGGGCCGCCCTGCCCTGGCGCACGCCGCTCGTGATCGTGATCTGTGGCTGCGCGATCGCCGTTCTGGCGTTCGGCCCGCGCTCGGCGCTCGGCCTCTTCCTCACCCCGATGTCGACCGAGAACGGCTGGGGCCGCGACGTGTTCGGCTTCGCCTTCGCGATCCAGAACCTTTTGTGGGGCATCGGCCAGCCGTTCGCCGGCGCGGTCGCCGACCGGTTCGGCATCGTGCGGGTGATGACGGTCGGCGCGCTCCTCTATGCCGCCGGCCTCGCGCTGATGGCCTATTCCACCTCGGCGGTTCAGCTCGATCTCACCGCCGGCCTCCTGATCGGGCTCGGCCTGTCGGGCTCCTCGTTCAATCTGGTGATCTCGGCGTTCGGCAAGCTGTTGCCGGCGGAATGGCGGTCGCTGTCGTTCGGCGCCGGCACGGCGGCCGGCTCGTTCGGCCAGTTCCTGTTCTCGCCGCTCGCGGTCGCGCTCGACGGCGCGCTCGGCTGGCAGACCACGCTCGTGCTGTTCGGCGCGGTGATGCTGCTCGTGGTGCCGCTGTCGGTCGCGCTGGCGAGCCCGCGCAGCGACCCCTCGGTCGCGACGCCGCTCACGCCCGCCCCCGACCTCGCACCCGCGCAGTCGCTGAGATCGGCGATGGCGGAGGCGTTCGGCCATCGCTCCTACGTGCTCCTGGTGCTCGGCTTCTTCACCTGCGGTTTTCAGCTCGCCTTCATCACCGTGCACATGCCGGCCTATCTGATGGACCGCGGGCTGTCGGCCGAGGTCGGCGGCTGGACGCTGGCGGTGATCGGGCTGTTCAACATCTTCGGCTCGCTCGCCTCCGGCTGGGCGGCCGGGCGGATGCCGAAGCGCTGGCTTCTGGTCGCCAATTATTTCACCCGGGCGGTCGCCATCGCGGTGTTCGTCTCGATGCCGGCCTCGCCCACCGCCACCCTCGCCTTCGGCGCGGTGATGGGCCTGTTGTGGCTCTCCACCGTGCCGCCGACCTCGGGCCTGGTGCTTCTGATGTTCGGCACGCGCTGGTTCGCGACGCTGTTCGGCTTCGCCTTCTTCAGCCACCAGGTCGGCGGATTTCTCGGCGTGTGGATCGGCGGCATCGCCTTCGAGCGCACCGGCTCCTACGACGTCGTGTGGTGGCTGTCGGTGCTGTTCGGCGTGCTGTCCGCACTCATCAATGTGCCGATCGTGGAAAAGCCGGTCGCCCGGGTCGCCGAGGCGCGGGCCTGACGCCTCCGCCCCTCCCGTCCGCCACCCTTGTGCCGGCCGCCGCGCGCTGCTTAAGCTTCGCGCGACGGGCGGAGCCGGGATCTCCGCCGGAGGGGGCAGATATGGCGAGCTTCAAGGCGATCGTGATCCGCAAGGGCGAGGACGGACAGACCGCGGCGCTGTCGGACTTCGACGAGAGCGAGCTGATGGAGGGCGACGTCACGCTGCGCGTCGAATGGTCGACCCTCAACTACAAGGACGGTCTCGCCGTCACCGGCAAGGCGCCGGTGGTGCGCCGCTTCCCGATGATCGCCGGCATCGACGCCGCCGGCACGGTGGAGACCTCGACCCATCCGGACTGGGCGCCCGGCGACAAGGTGATCCTCAACGGCTGGGGCTGCGGCGAGACGCATCTCGGCGCGTTCGCCGAGAAGGCGCGGGTGAAGGGCGACTGGCTGGTGCCGCTGCCCGCCGGCATGCAGGCGCGCGACGCGATGGCGATCGGCACCGCCGGCTACACCGCGATGCTGACCGTGCTGGCGCTGGAGCGCCACGGGGTGACGCCGGAGCGCGGCCCGGTGGTGGTGACGGGGGCGGCCGGCGGCGTCGGGTCGGTGGCGATCTCGATCCTGGCAAAGCTCGGCTACACGGTGATCGCCTCGACCGGGCGGGCGAGCGAGGAGGCGGGCTATCTGAAGGAGCTCGGCGCCAGCGAGATCGTCGAGCGGCAGGAGCTGACCGGGCCGGTGCGCCCGCTCGCCAAGGAGCGCTGGGCGGCCGGTATCGACACGGTCGGCTCGACCACCCTCGCCAATGTCCTGTCGATGACCCGCTATGGCGGGGCGGTCGCCTGCTGCGGGCTGGCCGGCGGCATGGACTTGCCGGCGAGCGTCGCGCCGTTCATTCTCCGCGGGGTTGCGCTGCTCGGGGTCGATTCTGTGATGTGCCCGCAACACCTGCGCCGGGAAGCGTGGGCGAGGCTCGATCGCGACCTCGATCGGCAAAAATTGGCCAAGATGACCGAAGAGATTGAACTCGCTGACGTAATCGAGGCGGGCCGGCGGATCGTCGAGGGACGGGTGCGGGGCCGAATCGTGGTCAAGATCGGGTAAACGCGTTCAGACTTTAGCGACGAACTCGGGGGCAAGATCGCGCCGAGTATGGTCGAGCCCGCCAGAAGCGGCTATGACCGGAAGCCATCCGATACGGGGTCCGAGATGCGTGTCCGCCTTCTGTCCATCATGCCGCTTCTGCTCGCGGTGACCGGGCTCGGCCCGGCCGCGGCGGACCCGCTCGAGCCCGACGCGGCGCGTCGGTTCGTGGCCGGCAAGCTGTTCTCGTACCAGTGCTTCGAGGGCACCCAAGGGATGGGCCGGATCTTCTCGGACGGCTCGGTGGTCGGCACCATGCAGCCGCCCGGTCGCGCGCCGCGCTTCGTCGCGCTGCCGGCCGGCACGGTGCAGGTCAGCTCGACCTCGATCTGTGCCTCGGTGCGCGGGCTGCTGTTCCGGCCGTGCTTCGTGGTGGACCAGACCAGCTCCCGCAGCTTCCGCGGCTCGCTGTCGGGCCTCGGCTTCGCCTATTGCGACTTCGTTCGCCGCAACCCGCGCAGCCGCGTGACCCGCAGCGGCGACGAGCGCGAGCGTGGCGGCGAGCACCGCGACGCCAAGCAGCCGCTCGGCCTGCGCCCGACGAAAGTCGAGGCGACCGGCGAGCGCCCGCCGCTGCGCTCGGCGGTGATGCGCACCGAGGACTGACGGGCGACCGGTTCCGCCGGCGGCGGCGCCGTCTCGTCAGGCGAGCACGAGTCACGCCAGGCCGAGCCGGAACGGCAGCGCCGAGACGCACGGCGTGTGCGGCGCGATCGCCTCCACGGCGGCGATCATCCGGCCCTCGCGCCCGAGCAAGCGGTCGGCGAGCGAGACGATCAGCGCATTCGGAAACGCGGTCGGCGAGGCGTCGCGCAGCGCGCGGGCGATCGTGTGCTCGTCGCGCTCGGGCGCCAGCGTGCAGGCGGTGACGAAGGCCGCCGCGGTCGAGCGGCTGATGCCGGCATAGCAGTGCACGACGATCGGCGCCGCCCGGTCCCAGGCGCGCACGAACGAGATCAGCCGCTCGACATGGTGCTCCTGCGGGCAGATGCGGCCGTCGCACGGCGCGCAGATGTCGTGCATCTCGAGATGCAGGTGGTGCTCGGGCAGGATCTCGGCCGGGCGCTGCACCAGCGCCTCGTCGCCGAGCAGGGTGACGACCGAGCGGGCGCCGGTGGCGCGCACCGTCTCCGGCAAGCGTTCCAGCGAGCAGACGTGAATCATGGCGTGTCTCCGTGGCCTTCCGGCTTCTCGTTCGGACCCACGGGATAGCGCAGCGATATGGCAGCTTCGTGCAAGTGCCTCGCACGGGCACCCGGCCCGGTCAGGACGCCGCGTCGAGCTTCGCAAACCGCTCGAGAAAGCGCCGCTCGGCCTGCGAGGCCGGCCACGGCTCGAGAAAATCCTTCTCCACCCGCGCCGGCAGGCCGGGCGGTGTGCCGAAGAATTTTCTGGCCTCCGTCTCGCCGAAGCCGGCGAGGCGGGTGGCCTCCAGAAAGGCCGCGCCGCGGTCGGCGTCCTTGACGATCCGCACCGCCTCCTCCGGCAGCTCGGCCGGCAGGCCGAAGCGCAGATGGATCGCGGTGAGAAGCCGCTTCTCCACCGCCTTGTAGGCGCCGCCCATCACCGCCTTGAACGGCGAGATCATGTCGCCGATCACGTATTCGGGGGCGTCGTGCAGCATCGCCGCGAGCCCGAGCCGCCGGTCGACCGCCCCGCAGCGCCGCCGCGCGATCTCCTCCACCAAGAGCGTGTGCTGGGCGACGGAGAAGATGTGCTCGCCGCGCGTCTGGCCGTTCCAGCGGGCGACCCGGGCGAGCCCGTGGGCGATGTCCTCGACCTCGACGTCGAGCGGCGACGGGTCGAGCAGATCGAGCCTGCGCCCCGACAGCATGCGCTGCCAGGCGCGCGCCTCGGGCGGCACGGATTCGGAACGGGTACGGGGCTTGTTCGGCGCCGTCTCGGCGGGTTCGGTTTTCGCGGGCACGGAACTCAGGCTTTTCGCTTGCGACGGAGGGGGCTCTCCCCCGGGCTGGCCACCGGGGTCGCCGAGGGCGGGCGCGGCGACAGCTCGGCATGGCGATAGCACGAGACGAGATGGTCGTTCACCATCCCGACCGCCTGCATGAACGCATAGACGATGGTCGGCCCGCAGAACTTGAAGCCGCGGCTCGCCAAGTCCTTCGACATCGCGCGCGACAGCGGCGTCTCGGCCGGCACCTCGGCGCCGCTGGAGAAATGGTTGATTTTCGGGCGGCCGTCGACGAAGTCCCAAAGCAGCGCGGAAAAGCCGGGGCCGCTTTCCATCACCGAAAGCCACGCCTGCGCCGACTTCACCGCCCCCTCGATCTTTGCGCGGTTGCGCACGATCCCGGCGTCGTTCATCAGCGCCGCGACTTTTGCCGCGTCGTAGCGCGCGATTTTTTCCGGCGCGAAGCCGTCGAACGCCTCGCGAAAATGCTCGCGCTTGCGCAGAATCGTGATCCAGGCGAGCCCGGCCTGAAAGCCGTCGAGCACCAGCTTTTCGTAGAGCGCGCGGTCGTCGTGCTCGGGCACGCCCCATTCCGTGTCGTGATAGGCGAGATAGAGCGGGTCCTGGGTCGGCCACGGGCAGCGGTGGCGTTCCTCGTGCGGCGTGGCGTGGGGCGGAGCGACGCTCATCGGGCGGCCAAAACCTCGCCGGGCCACGGAAAGCTCGCCCAGGCCGGCTTTTGCGGGGCCAGCGTGGCGTCGCCGGCGACGAGCGGCGTGCCGGCGGCGAGCGCATCGGCCACCCGGTCGAGCCGCAGCAGCGCGAGCCCCTGCCCACCCGCCGACCCGCCCATCGTGCCGACCGACAGCTCGCCCGCCGTCACCGGCGTGCCGGGATCGGGCGCTTCGCCGCCAACGAGCGCCACCGGCACCACACGGGTGCGCGTGGTGCCGCGGTGCTGCATGCGCGACACCACCTCCTGGCCGACATAGCACCCCTTCTTGAAGTCGACGCCGGCGAGCTGGTCCATGTCGGCCTCGTGCGGAAAGGTGTCGCCATAGGCGAAATCGAGCCCGCCCCGCGGCACGCCCAGCTCGATCCGCAGCGCCTCGTAGGCCGCGACGTCGCCCGTGTCGGCCGCCGCCTCGTCCGCCGAGACGATCGCCCGAGACCCGAGCCCCGGCAACCGCGGGTCGGGGAACACGATGCCTTCGATCGCCGCCGGATCCGGCGTGCCGTCCCAGATCGCCAGCACCGCCAGCGCCTCCGAGCGGTCCTCGACCGTCACTTTTGCGCGCAGCTTGTAAATCTTCAGCTTCGCGCACAGCGCCGCCACGGTGTCGCGCGGCACGTCGAGGAGGAAGCCGCCCTCGCCCGGCGCATCGACCACCAGCATGTCGGTGACGATCTTTCCTTGCGGCGTCAGCAGCGCGGCAAAGCGTGGCGTCGCCGGCTCCATGCCGGCGATGTCGGTGGTGAGAAGGCCGTGGAGGAAGGCGCGCGCGTCGTCACCGGAAACTTTCACGACACCGCGGTCGGGGAGGCGTGCAGTCTGCATGGGGGTCTCGATCCTGTCGGACCCGAAGGTAGGTCGTGCCGCGCCGCCCCTCAAGTGGTGCTCTCGCCTCGCCGCCTTCAGCCGGGCCGCACCGGGCGGGCGACCGGCCGGCCGTCCTCCAGCGCCACCCGGATCGCGAAGTCGAAGCGGTCGACGTCGAGGCAGATGTCGAGATCGTTCGGATGCAGATACGGCTTTGCCGGATCGGCGAAATCCGGAATCTGGCCGCCGCCGAGGATCACCCCGCGCAGCGCGTCCGCATTACCCGCCCGGCCTTCCAGGAGGTTGCGCAGATGGATCGCGCACAGCTCGTCCTCGTCGGCGCGCACCACCGCGTTCCGTCCCATCGCCGCGAGCGTCACCCTTGCCGGCGCCTCGGCGAGCACCGCACGGGTGGTGGCGGATGCGGTGACGAGAGCCCCGGCGAACAGCCGGTCGGCGTTTCCGAGCGCCGCCGCCACCCCTCGAGTGCCCGACGAGGTGCGCTGGATCACCGTCGTTCCGGCGAGATCGGCGAGCGAGGCCTCGTAGGGCGAGTTGCCGAGCTCGAAACCCTCCACCTTCACGCCGTCGATCTCGCCCATGCACAGCGCGCCGATGCCTGCGGCGCGCAGCGCGAACGCCTCTTCCACCCGGTCGACCATCACGATCTTGTCGGCGCCCTTCGACAGCACCACCGCGGCGGTGGTGAAGGCGCGAAACACGTCGATCACCACCACCGTGCCGGCGGCGCGCTGCGCGCCCTCCAGCAAGCTCTCGATCACGATCTCCATGGCGGCGTCCCCTCTCGTTCCGACCCGGCCACGGTATCATGCCCCGGCGGCGGCGCAGCGGGCGCTGCGGGCGAGGCCCTCCCGGACCCGCCGCATGGCTCCGATGCAAAGAACGGTTTCGCATTGCCCCTCCGATCGGGCATTGTCGCGCCACGATCCTGCACGCTCCCGTCCTGCACGCTCTGGAACACCCCCGATGCCTCGCTTTCGCTTCCGCCCCGACACCTACACCCTCCTCCTGGTCGGCATGGTGGTGCTCGCCACGCTGCTGCCGGTGGAGGGCAAGGCGGCGGTCGGGTTCGGCTGGGCCACCAAGGCGGCCATCGCCCTCCTGTTCTTCCTGCACGGCGCGCGCCTGTCGCGGGCCGCGGTGGTGGCCGGGGCGACCCACTGGCGGCTGCACCTTTTGATCTTCGCCGGCACCTTCGTGCTGTTTCCGGCGCTCGGCGTCGGCATCTACTCGCTGCCGGCCTGGATTCTGCCGCCCGCGCTCGGCGTCGGCATGCTGTTTCTGTGCTGCCTACCCTCCACCGTGCAGTCGTCGATCGCCTTCACCTCGATCGCCGGCGGCAACGTGCCGGCGGCCGTGTGCAGCGCCTCGGTGTCGAACATGGTCGGCGTGTTTCTGACGCCGCTGCTCGCGGGGCTGCTGCTCTCGGTGTCGGGCAGCGATGGCATCCGGCTCGATTCGATCGAGGCGATCGTGCTGCAGCTCCTGGTGCCGTTCGTGATCGGCCAGATTCTCCAGCCCTGGATCGGCGACTTCGTGCGCGGTCACAAGAAGCTGGTGATGGTGGTCGACCGCGGCTCGATCCTGATGGTGGTCTACGGCGCCTTCAGCGAGGCGGTGATCCACGGCCTGTGGCACACGCTGCCGCTCGACGGCCTGGCGGTGATGATCGGCATCAACATGGCGCTGCTGGCGGTGGTGATGGTGACGATGACGGTCGCCTCGCGAAAGCTCGGCTTCTCGCGCGAGGACGAGATCGCCATCGTGTTCTGCGGCTCCAAGAAGAGCCTCGCCAGCGGCATCCCGATCGCCAACGCGCTGTTCGCCGGGCCGCAGCTCGGCATGATCGTGCTGCCGGTGATGTTCTTCCACCAGATCCAGCTGATGGTGTGCGCCGTGCTCGCGCGCCACTATGCCGAGACGGCGCCGCAGCCGACGCCCGCGCCGATCCCCTCGCAGGAGCAGGCCGCCGCCGAGGAGCGCCGCGCCGCGGAGTGACTCTTTTCCCGTAGCGTGCGCGGCGGCTCACTCGCCGCGCACGACCTTGCGGGCGAGGCGCTGCAGCGTGAGGCCCTGCACCACGATGCTGAACACCACCACCGCATAAGTGAGCGTCAGCAGCACGCCCTTCTCGGGGATTTCCGGCAGCGACAGCGCCAGCGCGATCGAGATGCCGCCACGCAACGCGCCCCAGGTCAGCACCGGAATGGTGCCGCGCAGGAACGGCTGCCACGCGTGCAGCGTCAGCACCGGGATCGACACCGCGACGAGCCGCGAGACCAGCACCAGCGGCACCGCCACCGCGGCGAGCAGCCCGTAGTCGGGATCGAAGCGCAGCACCAGCACCTCGAGGCCGATCAGCAGGAACAGGAGCGAGTTCAGAATCTCGTCGATCAGCGTCCAGAAGCCGAACAAATATTTTTGGGTCTCCTCGCTCATCGCGTCGCGCGGCCCGCGATTGCCGAGCAGGATGCCGGCGACCACCACCGCGATCGGCCCGCTCGTGTGCAGCTTCGCGGCGAGCGCATAAGTGCCGGTGACCAGCGCCAGCGTGATCAGCACCTCGATGGCGTACTCGTCGAGCGCACGGGTCGCGCGATAGGCGACATAGCCGGTGACCAGCCCGAGCAGCGCGCCGCCGCCCGCCTCCAGGAAAAAGAGCTCGGCGACATGGGTGAGCGAGGCGCCGCCCTCCCCGCCGCCCTCGCCTCCCCCGGCGCCGGCGGCGATCGCCACCAGCACGGTGAACACCACGACGCCGACGCCGTCGTTGAACAGCGACTCGCCCGTCATGTCGGTCTCGAGCCGCTCCGGCACCCGCACCGCCTTCAGCGCCGACAGCACCGCGACCGGATCGGTCGGGCTGATCAGCGCGCCGAACACCAGCGCCCAGGCGAGCGGCAGCGGCGAGCCGAGCCAGGCCGACAGGAGCCACAGGCCGACACCGACCGCGGCGGTCGAGATCACCACGCCGATCGTCGCCATCGTGCCGACCACCAGCGCACGCCGCCGCAGCGACGCGAGGTCGACGTGCAGCGCGCCGGCGAACAGCAGGAAGGCCAGCATGCCGTCGAGCACGGCCTCCTTGAAGTCCACCTTCTGCAACAGCGAGACCAGCTGGTCGTACAGCACGACGTGGGTCACCGCCTCGACGCCGATCAGCGTCAGCGAGGCGGCGAGCCCGATCACCAGGAGGCCGATCGTGTGCGGCAGCCGCAGCACGACGTGATTGAGCCAGCCGAAGGCGGCGGTGAGGACGAGCAGGACGGCGACGAGATCGAAGACGGAGGGCATCGGCGAGGTCTGTCGGGCACGAGACGAAGGAGGCCGCCCGAGCGGGTCGCGCGGCGATGCCCGTCCAGCACAGCACGGGCGGGCGCCGGGGACAACGCCGCCGCGCCGGTTCGGATCGCCTCGCGGATCGCCTGTCGTATCGCGTCGCGGATCGCCTGTCGTATCGCGTCGCGGATCGCGTCGTCGCCGAGCGGCCGCCAGCTCGCCTCGGCGCGGCGGCGCGCCGCCGGCTCAGGCCTCCTCGGCCTCGCCGACCTGCGGATAAACGCCCGCCAGCACCGTCTCGAAATGGCCCTTCACGGCGTCGTTGCACTGGCAGGAGCGCGCCTTCAACGCCGCGAGATTGCGCACCACCAGCGCGCCGCGGCGCGTCTCGAGAATGCCTTCCGCCTTGAACACCTGCAGCATGCGGCTGGTGTAGCTGCGGCCGACGCCGAGCATGGTAGCGAGCTGCTCGTGGGTGAGCGGCACGGTCTGGTCGCCGGTGCGCTCCATCGCCGAGAGAATCCATTTGGCGCTGCGCTGCTCGATCGAGTGGATCGCGTTGCAGGCGGTCGACTGAAAGACCTGCGCCAGCAGGCAGTCGGCATAGCGCGCGAACAGGCCGGCGAGCGAGGGCGAGCGCGCCTTGGCGGCCTCGAGATGGGCGACCCGCAGCCGCACGAACGGCCCGGCATATTTGACGACGATGCGGCAATAGGCCGGCAGATGGCCGTGGCTGACGATGCCGCCGACCGCGCCCTCGCGGCCGACCAGGATGGTCTCGACGTCGCGCCCGTCCTCGTTGCCGACGAGGAAGGCGACCAGGCTCGCCCCGCAGGGGAAATGCACCGTCTCGACATGGTCGCCCGGCCGGTAGAGCAGCGTGTTGGCGACGCTGTCGACCGTCTCGAGATGCGGCGCGATCAGCGCGTAATCGCTTTCGCGTAAAACCTTCAACAGGTTGTTGGTCGGCCGACCGACCGAGACCGTCGCCCCGCCGTTCCGCGTCAACATCGAATTCGTCCCGCCTCGTGTGCCCGGCGCCCGAACTGTGCACAAGTGCACAGACCGATGGAATGCGCGATGCTACGTACGATGGATCGGCTGAGCCCGCGCGGGAGGGGACCCCGGGAGGAAGCAGCCGCCGCCAGACCCGAGGTCCGGGTCGCCTCACGGCAATGACGGTCGTTCCCCCGACACCGGAGTCGCTCGTGCCCCAACCGCTCCACCGCCTCGCGCGCGGTGCACGTCGCGAGGCCATGCGTCCGCGCCGGCCGACGACCCGGATAGCCATGCCCGACGACAACAGCCTTCCCGTCGATCTCGAAACGTGCGACCGCGAGCCGATCCATCTGCTCGGCGCGGTGCAGCCGTTCGGCTTCCTGCTCGCCGTCTCGCTCACCGATTGGCGCATCGTGCGCGCCTCGCGCAACGTCGCCGACCGGCTCGGCCGAACCGTCTCGGATCTCGTCGGCCGGCCGCTCGACACGGTGCTGCTGCCGGAGGCGGTGCACACGGTGCGCGGCCATCTGCAGACGGCGATGGCCGGCGACAGCAATGCGCGCGTCTTCGGCGTGCGGATCACCGGCGACGGGCTGCGGTGCGACCTCGCGGTGCATCTGGTCGACGGCACCGTGGTGATCGAGTGCGAGGCGTCGCAGGACGAGCCGGAGGTCAACGCCGCGGCGGTGGTGAAGGACATGATCGGCCGCATGCAGCGCGCCGGTGACCTGCCGGGCTTCTACCGGACGGCGGCGCGAGAGGTGCGGTCGCTCACCGGCTTCGACCGGGTGATGATCTATCGCTTCGATCACGACGGCTCCGGCGAGGTGATCGCCGAATCGGCGCAGGTCGGCCTCGAATCCTATCTCGGGCTGCATTATCCGGCCTCCGACATTCCCCGCCAGGCGCGCATCCTCTACGAGCGCAACTGGTTGCGCATCATCCCCGACATCGACGCGCCCCCCTCGCCGATCGAGCCGGTCGACGCGCCGGCGCTCGACCTGTCGATGAGCACGCTGCGCAGCGTCTCGGAGATCCATCTCGAATATCTGCGCAACATGGGCGTCGTCGCCTCGATGTCGGTGTCGATCCTGCGCGACGGGCACCTGTGGGGACTGATCGCCTGCCACCACTATTCGCCGCACGTGGTGCCGTTCGGCCGGCGCACCGCGGCCGAGCTGTTCGGCCAGGTCTTCTCGCTGATGCTGGAGACCCGCGAGCGCAAGGCGGAAACCACCGCCGAGACGCGCGCGCAGGACCTCCATCAGCGGCTGCTCACCGCGATGGCGCGCGAGGCGACCCGGTTCGACGGCATCGTCGCCCATCTCGACGAGATCGCCGATCTGCTCGCCTGCGACGGGATCGGCGTGTGGACCGAGGGCCGCGCGACGCTCGCCGGCGACACGCCGAACGCCACCGAGTTCCGCGCGCTGGTCGCCCATCTCGATTCGCTCGACATCGCCCGCGTGCACGCCCAGCCCGAGATCGCCGCGGAGTATCCGCCGGCCCGCGCCTTCGCCGCCCGCGCCGCCGGCATGCTGGTGGTGCCGCTGTCGCGCCCGGCGCGCGACTACATCGTGTATTTCCGCCGCGAGGCGACCCGCAGCGTCGCCTGGGCCGGCGACCCGCACAAGATCGTCACGGTCGGGCCGCTCGGGCCGCGCCTCACGCCGCGCAAGAGCTTCGAATTGTGGAAGGAGACGGTGCGCGGCCAGTCCAAGCCGTGGCTGCCGATGGAGCAGCGCATCGCCGAGACGCTGCGGGTGAGCCTGCTCGAGGTGATCCTGCGGCTGTCCGGCATCACCGAGACCGAGCGCCGCCAGGCCGACGAGCGGCGCGAGCTCCTGGTCGCCGAGCTGAACCACCGGGTGCGCAACATCTTCGGGCTGATCCGCGGGATCATCACCCAGAGCCGCGATTCCACCACCACGATCGACGACTTCACCGCCGCGGTGAGCGGCCGCATCCAGGCGCTCGCCCGCGCGCACGACCAGATCACCGCGTCGAGCAGGAGCCCCGCCTCGCTACGCGGCCTGATCGCGACCGAGACGGAGGCCTATTCGAGCGGCATGGCCGAGCGCGTCGTCATCGCCGGGCCGGACGCGCTGATCGCGCCGGAGGCGTTCACCACCGTCGCGCTGGTGATCCACGAGATGATCACCAACTCGGTCAAGTACGGCGCGCTCGCGGTGGCGCTCGGCCGCATCGTGATCACCACCGTCTTCACGCCGGACGGCCGACTGATGATGTCGTGGCACGAGCACGGCGGACCGCGGGTCGCGCCGCCGACCCGGCGCGGCTTCGGCAGCACGGTGATCGAGCAGTCGATCCGCTACGATCTCGGCGGCAAGGCGGAGGTGATCTTCGATCCGGCCGGGCTGCGGGCGATCTTCGAGATCCCGGCGAACAGCGTGCGGATCGACGCCGATGCCGCCGACGATCCGGCCCACGGGGCGAACCACGTGCCGGCGGCACGAACGGAGCGACGGATGCCGAAGGACGTGCTGCTGGTCGAGGACACGATGATCATCGCGCTCGACACCGAGGACATGATGACGGCGCTCGGCGTGGACACCGTGCGGCTCGCCCGCAGCCCGGCCGACGCGCTGGCGGCGATCGAGGCGCGCGCGCCCGACTTCGTGCTGCTCGACGTCGATCTCGGCAGCGAGACCAGCTTCGGGGTCGCCGAGCGGCTCACCGCGAAAGGCATCGAGTTCGCCTTCGCGACCGGCTACAGCGAGACCGCGGCGTTTCCGCCCGCCTTCGCCGAAGCGCCGAAGCTGCGCAAGCCCTACACGATCGACACGCTCGGGGCGCTGCTGGAACGGATCATGGCGACGCCGGACGCCGCCGGCGAGACGATCACAGAACCCTGCCCGGATTGAGGATGCCGTTGGGGTCGAGCGCGTGCTTCACGGTGCGCATCAGCTCGAGCGCCACCGGGTCCTTCACCCGCGCCAGCATCGCGCGCTTCATCACGCCGATACCGTGCTCGGCCGAGATCGAGCCGCCGAATTTCTGCACCAGCCCGTGCACCACCTCGCCCATCGCATCCCAGCCGGCGAGATAGGCGTCGGTGTCGGCGCCGACCGGCTGGCTGACGTTGAAATGCACGTTGCCGTCGCCGAGATGGCCGAACGGCACCGGCCGGCAGCCCGGCACGAGCGCCTGCACCGCCACGCTGGCCGCCGCGATGAAGGCCGGCACCGCGGCGACCGGCACCGACACGTCGTGCTTGATCGAGCCGCCCTCGAATTTTTGAGCCTCCGACACGAAGTCGCGCAGCCGCCAGAAGGCGGCGCGATGCTCGAGCGATTCGGCGAGCGCCGCGTCGGCGACCAGCCGCCGCTCCATGCCGCGCTCCAAGACGTCCTCCATCGCGGCGCGCAGATTTTCGCGGGTGCCGGAGGACAATTCGAGCAGCACAGACCAGGGATGCGGCGTCGTCAGCGGATCACGGATGTTCTCCCCGTGCGCGACCGAGAACTCGACCGCGATGCGCGCCATCAGCTCGAAGCTCGTCACCGTGCCACCGCAGCGCTCCTGCACCAGATCGAAGAAGGCGAGCGCGTCCTCGGCCGAGGCGAGGCCGACGAACGCGGTCTCGATCGCGCGCGGCGCCGGAAACAGCTTCAGCACCGCCGCGGTGATCACGCCGAGCGTGCCTTCCGCGCCCATGAACAGATGCTTCAGATCGTAGCCGGTGTTGTTCTTCTTCAGCGTGTCGAGGCCGTGCCAGATACGCCCGTCGGCCAGCACCACCTCGAGCCCGAGCACGAGGTCGCGGGCGACACCGTAGGCGAGCGCGGCGGTGCCGCCGGCATTGGTGGAGAGATTGCCGCCGATGGTGCAGCTCCCTTCCGACGCGAGCGAGAGCGGAAACAGCCGGTCGACCTCGGCCGCCGCCTTCTGCGCATTGGCGAGCACCACGCCGGCCTCACAAATCATCGTGCCGGAGGTCGGGTCGACCGCGCGGATGCGATCGAGCCGGCCGAGCGACAGCACCACCTCGCCTTTCTCGGCGATCTGCCCGCCGACCAGCCCGGTATTGCCGCCCTGCGGCACCACCGCCACCCGTTCCGCGTTCGCCAGCGCGAGGATGTGCGACACCTCGTCGACCGAGCCCGGCCGCAGCACCAGCGGCGTGCGCCCGTGATAGCGGCCACGCGGCTCGACGAGATAGGGCGCCTGGTCGGCAGGATCGGTCAAGGCGTGGCGCGCACCGACGATCGCCGCGAAGCGGTCGACGAGGTGTTTCGGCAGCGTCGGAACGACGGAGGACGTGTCTTCGGCGGGGGAGGTCATCGGCGGGATTTTAGGAGGGAGAGAGTTTTTGGGAAGCGGAAGGGGCGACGCCCGGGCGCCAGGAGACGTCTTTCACTCGGTCCCGCGACAGTGACAGCGGGCCCCCGGCGCTTTTACTCGGATTCCGGGTCGCGTCGAGGGCGCGGGGCGGCGGCGCGGGCGAGACGGTCCTCGATCGCGGCGCCGAGCCCGTGATGCGGGATCGCCGCCACCGCGATCACCGGCGCGCCAGTCGCGTCGAGCGCCCGCAGATGGGCGAACAGATTCGCCGCCGCTTCAGCGAGATTTCCGCGCTCGGAGAGGTTCAGAACCTTTGCCGCACGCTCGGCCCCCGCCGGCAAGCGGCTTCCGAAGGCGAGCAAGACTTCGCCGGGCAAAACCTCGGTGGCGTCGAGCCGCAATTTTGCACGCGGCGCATAATGGGAGGCCAGCATCCCCGGCGCGCGCGGGGCATCCGGCGCGGCGGTGCCGACCGGCGCGGCGGCGACCAGCGGCACCCCGAGCACCCGCTCGAGCGCTTCGCGCGGCAGCCCGCCCGGCCGCAGCAGGCGGGGCATGTCGCCGAAGCAGGCGACGATCGCCGATTCGACGCCGACCTCGGCCGGGCCGCCGTCGACGATCAGGTCGATCCGCCCGGCGAGATCCTCGCGAACATGGGCGGCGGTGGTCGGCGACACGCGGCCCGAGCGATTCGCCGACGGCGCCACCACCGGCCGGCCGGTGGCGGCCAGCAGGTCGTGCGCCACCGCATGGCTCGGCACCCGAATCGCCAGCGTGTCGAGCCCGGCGGTGGCGATGTCGGCGACCGGGCAGTTTTCCGCCTTGGGCACGACGAGGGTCATCGGCCCCGGCCAAAAAGCCTCGGCGAGCGCATCGGCGGCGGCATCGAAGCGCCCCAGCGCGCGCGCCGCGGCGACGTCCGGGACGTGCGCTATCAAGGGGTTGAAGCGTGGCCGCCCCTTGGCGGCATAGAGCCGCGCCACTGCCGCGCCATCGGTCGCGTCGGTGCCGAGCCCGTAGACCGTCTCGGTCGGGAACGCCACCAGGCCGCCCGCGCGCAGCACGCCGGCCGCTTCCGCGATCGCCGCCTCCCCCGCGTCGACGACACGGGTCGAAATCACCGTGGTCACCTCGTCTCCTTCTCTCGTCCCCGCCCGCCCGTTCTCGGCGCTCTCCACATATCCGTCGGGATATCTCGCCGCTACCCGCTGGCAGCGCTTGCGGGCGCCGATTCGCTTGGCTATAAGACCCACCTCGCGGCGGGACGGAGTGTAGCGCAGTCTGGTAGCGCACCTCGTTCGGGACGAGGGGGTCGCAGGTTCAAATCCTGCCACTCCGACCATTCCGCCACGTGCTCGGCCGAGGGCTCCGGTCCCGGCGCCCGTGCAAGTCGATGCGTGCGTGCAAGTCGATGCGCGCGAGCGCAAGGCCACGATGAGGCCCGAAGGCATTCCCCGCATTTTGCTCGATCTGTCGTGGACGGCCCGCTGGTCCGGCCCGCCGGTCGGCATTCTGCGCGTCGAGCGCGAGCTCGCCCGCTACGCGTTTGCCCGCCCCGGCACGGTCGGCGTCTTTTTCGATCCGGCGAGCCGGCGCTATCTCGCGCTGCCCGACGCCACCACGCAAAAATTCCTCGCCGGCGACGCGGTGCTCGACACGCTGGGGATCCGTGATCCCGGCCGGGCGGGCAAGCGCAAGAGCGAGGCGATCCCGGCACCGCTGCGGCCGGCCGCGCGCTGGCTCCTGCAGACCCGGCACATGGCGCTGCAAGCGCTGGAGCGCCGGCGGCTCGATGCCGCGACGCCCGCCGCGGCGGAGGCGATCGACCGGCTCCAGCGGCGGCTGATGTCGGCCAAATACCGGCGCTTCATGGTGAAGCCGGACGGCAGCCGGCGCGATTTCCTGCCACTCGACCGCTTGGCGGCAAAACCCGTCGCGTTTCGCCCCGACGACGTTCTGGTGTGTGCCGGCGCCGGCTGGTCGCACACCGACATCGACGCGATCGTCGCGCAGAAGCGGGCGACGCCGTTCCGCCTCGTGATCCTCTGCTACGACATCATCCCGATCCTGTTTCCGCAGTTCTACAAGCCGCACGACGTCGCCGGCTTCACCCGCTACTTCGACAAAGCCCTGCCGGCCGCCGATCTGGTGGTGACGAACTCGCACCGGGTCGAGGCGGACGTGCAGGCTCATTGCCGCGACAAGGGCTTGCCGCTCGCGGCGACCGCGGTGGTGCCGCTCGGCGCCGACGTGCCGGCATCGGGCACGAGTGCCGGCACGAGTGCCGGCGCCCTGCCACAAAACCTCGAGGCGCAGAAATTCGCGTTGTTCGTCTCGACCATCGAGCCGCGCAAGGGCCATCGACTTCTCTACGAGACGTGGCTGCGGCTGCTGGCCGACGGCGTGCCGCAAAAGACCGGGTTCAAGCTCGTGTTCGTCGGCCGCGCCGGCTGGATGGTCGACGACCTCGTGAAGGCGCTCGACACCGACCCGCGAATCGCCGGCTCGCTGATCCGGCTCGAAGGCCTGTCGGACGCCGCCGTGCGCGCGCTCTATGCCGGCTGCGCCTTCTGCTGCTACCCCTCGCGCTACGAAGGCTATGGGCTGCCGCTGGTCGAGGCGTTCCATTTCGGCAAGGCGGTGGTCGCCTCCACCGGCGGGTCGCTGCCGGAGGTGGCGGGGCCGTTCTCGCCCTGCCTCGATCCCGACGACGCGGACGCCTGGTATCGGACACTGCGGGAATGGATCGAGAACCCGGCCGCCCGCGCGCCCTACGAGGCCCGCATCCGCGAAAACTTCCGCCATCCGAGCTGGGACGAGGCCGCCGCCGACTTTTTCGCCCGCCTCGCGCCGCTCCTTCACGAGACCGCTGCCGGCCCCGCGCCCGTTGCGTGACGGCACGTTCGCTCGCCGTAAAGTCGTTTTCCGTTGCGTGGTTGCAATTTCGCCATTGCACCGGCGGCGGCCGGCGCAGCTTGCGACGGGGACGGCGGTCCCTAAGTACAGGTCGGCAGGACGTCCACCCCCGGACGCCGGAGAACCGTTCCGAAAGCGAGATTTGCCGTGACCCTTCGTCTGCATACCATCATTGCCAGCACCCGCCCCGGCCGCGTCGGCGCGCCGGTCGCCGACTGGTTCCAGGACGCCGCCAAGAAGAACGGCAAGTTCGACGCCCATCTGGTCGATATCGCGAGCTTCGAGTTCCCGGTCTACGACGAGCCGTTCCATCCGCGCATGCAGAAGTACCAGCACGAGCACACCAAGCGCTGGGCCGAGAGCGTCGCGGCCGCCGACGCCTTCGTGTTCGTGACGCCGGAATACAACTTCAACCCGACGCCGGCGCTGGTGAATGCACTGAACTACGTCTACAGCGAGTGGAACTACAAGCCGGCCGGCTTCGTCAGCTATGGCGGCGTGTCGGGCGGGCTGCGCGCGGTCGAGGCCGCGAAGGGCATCCTCACCACGCTCAAGGTGGTGCCGATCGTCGAGGCGGTGGTGATCCCCTTCGTGGCCAACCAGATGAAGGACGGCCTCTTTCAGCCGAACGACATCCAGACCCAGGCGGCCGGCGACCTGCTGAACGAGCTGCATCGCTGGGCGACCGCGCTGAAGCCGATGCGCGGCTGATCGCTCGCCTCCCGTCCCGGCGGCCCCGGCGTGATCCGGGCCGCGCGGCCGCCCCTCCGCCAGGCCCAGGTCCGCGCGGCCCAGGTGAGCCCGGCCGAGGTGCGCCCGGTACCGCTTGCGCTATACTCCGCGCCGCGACGGGACCGGCGGACGGAACGCACTCATGAGGACACGCCTGCGCGGCGGCCTGTTCGGCAAGTATGTCGGCAGCTTCGTCGGCTTCGCGGTGTTCGTGCTGGTGGTGAACGGCGCCCTGGAGATGGCGTTCACCTATCGCGAGACCTCGGCCGGCGTGTTCGAGGTGCTGACCGAGCGCGCCGAGACCACCGCCGCCAGCATCGCCCAGCAGGTCGCCGAGATCGAGCGGCAGATCGCCTGGGCGACGCGCGCGAGCGCCGGGCCCGACCAGCGCCGCAACGACTACAATCTGCTGCTCCAGCAGGTGCCGGCGATCGACGAGCTGATCCAGGTCGGCGGCGACGGCCGCGAGCGCCTGCGCGTCTCCCGCTTCTCCACCGAGACGGCGTCGGGCGCCGACCACACGGCCGACCCGCGCTTCGTCCGCGCGATCGCCGACCGGGTGTGGATCGGGCCGGTCCGGTTCCGCAACGACGTCGACCCCTATATCGCGATCGCGATGGCCCATTCCGGCCGCGACGCCGGCGTCACCATCGCCGAGGTCGACCTGCGCTTCCTGCGCTCGCTCGTGTCGGGCGTCGGGGTGGGCGACACCGGCTACAGCTACGTGCTCGCCGCCGGCGGGCGGCTGCTCGCCGCCTCCGAGCTCTTGAGGGCCTCGCGCGGCACCGAGATGACCGGGCTGTCGCAGGTGCGCACCATCCTGTCGGAGGCCGCCGGCCGCCCGGCCGACGACACCACGACGCTCGCCGCCTTCGGCCGCGACGCCGCCGACCGCACGGTGGTGGCGGCCGCCGCCGCCATCCCGCACACCGGCTGGCTGATGTTCGTCGAGCAGCCGCTCGCCGAGGCGTTCAAGCCGCTCTATGTGCTGCTGCTGCGCACCGCCGGGCTGATCCTCGCCTGCATCGTGCTCGCGGTGCTGACCGGCATTCTGCTGGCGCGGCGGATGGCGGTGCCGATCCGCGCGGTGGCGGAAGGCGCGGCGCGGCTCGGCGC
This sequence comes from Rhodovulum sp. PH10, assembly GCF_000293785.1. GTDB lineage: Bacteria > Pseudomonadota > Alphaproteobacteria > Rhizobiales > Xanthobacteraceae > Rhodoplanes. Next base: position 1,937 of record NZ_AKZI01000008.1, on the reverse strand, counting down.
CGGCGAGTTCGGCCACCGCATCGCGGTGAAGACCGGCGACGAGGTGGAGGCGCTGGCCGACGAGTTCAACCGGATGGCGGAGCGGCTGGAGCAGTCCTACAGCCGGCTCGAGCAGACGGTCGCGGAGCGCACCAAGAGCCTCGCCCGCTCGGTGCGCGAATTGAAGGCCCTCGAGGAGATCGGCCGCACTGTCGCCTCCTCGCTGGAGCTCGAGGCGGTGCTGTCGACCATCGTCGATCGCGCGGTCGACCTCGCCCAGGCCGACGCCGGCGCGATCTTCTCCTACGACCGGGCCGCCGCCGTCTTCCGGCTCGGCGAGGCGCACGGCTTCGACGGCGCGCTGGCCGCCGAGATGCGCACGCTGTCGATCCCGCTCGCCGGCACCTTGATGGGCGAGGTGGCGCACAGCGGCCGGCCGCGCACGGTGCCCGATTTCGGCGCCCGCAAGCTGCAGCGGATCGGCACGCTGGCGCAAGAGGCCGGGTTTCGTGCGGCGCTGCTGCTGCCGCTGGTCGGCACCGACGGCATCCTCGGCATGCTGGTGGTGCACCGGCGCGCCGAGGGCGACTTTCCGCAGACCACCGTCGACCTGATGCGCACCTTCGCCGACCAGTCGGTGATCGCCATGCACAACGCCGCCCTCTTTCGCGAGGTGGAGGAGCGCGGCCGGGCGCTGGCGCTCGCCAACCGGCACAAGTCGCAGTTCTTCGCCAATATGAGCCACGAGCTGCGCACGCCGCTCAACGCCGTGCTCGGCTATGCCGAGCTTCTGGTCGACGGGCTCTATGGCGAGATGCCGGACAAGGCGGTCGAGGTGCTGGAGCGCGTGCAGGCGAACGGCCGCCATCTGCTCGGCCTGATCAACGACGTGCTCGACCTCTCCAAGATCGAGGCCGGCCAGCTCGTCTTCGCCCGCGACGACTATGCGCTGCGCACGGTGATCGAGGCGGTGATCGCCTCGTGCGAGTCGCTCGCCCGTGCAAAGGGGCTTGCGCTCGACGCCTCGATTGCCGACGATCTGCCGATCGGAACCGGCGACGAGAGGAGGCTGACCCAGGTGTTTCTCAACATCGTGGGCAACGCCATCAAGTTCACCGAGCACGGCGCGGTGACGATCTCGGCCGGCGCCGCCGACGGCATGTTCGAGGTCGCGGTCGCCGACAGCGGGCCCGGCATCGCGGCCGGGGACCGCGCCCGCATCTTCGAGGAGTTTCAGCAGGTCGACAGCTCCGACACCCGCCGCAAGGGCGGCACCGGGCTGGGGCTCGCGATCGCCCGCCGCATCGTCGCGATGCACGGCGGCACGATCCGGCTCGACTCGACGCTCGGCGCCGGCTCCACCTTCCGCGTGCTCCTGCCGGTGCGCGCGCCCGAGGTCACGACCGCCTCGTCCGCGGACGGCGCGCCGCCGGCCTCGGCGCTCGCCGAGGAAAACGCGTCGTGACCGCGCGCATCCTGGTGGTCGAGGACACCGAGGACAATCGCCGCATTCTGCGCGACTTGTTGAATCACGCCGGCTTCATGCTGATCGAGGCCGACGACGGCGAGCACGGCGTCGCGCTGGCGCTGTCGGAGGAGCCGGACCTGATCTTGATGGACATGCAGCTTCCCGTGCTCGACGGCTATCGCGCGGCGCGCCGCATCAAGGCCGACCCGCGGCTCGCCAAGACGCCGCTGGTCGCCGTCACCTCCTATGCGATGCCGGGCGACGAGGAGAAGGCGCGCGCCGCCGGCTGCGACGCCTATGTGACGAAGCCGTTCAGCCCGCGCGCGCTGCTCGCCACCGTGAAGGCGCTTCTACGCGAGCGGGCGGAGTCGTGATCACGCCGACCACACCATCACCTCTCCCCGCAAGCGGGGAGAGGTCGGACCGCGCAGCGGTCCGGGTGAGGGGGATTTTCCGTTTGCTCCGGCCTGTCCCCCGCGCGCGCCGGCAC